>JAWRJQ010000094.1:0-34125 GCA_040307385.1 Atopobiaceae bacterium
CGGCGCTCGTGCGGCTGGGCGGCGAGGTGGCCGTGTCGGTGTACGGCATCATCATGACGGTGCAATCGGTTGCGGTCATGCTCATCTACGGCGCCATCGACGCGATGCAGCCCGCTGTGGGATATAACTGGGGAGCGCGCAGCCTTTCCCGCGTCAAGGCGCTCGAGCAGTACTGCTTCGCGTCCGCTGCGATCATCGGCGTCGCGGGCTTTGCCGCCGTGCGCCTGTTCCCCGAAGCGATGGTGCTTCTTTTCCTGCCCCAGGCCGATAGCGCATTCGTGGGCATGGCAGCCCGCGCGCTCGAGCTGTTCTCGTTCTCGCTGCTGCTCAAGTGGCTCTCGTTCTCCACGCAGTCGTTCATGATCGCGGTGGGGCAGGTGAGGCTCGCCTCGTTCGTCTCGGTGGCCATGGTGCTGATCTTTCCGCTGGCTGCGCTCTTCGCGCTGTGGCCGCTCGGACTGGACGGCCTGTGGCTCAACGGCGTTGCAACGTATGCGCTCTGCGCCCTCCTGAGCGCGTACGTGCTGGTGCGCTTCCGCAGCACCGTGCGCGAGCGTCTCGACCGCGCTTGATTGACACGCTCGTGTTACGTCTTCCCCACCGGTGCATGCGTGCGGCGGCCCCTGTGCTACAGTGACGCCATCCAACTCACGGAGGGAGGCATGCTGTGGCTTTGACGACACCATCCGGCTTCAGGGACATCCTGCCCCACGAGGCCCTCGCTCGCGAACGCATCTCAGGCACCATACGGGACTGTTTCGCGCACCATGGCTATCTCCCCGTTGAGACGCCGCTGCTCGAGGTGCGCGACACGCTCGAGCAGGGCGGAGCCATCGACGACTACCCCTTCCAGCTCTTCGATTCCGATGGCGGCCTGCTCATGCTGCGCCCCGACAACACGCTGCCCATCGCACGCCTGATCGCGGGACGCATCGGCGCAGACGATCTGCCCGTGCGCCTGCGCTATCAGGCACCGGTGGTGCGCGAGGAATCGGCCCTCAAAGGCCAGCCGCGCCAGTTCACCCAGGCAGGCATCGAACTCGTGGGCGAGCAGGGCAGCGTTGCCGAGCTCGAAGCCGTTCGCCTGCTCGCCACGACCTTCGAGGCCCTCGGCGTCCCGCACTGGCGCATCGTGCTGGGTTCGGTCGCACCGCTCGAATCGCTGCTCGGCGCCTGCGCGCCCAGCGATGAGTTCCGCAGCCAGGTGCGGCGTCTCGTCCACGGTTCCGATCTCGTCGGGCTCGACGAGCTCATCGCGCGCACGCCCGAGCTGGGCCGCGAGGCCGCACACGCGTTGGAGCGTCTCGTGCGCCTGTCCGGCGGCAGGGAATGCATCGCCGCCATCGACGAGCTTCTCGAGTCCGCCGGCGTCGAGCGCAGCGCCCGCGGCACCGCCGAGCTGCTCGAGCTGGTGGAGGGCGCCTCAGATCTCTTCGAAAACGGCCGTGCGAGCTTCGACTTCTCGGTCATCAACTCCTTCGACTACTACACGGGCCTCATCTTCAAAGGCTACTCCGACAACCTCGCCGCAGCGCTCGCAACCGGCGGCCGCTACGATTCGGTGCTGCGCAAGTTCGGTCGCGACGGGCTGTCTGCCTGCGGTTTCGCCCTTTCTCTTGAACGGCTGCAGGAGGTGCTCGGCGAGCAGGGCGCTTCGGGCATCGTGTCCGCCGGCGCCCGCGCCGTCCGTCGCCCCCTGCGCATCGCCGTTCCCAAAGGATCGCTGTTCAAGGGCGCGCTTGCAGCGCTCGAGCAGGCAGGTCTTGCAACCGCGGATCTGGCGGACCCCGGCCGCAAGCTCGTCATCTCGACGGAAGACGTGGAGTACATCATCGTCCGCGCAACCGACGCGCCCGCCTTCGTGGCCCACGGCGGCGCCGACTGCGGCATCTGCGGAAGCGATTCCCTGCTCGAAGCCGACCTCGATCTGGTGCAGCTTGCCGACCTGGGCTTCGGCGCATGCCGTCTCTGCGTTGCCGAGCCTGCATCGGCTCGCGGGGCCGCCGAGCGCACGCGCGCGTGGCGCGGCACGGTGCGCGTCGCCACCAAGTACCCGCACCTCACCCAGGCCTACTACGACCGCATCGGCCAGCAGGTCGATATCGTCACGCTGCACGGCAACATCGAGCTGGGCCCGCTGCTCGGCATGACCGACCGCATCGTCGACATCACCGCCACCGGCACCACGCTCGCCGAGAACGACCTCGTGGTGGTCGATGAGATCATGTCGTTCAGCGCCCGCTTCTTCGCGAGTCCCGCCGCGTATCGCTGCGATGCGCGCGTCCGCGCCCTTGCCGAGCGCCTCACCGCGCGATGAGAGGAGCAGCAACCATGAAAACGCTCGTCTTGAGCGGTTCCGACCGCCTTTCCCGCACCGACCTGCGCGCATCCGGCGCGCTGCCGGCGGAGGTGTGTGCCGCCGCCCAGGCCATCGTCGACGATGTGCGCCAGCGCGGCGACGAGGCCGTGCGCGCGTACACGCTGCGCTTCGACGGCTCCTGCCCCGAAGCGTTCCGCGTGCCCGATGAGGCGATCTCCGCCGCCTGCGATGCCGTTTCCCCGGAGTTTCTCGCTGCGCTCCGCCATGCTGCGGCGCAGATCCGCGAGTTCCACGAGCACGAGTTCGAGCGCGAACGGTCGTGGAGCTACGAGCGCGCCAACGGCGTCCGCCTGGGGGTGCGCGTGCTTCCCATCGCATCCGCCGCGCTCTACGTGCCCGGCGGCCGCGCCCAGTACCCCTCCACGGTGCTCATGGACTGCATCCCCGCCAAGGTCGCGGGCGTCGAGCGCGTCATCATGCTCACGCCGCCCCAGGCGGACGGCAGCATCTCCGCCTTCACGCTGGCCGCCGCCTGCGTTGCGGGCGTGGACGAGGTGTATGCCGTGGGTGGTGCCCAAGCCGTCGCCGCTGCTGCGTATGGAACCGCATCCATTCCCGCCGTCGATAAGATCGTCGGTCCCGGCAACGCCTATGTGGCAGCCGCCAAGCGCGCCGTCTCGGGCGATGTGGGCATCGATATGATCGCCGGTCCCTCAGAGGTGTGCGTCGTGGCCGATGCTGCGGCGGATCCGCGCATCGTGGCTGCCGACCTCATGGCCCAGGCCGAGCACGACCCCATGGCCGCCTGCTATCTCATCACGTGCGATGCGGATCTGGTTCCGCAGGTGCTTTCCGCCATCGAAGCCTTCCTCGCCGAGAGCCCGCGCGCCGAGATCACCCGCGCCGCTCTCGACGATAACGGCGTCTGCATCGTGTGCGACACGCGTGCGGCCGTGCTCGACACCGTGAACCTCATCGCGCCCGAGCATCTCGAGCTGCACTGCGAGGATGCGGAGGACCTGCTGCCCGACGTGCGGGCGGCGGGTGCCATCTTCGTGGGGCCGTGGAGTTCCGAACCGCTGGGCGACTACGTTGCCGGCCCCAACCACACGCTTCCCACCGGCGGCACGGCGCGCTTCTCCAACCCGCTGGGCGTGTGGGACTTCGTCACCCGCTCCACCGTGAGCACCTACACGCCCGCCGGCGTGCGCGCCGATGCCCGCGCCACCGAGACGCTTGCCGAGGCGGAGGGCCTCTGGGCCCACGCCCTCTCGGTGCGCCTGCGCCGCGAGGCGCTCGAGGCGGGTGGTGCCGATGCGTGATATCAAAGCGCTCATGAGGCCGAGCGCTGCAGCGCTCGAGCCCTACGATCCCCGGTTCACGCCCGTCGCCATCAACCTCTCGGCCAACGAGAACACCTACGGCATGCCGTCGTCCGTACGCGACAGCGCCCTGCGCGCGCTTGCCGACGTGCAGATCAATCGCTATCCGCAACCGCTCGCCCCCGGCCTGCGCGCCGAGATAGCGGCACGCTACGGTGCGGATCCCGCGCAGATCATCGTGGGCAACGGCGGCGATGAGCTCATCTTCAACCTCTTCCTCGCGCTTGGCGGGGAGGGCGCCACCGTGATCGACTGCCCGCCCACGTTCTCGATCTACCGCCTTTACGCGGAGCTTTGCGAGTGCACGGTGATCGATGTGCCGCGTCATCCCCAGACCTTCGCCGTCGACGAGCCCGCGCTGCTCGCCCATGCGGCGCAGGCGCGCATCACGGTGATCACCACGCCCAACAATCCCACGGGCACGCTCGCGTCCCTCTCATTCATCGAGGAGCTGTGCGACGCCGCCGCAGGCCTCGTGCTCGTGGACGAGGCGTACATGGAGTTCGCAGGCGCGCCGAGCGCGACCACGCTGCTTGGGCGCTGCCCCAACCTCGTGGTGCTGCGCACGCTCTCGAAAGCATTTGCCCTGGCAGGTGCCCGTATCGGCTATGTGCTCGCCGACCCTGCCGTCATCGATGCGCTCGCAGCGGTGCGCCAGCCCTACTCGGTGAACGCCTTCTCGCAGGCGGTGGCCGAGGCCGTTCTGAGCGAGAGCGCGCGCTTCTCGGCAACCGTTTCCAAGATCTGCGAGGAACGCGATCGTCTTGCAGCCGAGCTCGCCCAGCTCGACGGTCTCACCGTGTGGCCCAGCGCGGCGAATTTCCTGCTCGTGCGCGTGCCGCAGGCCCACAGGGTGTGGGAGCGCCTACGCGACGGATGCTCCATCCTCGTGCGCGACCTCTCGCAGGCGTGCGGTCTCGAAGACTGCCTGCGCATCACCGTGGGAACGCCCAACGAGAACGCCGCCGTGACGGCCGCGCTCGCAGATATCCTCGCCAACGACCCGGAGGGTGAGTAGCATGGCTCGTACAGCTCGGATCACGCGCACAACCGGCGAGACCGCGATCGACCTCTCGATCGATATCGACGGCAGCGGCGCCTCCGCCATCGCCACGGGCGTGGGGTTTTTCGACCACATGCTCACGGCCCTCGCGCGCCATGCCCTGATCGATATGGACGTGCATGTTGAGGGCGACACGTGGGTGGACGACCACCACACGGTGGAGGATACGGGCATCGCGCTCGGCCAAGCCCTACGGCAAGCGCTCGGCACCTGCGCCGGCATCCGCCGCTTCGGCAACCAGATCATCCCGCTCGATGAGGCGCTCGTCCTGGCGAGCGTCGACATCTCCGGGCGCGGCGGCCTCTACTGGGACGTGCCCATCGAGCCCGCCAAGGTGGGGACCTTCGATACCGAGCTCGCACAGGAGTTCTTCATCGGACTGGCTCGCGAGGCGGGCATCACGCTCCACGTGCGCAAGCTCGCCGGCACCAACGCGCACCATATCATCGAGGCCTGCTTCAAGGCATGCGCCCGCGCCCTGCGCGACGCGTGCGAGGCCGACCTGCGCAACGCGGGCATCCCCTCAACGAAGGGCGTGCTCTAGATGGCCGCGCGGATCGTTCTTGTCGACTACAGCAAGGGAAACCTGCTGTCAGTCGCCCGCAGCCTCGCCGACGTGGGCGCGGAGGTCGCCATCACCGACGACCCCGCCGTCATCCGCAGCGCCTCCGGCATCGTGCTGCCCGGCGTCGGCAGCCTCGAGGACGCCATGGGGTTCATCGGTGCATCCGGGGTGGGGGAGGCGCTCGTCGATGCGCTGGCGCGCAACGTCCCGTTTCTGGGCATCTGCTTGGGCGAGCATCTCCTCATGGAGAGCGGCGAGGAGAGCGAGAGCGGCTCGTGCGCGGCGCTCGGCGTGTTGAAAGGCACGGTCACGCGCCTCGACGGCAGCGTGCTCAAGGTCCCCCATGTTGGCTGGGATCAGATCGAGCTCACGCAGACCGGTCGCGCGTGCCCGCTCTTCGAGGGCATCGAGGACGGCGCGCACGTCTATTTCACGCACAGCTACGCCCTCGCCGACGACGTGGACCCCTCCATCGTGGCCGCCTACACCGATTACACGCGGCGATTCCCCAGCGCCATCTGGAGGGATAGCATCTTCGCCGTGCAGTTCCATCCCGAGAAATCCTCGCGGGTGGGCCTTGCGATCCTGCGCAATTTCGTGCGTCTCGTTCACGAGGAGGGCCGATGATCGTTTTCCCCGCCATCGACCTCGTCGCCGGCCGGGTCGTGCGCCTCGAGCGCGGCGATCGGGCGCGGATGAAGGTGTACGCCGAAGATCCCGTCGCCGTGGCCGAGGAGTTCCGCGCACGAGGCGCCGGGTGGGTGCACGTGGTCGATCTCTCCGCCACGCTCGAGGAGGACGCGGCGGCTCGGCAGGCAAACGCCGAGGCAATCGCTGCCATCTGCGCGCTTGAGGACATCCAAGCGGATGTGGGCGGCGGCGTCCGTTCGATGGCGGCGTTCGAGCGGCTGCTCGAGCTGGGCGCCGCGCGCGTTGCCGTGGGAACCGCGCTGGTGCGCGACCCGGCTCTCGCCGCTCAGATCGCGCGCGACTATGCCCGCTGCGCCGTCGCCGATGTCGCGGCACGCGACGGGCAGGTGCGCGTGAACGGCTGGCGCGAGGGGGAGGCGCTCTCTGCCGACGAGCTCGTCGCCCGTCTCGCGGACCTGGGCTTTCGCCACCTGGTCTATACCGATGTCGCCCGCGACGGCATGCAGACCGGCGTCGATACCGCCGCCTACGAGCATATCGCCCGGGTCGCGGGCTTTCCCGTGATCGCCTCGGGCGGCGTTGCCTCTGCAGCCGACATCGCCGCCATCGCCGCCCTCGGATCGCAGGTCATCGAGGGCGTCATCTGCGGACGCGCCATCTTCGAGGGGAGCCTCGCCGTGGAGGATGCCCTCGCCGCCGCGAGAAAGGAGCGCACATGCTCACCAAACGCGTCATAGCCTGCATGGATGTCAACGACGGCCGCGTGGTCAAGGGCGTCAACTTCGTCGATCTGCGCGATGCGGGCGATCCCGTCGAGCTGGCCGCCGCCTACGACCGCGAGGGTGCCGACGAGGTGGTCTTCCTCGACATCACCGCAACCTCCGACGAGCGCGCCACCACGGTCGAGCTGGCATCGCATGCGGCCGAGCGCCTGCGCATCCCCTATACCGTGGGCGGCGGCTTCCACACCATCGAAGGCGCCCGCGCCATGATCGCGGCGGGTGCCGACAAGATCTCGCTCTGCTCGGCAGCCGTACGCGATCCCGAGCTCATCACGCTTGCGAGCAAGGCGTTCGGCAGTCAGGCCGTCATCGTGGCCATCGATGCGAAGCGCACGGGCGCAGGAGATCGCTGGGAGGCCTACATTCGCGGCGGGCGCACGGCCACGGGTCTCGATGCCGTGGCGTGGGCCGAGGAGGCCGCGCGTCGCGGCGCGGGCGAGATCCTGCTCACGAGCATGGATCGCGACGGCACCCAGGACGGGTTCGACATCCCGCTCACGCGCACCGTGGCGCGCGCCGTTTCCATTCCCGTCATCGCATCGGGCGGCGTCGGCAGGCTCGAGCACTTTGCCGAGGGCATCATCGACGGCGAGGCCGATGCGGTGCTCGCCGCAAGCGTGTTCCACTTCGGCACGTTCAGCATCCGGGAGGTTAAAGCGTACATGGCCGGGCAGGGCATCCCCGTCCGGCTCGACTTCTAGGGAGGGCAATGGACCGCATCAGCGCATCTGACGGCCTGCGTTTCAACGAGCAGGGCCTCATCCCCGCCATCGTGCAGCAGGAGGGTACGGGCGAGGTGCTCATGCTGGCCTGGATGAACGGGGAATCGCTGGAGCTTTCCTTGCGCACGGGCACCACCTGGTTTTGGTCGCGCTCGCGCCAAGAGCTCTGGAATAAGGGCGCAACCAGCGGAAACATGCAGCAGATCAAGCAGATTCTCGTCGATTGCGACAAGGACTGCCTGCTCGTGGTGGTGGATTCGCCGGGTCCGGCATGCCATACGGGCAGCCGGAGCTGCTTTTATCGCGAACTCGAGGCATGAGTTTTTTCTTGCACTTCTCGGCCGTTTCCCCTTGACTCGCAAGCGTTTTCGTAGCAAGATGTTTAGTCGCACGACCTACGCGGTGTTAGCTCAGCTGGATAGAGCGTTTGACTACGAATCAAAAGGTCGGGGGTTCGAATCCCTCACGCCGCACCACGATCAGCGCGAGCCCCTCTTCCGGGGCTCTTTTCGTATTCGAGGAGCTTTTCCATGACGCATGGGGCGATCTTCGATTTCAACGGCACCATGATCCTCGACGGCCCCTATCAGGAGGAAGCGTGGCGCACATGGGCGCGCAACAACCTCGGCCTCGAGCTTTCCGACGAAGACTTCGCCTACCATCTTCACGGCGTGAGCATAGGGGAGTGCCTCGAGTTCATGCTCGGCCGCTGGCCCGCGCCGGATGAGACCGATGCTGCGGAGCTCGAGCGCGAGCAGCTCTACCGCGATCTCTGCCGCATCCATTCCGATGCGTGCCAGCTTGCGGAGGGGCTCCCCGGCTTTTTGGATGCGCTGGCAGACCTCGGCGTTCGCATCACCATAGCCACCGCGTCTCCGCTCGAGAACATGGAGTTCCATTTCGAGCGCCTCGGGCTCGACCGGTGGTTCTCGCTCGACACCATCGTCTACAACGACCGCACGTTCCCGAGCAAGCCCGCGCCCGACATCTTCGTGCGCGCCATGGATCGGATCGGGGTGCCCGCAGCGCGTTGCACGGTATTCGAGGACGCGCCCTTGGGGCTCGAGGCGGCACGGCGTGCCGGCGCCGGGCGCGTCGTGGCGGTGACGGCGGAGTACGACCCCGAGTTTCTTGCCGGCCTCCCCGGCGTCGATCGCGTGATCGCCGATTACCGCGACACCGAGGGCCTGCTCGCAACGGTGCTCGCAACGACGGACGCAGACGAAGCATAGCGGCCCGATCGGCCCACCCCACCGCTATCCTGCATCTCGTCGCCCATTCGAGTGTTTTTTACCGAGGCCGCGCCTGCTCCTTGCGCACTGTCCCTGTCTTCAGTCGCAGCTCAACCACTGTTTTGACCAGCGGTTGAAAGACTATGGTAAGAAGCGCGACAGCGAGCTGCCAGCGGCTGGAGAGCGCTTCAGGGTTTTCAACAAGCCGTCCCCGTATTCTTGTTGCATGGACTATGTGGTCACCGGCATACACGCACGTAGGATGCTTCGGTCGCTTCGAGCTGACAGGCATGCCTCGGTTATCTCGCTGAGCTGGAGCAATGCACTGGGAAGCATCGTTTCGGGTTCCTATGTTCCGCTCACCGAAGAGGGATGCACGCGGTTGGGCATGCCGTCTGCGCCCACGAAGCGCAATCCGCTATCGGTTATCGTGCCCTGCGCAGCACTGAGAATCCCCCGGCACGATGAGATCGATTCTCAGGTCGTATCCTCGTTTCTGCCGGGAAAACCGTTTATCAGGATCAGCCCCGAGATCTGCATTGCCGGACCGGAGCTGCTCTTCATCGATGCCGCCGCAACCACGCCCTTCCCCAAGCTGCTCCTATTCGGCATGGAACTCTGCGGATCATATACGCTGCGGCAATCCCATCCAGCGGGCGGTCGGCCCGTCTACCAGGTCGAACCTGTCACATCGATGCAGAAGATCGCGGATTTCGTCGGCGCGCTCAAGGGAGCCCGTCTGCGGGGGATCACACGCGCGAGCCGTGCGGTGCCGTTCCTGATGGATCATGCAGCTTCCCCCATGGAGAGCGTCCTCGCGCTTATGCTGCGATTACCCATCGTGCGGGGCGGCCTGGGCCTTGGCCTGCCGAAGCTCAATGCCGATGTCCCCATTGGAGAGGAGTATCAGCGTTTTACGGTGGCGCGTCATGTTTACCCCGACATCTTCTTCGAGGAGCTTCCGCTCGATATCGAATATGAGAGTGAGGAATTCCACCCCGAGATGGGTGACTGGGATGCACTCGATCCGGCATCGCGCGACGCCATCCTCGGGAAGACCAAGAAGGACAAGCAGCGCATGCGCCTCATCCAAACCATGGGGATCCGCGTCTTCCAGGTGACGTTCGACGACTTCAAAACCAGCGCATCGTTCGATTTCTTAGCCGAGCAGCTGCTCAAACAGATCGAAGATCTCTCCGGCAAGAGCCAACGCAGAAAGCGGGCGCAGCTGAACAGCACCAAGGCGATTCTGAAGCGCTCGAGCATGCTCGCATCGCTTCTTGAGGGCAGCCCGACATGACACGCGTACCGAAAATGTCTCTAATGCTGCACGGTTCGGGCCTGGAGGACCAACGGGGCTGAATAATATGCGTAAAGTGCCGAGATATTGGCGAGATTATGCATAACAGCCAGCGCCACCATCACCTGAGGCATGAACCGTGCAGCATTAGAGACATTTTGTGTCGTCCAAGGTGAGAACCGGGCTCAGCCTATCGTTTTTTCTTCGTCGGATTTCCCTCGGCTTTTCCGCAGCTCGGGCAAAGATCGGCCACAGCGCATGCGCCGCATGCGGGCGCGTGCGCTGTGCAGGTGTCGCGCCCGAAGTGGATCCACTGCTCGTTCACGGGTCCCCAGAGCTCGCGCGGCAGCAGCGCAAGCAGATCCTGCTCGCACGCGAGCGGCGTGGGAGCATCGGAGAACTTCAAACGCCGTGAGATGCGGAAGACGTGCGTATCGACCGCTATGCCATCTACCACGCCATATGCCTTGTTGAGCACGATGTTGGCGGTTTTACGCCCCACGCCGGGGAGCCTGGTGAGCTCTTCCATGCTGCTCGGCACCGTGCCCGCGTAATCGGCGACGATCATCTGCGCTGCCTCGACCGCATGCGCAGCCTTGGCGCGCCAGAATCCGATGGAACGGATGACCTCGCCCACCTCGGCAGGATCGGCCGCTGCAAGCGCGGGAGCATCGGGCCAGCGCTCGAACAGCTCGGGCGTGACCTTGTTCACCGCAGCGTCGGTGGTTTGCGCCGAAAGCAGCACGCATATCACCAACTCAAAGGGACTGCGAAACCATAATGCGCTCTCTACCTGCGGATACAGTTCGCCCATACGACGGCACATCTCAACGGCGCGCGCTTGCCGCGCCTTCTTGGACTCCCGGGGCACGTGTCCTCCTTTCAATCAAGACTAGGATACAGCCGAAGCGGACATCTCCATCAGCTCATCTCGTACATTGGTTAGAATAGGATATGTCGAATCATGTCCCTTGAGCGTAAGGAGTGCCGATGGCTCTTCAAGATGCATCCCTGTATCTTTCGCAGGATGACCTGTTCCTTCTCGCCAAAGGCGAGTGGTACAGGAGCTTTGAGAAGTTCGGCGCGCATCCCGCCGAGAGGGACGGCGTGGAAGGCTATCACTTTGCCGTTTGGGCACCCGATGTGAAGAGCGTCCATGTCATCGGCTCGTTCAACGGCTGGGACGAGCAGTCCAACCCGCTGTCATGCAGCAAGACCGGCGGCGTGTGGGAGGGCTTCGTCCCCGGCGTCAACCAGGGAGATTCGTACAAGTATCTCATCACCACCGCTGCGGACGAGAAGCTCTACAAGGCGGATCCGTACGGCTTCTGGGCAGAGCTCGTTCCCGCCAACGCCTCGCGCACCTTCGACATCTCGGGCTACGCGTGGGGCGATGAGCGGTGGATCTCCAACCGCACGCGCAACGACCATCACGAGCGCCCGCTCAACATATACGAGGTGCATCTGGGCAGCTGGAAGCGGCACAACGACGGTCTCACCAGCATCGGCGGCTGGCCCGAGAACCCCGATGACGCGCCCGGCTCCTACCTCTCCTACGACGAGCTCTCCGAAGAGCTGGTGAACTACGTGCATGAGATGGGCTATTCGCACATCGAGCTCATGCCCGTGATGGAGCACCCCTTCGACGGCTCGTGGGGCTACCAGATCGTGGGCTATTACGCGCCCACCTCGCGTTTCGGCGATCCCAAGCAGCTCAAGCACTTCGTCGACGCCTGCCACCAGGCCGGCATCGGCGTCATCCTCGACTGGGTTCCCGGCGGCTGCTGCCCCGATGCGCACGGCCTCGCGCTCTTCAACGGCAAGAAGCTCTACGAGGGTCTCGTGCACCCCACGTGGGGCACCCTCAAATTCGACCTGTCTCGCGGAGAGGTGCGCTCGTTCCTCATCTCGAACCTGCTCTACTGGGTCGAGGAGTACCACGCCGACGGCATCCGCATGGACGGCGTCACCTCGATGGTCTATCTCAACTTCGGCATCGACGAGCCCTCCAAGAAGCGCTTCAACTCACGCGGTACCGAAGAGGACGATGCCGCCGTGAGCTTCATCCGTCAGTGCAACACCACCATCGGCACCTACCACCCCGACGTCATGATGATCGCCGAGGAATCCACCGCGTGGCCGCTCGTCACCTACCCGCCCGAGGTCGGCGGTCTCGGCTTCAACTACAAATGGGATATGGGCTGGATGAACGACACCCTGCACTACATGCAGACCGACTTCCCCTGGCGTCCGGGCAACCATCGTTTGCTCACGTTCTCCATCATGTACGCGTTCAACGAGAACTTCGTGCTGCCGCTCTCCCATGACGAGGTGGTGCACGGCAAGTGCTCGCTCATCACCCGCCAACCGGGCGACAATTGGCGCCAGTTCGCAGGCCTGCGCGCCCTCGCGTTCTACCAGATGACCCACCCCGGCAGCAAGCTCAACTTCATGGGCAACGAGATCGGCCAGTTCATCGAGTGGCGCTACTACGAGGGCATCGAGTTCTTCCTGGCCGACAACTTCGAGAGCCATGCCCGGCACAGGAGCTTCATCGCCGCGCTCAACCGCTTCTACAACCAGAACCCCGCGCTCTGGGAGCAGGCGTACGATTCCGCCGGCTTCGAGTGGATCGACGCCGACAACAACCGGCAGTCCATCCTCACCTACATCCGCCACGGCAAGAAGAAGGGCGATGACGTGGTGATCCTGCTCAACATGGACATCAACGCTCACGAGAACTTCCGCATGGGCGTGCCCGAGAGCGGCATCTACGAGGAGGTCTTCAACTCCGACGATCCGAGTTTCGGAGGGTCGGGCGTATACAATGGCGGCCAGCTGATCAGCGAGGACGTGCCGTGGAACGGACGCGAGAACTCGCTGGTGTTGCGCGTGCCTCCGCTCGGCGGCATCATGCTCAAGCGCACTGCGGCGCTTCCGCCCAAAAAGAAGGTTGCCAAGAACGTCGTTAAGAAAACCGCCAAGACCCCGGCAAAGGGTGCGGCGGCCGCCGAGAAGACAGCCACGACAACACAGAAAACCGGCGCTGCCGGCACGGCCGCGCGCACCCGCAAAAAGCGTCCGTAGCGCGAGGCACCGCACGATTTATACAACCGACGCGCAGGCACAGGGGCTGCGCCGGAAGGAGATGTATGGAAACCGATATGTTCCAGGGCTTCAGCGGCCTCATGCGCCGCCTCAAGGGAGAGAAGTCCTTCGAATCCAACGAGGACTTCGTCAGCACCTATCGCAGCGTCTGCGAGGCCATGCTCGGCAAGTCGTTCGAGCACGCCACCGCGGGCGAGCGGTTCAACGCCCTTGCGCGCATGGTCGCCTTCAAGGCACGCGACCTCCAGGTCGAGACCCTCGTGCCCAAGGAGAAGCGCGTCTACTACTTCTCGCTGGAGTTCCTGCTGGGTCCTCTGCTCGACAACTACCTTATCAACCTGGGCGTGCGCGACGTCGTGGCCGAGGGCCTCAAGGAGATGGGCACCACCCTCGAGGAGATCTGCGCGCAGGAGGCCGATCCGGGCCTCGGCAACGGCGGCCTGGGCCGTCTGGCCGCATGCTTCCTCGACTCCATGGCCTCGCTCGGCATCTCGGGCAACGGCAACGGCATGCGCTACCGCTACGGCCTCTTCCGCCAGGAGATCGAGGGCGGCCGCCAGGTTGAGAAAACGGATAACTGGCTCGCCCACGGCTATCCTTGGGAGCGCAAGGCAACCGAAAGCTCGGTCGTCGTGCAGTTCGGCGGCGAGATCGTGCGCCACGAGGATGAAGACGGAAAGTACTGGTTCACGCAGGAAGGCGGCACCAAGGTGCTCGCCGTGCCCTACGACGTGCCCATCGTCGGCTATAACGGCACGAAGGTCAACAAGCTGCGCCTGTGGAGCGCCGAGCCGAGCTCCGAGGACTTCGACCTCGACGCCTTCAACTCCGGAGACTACGCCGGCGCCAACAAGTTCCGCACCGACGTGGAGGCCATCTCGACCATCCTCTATCCCAACGACTCGGGCGAGCACGGCAAGATCCTGCGCCTGAAGCAGGAGTACCTGTTCGTCACCGCAGGCCTGCAGACCATCCTGCGCACCTACGAGAAGGAGTTCGGCCCCGACTGGGAGCACCTGGCCGACCACGTGTGCATCCACACCAACGACACGCACCCCGCCATGTGCGGCCCCGAGCTCATGCGCATCCTCGTCGATGAGAAGGGCGTCGACTTCGACCTCGCCTTCGATATCGCCCGCGCCACCATCTCCTACACCAACCACACCGTCATGCCCGAGGCGCTCGAGAAGTGGCCCATCAACACGTTCCGCGAGCTGTTCCCGCGCACCTATATGTTCATCGACGAGATCGACCGCCGCTATCGCGAGTCGTTCCCGCACGACCGCGACGATTGGTTCGAGATCCTCAAGCAGACCGCCATCCTGTGGGACGGCGAGGTGCGCATGGCCAACCTCTCGGTGCTCTTCTCGCACTCCGTCAACGGCGTCTCCGAGCTGCACACGGGCATCCTCAAGGCGAACACCCTGCATGCGTTCTACGAGCTCGCTCCCGAGAAGTTCAACAACAAGACCAACGGCGTCACGCACCGCCGCTTCCTCGCTGAGTCCAACCCGTCCTATGCCAAGCTCATCACCAACGCCATCGGCGATGGGTGGATGCAGGATGCCATGGAGCTCGAGAAGCTCGCGCGCTTTGAGAACGACGCCAGCTTCCAGCAGGAGTTCGCCGCATCCAAGCAGACGGCCAAGGAGCGCCTCGCCGCCCACATCGCCAAGGCCACCGGCGTGGCGCTCGACACCTCCACGGTCTTCGACGTGCAGGTCAAGCGCTTCCACGCCTACAAGCGCCAGCTCCTCAACGTCTTCAAGATCCTCGATCTCTACAACCGCATGCTCGACGACCCCGGCTTCGAGCCCCAGCCCACCTCGTTCATCTTCGCGGGCAAGGCGGCGCAGAGCTACACTTTCGCCAAGGAGGTCATCCGCCTCATCAACTCGGTGGCCGACGTCATCAACAACGACGCGCGCGTGAACGATCGCATCAAGGTGGCCTTCGTGCCCAATTTCGCGGTGTCCAACGCGCAGCTCATCTACCCCGCAACCGATATCTCCGAGCAGATCAGCTGGGCGGGGTCGGAGGCGTCCGGAACCTCGAACATGAAGCTCATGCTGAACGGCGCCATCACGCTCGGCACCTACGACGGCGCCAACGTGGAGATCTGCGACCTCGTGGGCGAGGAGCACATCAAGATCTTCGGCCTGCGTACGGCGGAGGTTGACGAGCTGCGTGAGAACCACAGTTACTGGGCCTGGGATGCCTATAACGCTGACCGGGGCCGTCTGGGCCGCATCGTCGACATGCTCACCGATGGTTCCCTCGCGCGCCTCTCGGGCGACTTCGAGAGCATCGCCGACGAGCTCATGGTCAGCAACGACCACGACCTCGTGCTCAAGGACTTCTACTCCTACGCCCAGGCATGGGAGGAGCTCACCCAGAGCTACGCCGACACGGCGTCCTGGCGCAAATCCGCCATCCACAATACCGCCAAGGCGGGATACTTCTCTTCTGACCGAACAATCCGCGAGTATGCAGAGGAAATTTGGCATATTTGATGAAGGAAGGCTAGGAAAGGGCGAAAGGAGTTCGTATGAGCAAGAAGGAGTGCGTCGCGATGCTCCTTGCCGGCGGGCAGGGCAGCAGGCTGGGCGTCCTCACCAGCAACGTCGCCAAACCCGCGGTCTCGTTCGGCGGTAAGTTCCGCATTATCGACTTCCCGCTGTCCAACTGTGCGAACTCGGGCATCGACACGGTGGGCGTCCTCACGCAGTATCGGCCCTATCTGCTGCATTCCTACATCGGAACCGGCGAGGCGTGGAACCTCGACGAACGCGGCGGCGGCGTGTCCATCCTTCCTCCCTTCGCCACCCAGACGGGCGGCGCCTGGTATGCGGGCACGGCCGATGCCGTAACCCAGAACCTGGGCTATCTCGAGCAGAACGATCCCGAGTACGTGCTCATCCTCTCGGGCGACCAGCTCTACCGCATGGACTACCATGAGATGCTCCAGTGCCACAAGAACAACAAGGCCGATCTCACCGTGGCCGTCATGCCCGTGCCCTGGGAGGAGGCCTCCCGCTTCGGCATCATGAACTGCGACGAGGAGGGCCGCATCCTCGAGTTCGAGGAGAAGCCCAAGCAGCCCCGCAGCAACCTCGCGTCCATGGGCATCTACATCTTCACGGCCGACCTTCTCATCAAGACGTTGAAGGACGATGCGGTGGATCCCGAATCCACGCACGACTTCGGCGGCGACATCATCCCCAAGCTGCTCGCCGACGGCAAGCGCCTCTTCACCTACAAGTTCGAGGGCTTCTGGCGCGACGTGGGCACCATATCGAGCTACCTCGAGACGAGCATGGACCTGCTGGGTCCCGAGCCCGCCTTCGACATCTACTCTTCCGAGTTTCCCATCATGAGCAACTCGTCCACCCGCCCGCCCGCGTTCTTCGGTGAGAATGCCGACGTCGAAGACTGCCTCATCGACAACGGCAGCCAAGTCTTCGGCACGGTGTCGCGCTCCATTCTCGCGTGCGATGCCTTCATCGGCGAGGGCGCGGTCGTCGAACAGGCCGTGCTGCTGCCCGGCGCCCGCATCGAGGCGGGTGCCACGGTCGTGAACGCAATTCTCGGCGAGGATGCCGTAGTCGAGGCGGGCGTCTGCCTCGGTTCCGCCGACGCCGAAACCGCCACCGTCGGAAACGGCGCCGTGGTGAGGAAGGGGGAGTAGACGATGGAGAAGCTCATCGGCGTCATCACCTGCAATTACTCTGCCAAGGATCCGGGCGTTCTCGCTGACAACCGCCCCATTGCCGCCGTGCCGTACGTGGGTCGCTACCGCCTGATCGACTTCCCCATGTCGAACATGGTCAATGCGGGCATCCGCACCCTCGGCATGGTCATGCCCCAGAACTACCGCTCCATCGTCGATCACGTGGGCGCGGGCAAGGACTGGAGCCTCGACCGCAAGAACGGCGGTCTGTTCATGCTGCCCGGCACCGCATTCGGCACCGCCCGCACCGGCTCGCGCTTCCTGCTGCGCGACCTTATCCAGAACAGGGCCATCTTCACCCGCAGCACAAAGGGCCACGTGGTGTTCTCAACGGCCAACTTCATTTACAACATCGACCTTACCGAGGTCGTCGATGCCCACATCGCATCCGGCGCCGACATCACCGTGCTCACTAAGGTCGCCGAAGCCGACGATGTGGACGTCGTGGCCTTCGACGCGAAGGACGGCATGGTCAAGGGCATGAAGTACGGCGTCAAGAAGGGCGAGCTCGCCTTCCTCGATTGCTTCGTCATCAGCCGCTCCCTGCTGCTCGACATGCTCGACTGGTACGCCGCCGCCGACCACACCGACCTCTTCGAGGCGATCCTCTCCAATACGGTGCCGGTGAACATCCGCACCTACCTCTTCGAGGGCTACTGCGCGGCCGTCTTCAACAAGACGAGCTACTATCGCGCCAATATGGACATGCTCGACCCCGAGGTGTCCGATTCCGTATTCCCCACCGGCCGCTCCATCAAGACCAAGGCGCACGATACGCCGCCCGCCAAGCATGAGGCGGGGTCGCGCGTCACGAGGTCCCTCATCTCTGCAGGCTGCCGCATCTACGGCAGCGTGGACGGCAGCGTGCTCTCGCGCAACGTCATCGTGGAGCCGGGCGCCAAGGTGAGCAACTCCATCATCATGCAGGGCACCGTCATCAAGAGCGGCGCCGTGATCGACTATGCCATCGTCGACCGCAACAACATCATCCCCGCAGGCACCGTGCTCAAGGGAACCGAGGACGACGTGTTCGTCAAGGCGAAGGCGCGTACGTAGACCACAAGGAGGTTCGCCGTGCAATCCAAGAGAAGGAAGCTCAAGATCCTGCTTGCCACCTCCGAGGCCGTTCCATTCGCCAAAACCGGCGGCTTGGCCGACGTGGCTGGTTCCCTTCCGCAGGCGCTCATCGCCGCCGGTGCCAAGTGCGCCGTGGTGATGCCTCGCTATTCCACCATTCCGTGGGAATATCAGGAGCGGATGGAGCATCTTGGCGAGATGTACGTGCCGCTGGCATGGCGCGGCGTATACTGCGGCGTCGAGCACCTCGTGCATGACGGCGTCGACTTCTATTTCCTCGACAACGAGGACTACTTCAAGCGCGATACCCTCTACGGCCATTTCGACGACGGCGAGCGCTATGCCTTCTTCTCGAAGGCCATCTGCGAGGCTATCGAGTTCTTCCCCGAGCTGCAGTGCGACGTGGTGCAGTGCAACGACTGGCAGACGGCCCTCGTGCCCGTGTTCCTGCGCGAGTTCTACCGCGAGAGCGATGCCTGCAACAACGTGAAGTGCGTCTTCACGGTGCATAACGTCAAATTCCAGGGGCAGTTCGGCGACCAGCTGCTCGAAGACATCCTCGGTGTGGCGCACATCCCCGCCGCAGCCGATCAGCTGCGCTGCGACGATCGCTCCATCAACTACATGAAGGGCGCGCTCTGCTATTCCGACCTGCTCACCACCGTGAGCCCGAGCTACGCCGTCGAGCTGCAGATGCCGTTCTTCGGCGAGGGCCTCGACTACATGTTCCGCCGCCGTGCCGACATCCTCTCGGGCATTCTCAACGGCATCGACCAGAACATCTGGAACCCCGCGACCGACATGTACATCGAGCACCATTACAGCATGGATGACCTGGAGAACAAGAAGGCCGCCAAGCGCGCCCTCCAAGAGGAATGCGGGCTCTGGCAAGACGAGAACGCTCCGCTCGTCGTCATGATCGGCCGCCTTACCAACCAGAAGGGCCTCGGCCTGGTGCGCTACGCCATGGACCGCATCATGTCGGAGGGCGTGCAGATGATCGTGCTCGGAACCGGCGACGCCGATCAGGAGGAGGCGTTCCGCTACTTCGAGAGCCGCTATCCCGGCCAGATGTGCGCGCGCATCACCTTCGACAACGCGCTCAGCCACCGCATGTACGCAGGAGGTGACATCCTGCTCATGCCCTCCGAGTTCGAGCCCTGCGGCCTGTCCCAGATGATTGCCATGCGCTACGGCACGCTGCCGGTGGTGCGCGAGACGGGCGGCCTCAAAGATTCCGTCATGCCCTACAACCAGTTCACGGGCGAGGGCACGGGCTTCTCGTTCGCCAACATGAACGCCGACGAGATGGCCGACTGCCTGCTCGGCGCCTGCTGGCTGTATCGCAGCAACAAGGATGCCTGGCATGAACTGCAGAAGCACAGCATGTCAACCGATTTCTCGTGGGGCCGCGCTGCCGCCGAGTATCTCAATCTGTTCCATTCGCTGCATCCCGAGGTCATTCCCTGGAAGAAGGAGTAGTTTTTGAACGCACGTCATATTACGTCGGAAATCGACTATAGAAACCCTTTCGGTGCCGCCCAGCTGGGCGGCACCGTCAAGCTCGCCATAGATGTATGGGATGATGAGCCCGCGCACGCCGATCTGAGCATCTGGTTCAACGGCACGGGCGAGACGATCATCCCGATGCATGCGGCTTTGGACGGACGCACCGTGCGCTTCAGCGCCGAGTTCACGCCTCCCTGCACCGGCGTCTTCTGGTACAGCTTCAACATCGTCGCATCCGACGGCGTCGTATGGCGCTACGGCGCACGCGAGGCGCATGCGGTGGGGGAGGGCGCCTTCCACTACGGTGATCCGCCCGGGTTCCAGATCACGGTGTACGAGCCGCGCGCCATCCAGCCGACGTGGTATCGGGACGGCATCGTCTATCAGATCTTCCCCGATCGATTTGCGCGCGGCAAAGACTGGCGTGAGCGCGCCAAGACGCTCGACGTGCCTCGAGAGGGGCCAACGCGGCGCTTGGTTGAAGACTGGAACACGCCCGTCACCTACGAGCGCGCCGAGGATGGCAGCATAGCCGCATGGGATTTCTACGGCGGCACGCTCGAGGGCATCCGCGAGAAGCTCGACTACCTCGCATCGCTCGGCGTGACGGCCCTCTACCTCAATCCCATCTTCGAGGCGGCGAGCAACCACCGCTATGATACGGCCGACTATCTGCGCATCGATCCGCTGCTGGGCGATGAGGAATCGTTCCAGGCGCTCTGCGATGATGCTTCCGCGCGCGGGATCTCCCTCATTCTCGACGGCGTGTTCAACCACACCGGACGCGATTCCCGCTACTTCAACGCGTTGGGTACCTACCCCGATGTCGGTGCCGCCCAAGATCCGGCTTCGCCGTATCGCTCGTGGTTCAAGCTGGAAGAGGACGGCTCCTACAGCAGTTGGTGGGGCGTCAAGGACCTGCCCGACGTCAACGAGGACGATCCGAGCTTCCGCGTGTTCATCAACGGCGAGGACGGCGTGGTGCGCCGCTGGCTGCGCGCAGGTGCGCGCGGCTGGCGTCTCGATGTTGCCGACGAGCTGCCCGATTCCTTTATCGCCGAGCTCAAAGCCGCTGCGGTGGCAGAGCGCGCGGATGCGCTCGTGATCGGCGAGGTATGGGAGGATGCCACCCATAAATGGGCATACGGCGAGCTGCGCACGTACTTCGACGGCTTCGAGCTCGACGGCGTGATGAACTATCCGCTGCGCTCAGGCATCCTCGACTACCTCACGGGCAAGGTCACGGCCGCATCGTTGGCCGACGTGCTCGAGCAGCTCATCGAGAACTACCCGCCCGAGGCGTTGGCCAACTGCCTCAACAGCCTGGGTACCCACGACCGCGAGCGCCTGTTCACGGTGCTGGGCGACGCTCCCGCGCAGGACGAGCTCAGCGATGAGGAACGCGCTGCGTACGAGCTCGATGACGACCAGAAGGGCCTCGCGCGCGCGCGTCTCTGGCTTGCGGCGCTTCTGCAGATGACGCTCCCCGGCGTGCCGTGCATCTACTACGGCGACGAGCTGGGCGTGCAGGGCTATCGCGACCCCTACAACCGTGCACCCATGCCTTGGGACGACGGCGACCCGTATTGCCCCACCATCTACCGCAACGCCATCGGGCTGCGCAAGGCGCTCCCCGTGCTGGTGCACGGCACGTGCGAGCCCTTTTCGCCGCACGATGACGTGCTGGGCTTCTGGCGTCGCGGCAACGAGGGCGAGACGGTCTGCGTGCTGGTGAACGCGAGTCTCGAGCATACGCACGAGGTGGAGCTGCCCATGGCGGCGACCTGCGTGAGCGACGTCATCACCGGTCGCGCGCCGCTGCGTTCGGATGACGGGGCGAGCTGCACGGTTTCCCTGCGACCGCTCGGCTCGTCCGTGCTCGTGTTCCACGAGCAGCAGCGCATGCAGAAACCGCTCGAGCCGGGCATGGGGGTGCTCGCGCATATCACGAGCGTTCCCAATCGCATGCGTCCCGGCGAACCCGGCACCATCCAGGCCTCGGAGGCGTTCATCGACTGGTTGCACGATGCGGGGGTGCGCTACTGGCAGATCCTGCCGATCAATCCCACCGATTGCTGGGGCTCTCCCTACGCGGGCCTGTCCGCCTTTGCGGGAAACGTCGCGCTGCTCGGCGGTGCCGAGCCGGGTCGTGTCGACCGCGCCGCCTACAGGCGGTTCTGCGACGAGAACGCCTCATGGCTCGAGCCGTATGCCGCCTTTAGCGCGATCAAGGATCTGCTCGGAGCCGATTCCCCCTGGTGGGAATGGCCTGACGCCTATCGAACCTACACGCCCGAGCTGGCTTCGTGCGCCGACCTTGCAAAGGGGATCGAGAAGCATCGCCGGGCCCAGTTTGCATTTCAAACCCACTGGGACGGTCTGCGCGCGTACGCCCATGCGCACGATGTCATGATCATCGGCGATATGCCCATGTTCGTGCTGGCCGATTCAGCCGATATGTGGGTGCACCCCGATTACTTCGATCCCGCCCTGCTCGCCGGAGCGCCGCCCGATCCGCTGGGACCCCAGGGCCAGATGTGGGGCAATCCCACCTTCCGCTGGGATGTGCTTGCCGAGCACGGCTACGACTGGTGGATGGCGCGTTTCGCGCGCATGTTCGCGCTCTACGACTACGTGCGGATCGACCACTTCGTAGGCTTCGCGTCGTACTACGGCATCCCCGCAGGCATGAGCGCGCTGGATGGCAGCTGGTACTTCGGCCCGGGCAAGGAGCTCTTTCAGGCCGCATACGATCGCTTCGGGCCGCTTCCCCTGATCGCGGAGGATCTGGGCGCCATCACGCCTGCCGTGCGTGCGCTGCTCTGCGAGGTGGGCGCACCCGGCATGAGCGTGGTCCAGTTCGCCGATGAGGACGTGTTCGAGTCCTTCTCGCCCGCCGCCGATACCGTGGCGTACACGGGAACGCACGACACGGCGACCCTTGTCGAGTGGTGCGCGGCCCATGGCTCGCTTGAGGATGCGGAGGTGCGCGAGCGGGCGGCCGAGCTCTGCGAGCGCGTGGTTGCGAGCTCTGCCGACGTGGCTATCCTGCCGCTTCAGGACGTGCTGCTCCTAGGCGTGGAGGGTCGCATGAACCGGCCCGGTATCGCGGAGGGCAACTGGGCTTGGCGTGCCAACGCGCAGGCCCTGATGGCCGCGAGCGAGCGTCTGAAGAAGCTCGCGGAGCTGCAGCGGCGGCGGGAGGCTCCCGCTTCGTAAACCCCCTGGCACCGAATCGTCCTATTCCTGCTGTTCTTGTCCCCAGAAGACCTTATTCCTCAGGAATAAGGCCTTTTCGCGGCTCAAAGTGCAGGAACAAGCCGTTGCGGTGCCACGGGTGGGAAGCGCTCTTGGCCCGCGCTCGCGGTCCAGCGCGTAGGAATCGAGCCGAGGCGTGCTGTCCCGGCTCGATTGTGCGTTCTCTGGGGAAGGGGGCGCGTTAGCTCAGCTTGAAGCCGCAGGTGCCGCAGAAGACGTCGCCTGCGGAGACGGGAGCGCCGCACTGCGGGCACGTTGCGGACGCGGGCGCAGGTTCGGGTGCGGGCTCGGGCGCCGGAGCAGGCGCAGGCGCAGCAGCCGGTGCGGGTGCGGGTTCGGGTGCAGGAGCAGGAGGAACAGGCGCAGGCGCGGGCGCGGGAGCCGCAGGAGGCTCACCGCCAGCGGTGTGGTACTGCGGCATGCCTGCGGCATACGCAGGAGGAGCATAGCCTGCGGCGGGTGCGACGGGCGCGGCGGGTGCGGGAGCGGGAGCGGAAGCGAATCCATCTGCCTCAGGAGCGTCATCGCCCACGAGCTTACGCCTGATCTCACCGGTATTGCGGGCGATGGTGATGGTCAGCATAACGAGCTCGAAGACCATGCGCAACACCAGCTCTGCGACGACAAAGAGCACCGCGCCGCGGATGAGCGCGTTGAAAAACGAGCGGATGTCGACGAACAGCACCGTGATTATAACCGCGAGGACAAACAGCGCCGCGAAGATGGCGCAGAACAGATAGAGCGCCTTGAGCGCCTTATCGATGATGAGCGTGTTGAAGTTGAGGAACGGCCCCCACATGCGCTTGTCACGCAGATCGATGCGCTGCGTAGGGTACGCGCTGACGAAGCGCCGATATCCGAGGATCGTGAGAATAATCGATGCTATGAGCGCCACCATGATGAACGCGCTTCCAAAAGCTTCTAAATTAGACAAGTACATCATATAGACCTCCGACCCACGGATGGCGGACAAACCACTATCTACCATACCCCAGATTGTGCGCGACGTTGCCCGAGAAGCATGGGCGGGTGCCTCGATCTCGCGTGTGGGTTCCGCGTGCAGGTGCATACTGGGAGATGATCATTCTCGGGCACCCGATGTCGGCGGCCTGCAGACAGGCGAACGACCCCGCTAGGAGCGCGCAATGGACAACCTTCTCGTTACCGGCGGCGCCGGCTTCATCGGATCGAACTTCGTGCGCTGGGTGGTGGAGCATCGGCCCGGCGTCCACGTAACGGTGCTCGACAAGCTCACCTACGCCGGCAAGCGCGAGAACCTGCAGGGCATTCCCGCCGAGCGTCTCACGTTCGTGCAGGGCGACATCTGCGATGCCGATCTGGTGGACGCCCTCGTTTCCCACGCCGATGCGTGCGTGCACTGCGCCGCCGAGTCGCATAACGAGACCTCCATCTCAAACCCGCTTCCCTTCGTGCGCACCAACATCGAAGGCACGTTCACGCTGCTCGAAGCCGCCGCCGCGCATGACGTGCGCTTCCACCACATCTCTACCGACGAGGTGTTCGGCGATCTGGCGCTCGATGATCCCGCGCGCTTCACCGAAGAGGCGCCGTACCGTCCATCGAGCCCCTACAGCTCCAGCAAGGCGTCCTCCGACATGCTCGTGCATGCGTGGACGCGCACCTACGGCGTGCGCGCCACCATATCCAACTGCTCCAACACCTACGGCCCGCGCCAGCATATCGAGAAGTTCATTCCACGCCAGATCACCAACATCATCTGCGGCATCCGTCCCAAGCTCTATGGCGATGGCGGCAACGTGCGCGACTGGATCCACGTCGAGGACCATTCCTCGGCCGTGTGGGAGATCCTCACGCGCGGTCGTATCGGCGAGACCTACCTTATCGGCGCAGATGGCGAGAAGCGCAACATCGACGTGCTGCGCGCGATTCTCGCCGCCATGGGCAGGCACGAGGACGACTTCGACCGGGTGCGCGATCGCCCCGGCCATGACCGCCGTTATGCCATCGATTCCGCCAAACTCCGTGCCGAGCTGGGTTGGCGCCCTGCCCACACCGATTTTGTCGCGGGCATCGAGGCGGTCATCGCCTGGTATCGCGCCAACGAGGGCTGGTGGCGTGCGGATAAGGAGGCTACCGAGCGCCGCTACGCCGAGCTGGGCAGATAGGGGACGGCCCACGCCTTAGATGCCCAGCTGAGCGATCACACCGTCAAGCGTGGCGTTGCGCCCGCGATAGCTGCGCGCACGCTCTGCGAGCATCTCTTCGAGCGCGTCGTCGTCGGCATTGGTGAGGTAGTTCTCGATGGTGGAGACGATCTCCGCGAACCCCGCCTCCTTGCTCGCGCCCACGCGCGCGCACCACAGCCGCTCCTCGTGCGCGCAGATGTTGCGCGCATCCACCAGGATGTCCAGATCGTCGAGCATCTCGCTCGGCGTGAGCGACCTAAGCTGCCCGCAGCATGCGCGCACGCGCTCGCACACGGCCTTCTGCTCGTTGCGGCGCATGAGCGCGTAGAAGTACTCGAGGTTGCCGAAGGTGAGCTCGTTGAAGAGCACCCACAGCGGCACTCCGCCGTGCACGTCGCGGTAGTACCGCACGCGCACGTCGCCGGGTTCGGGGCTGCCGACGCTATCCACCACCACGCCGCGCGCGTGCTTCTCGAGCGTGTCGATCATCCAGTTGAGATCGCGCTCGAATCCGCGCCCCGTGCGCAGATACCCGTTTTCGCGCGTGAAGCAGGCGGGGTCGAGATAGTCCTCGGTGCCCGGATGCGCCGCGCAGAAGCTGTAGGAGATGAGGCTGCGCAGCGTGGTCTCCACCACCATGAGGAAGCGGAACGCGATGGCGCGCAGATCGCGGTCGAACCGGAAGAGCGCGTAGATGTCGTCGAAGCGCGTGCCGGCAACATAGCGGTCCTCGCCTGCGGCGCGCGTGGCCGCAGTGTCGAGAAACGGCGTCTTATAGCCGTTGACGATGGCGTAATAGCCCTCGCGCAGCAACGTGTGGGGCGTGCGCTCGTTGCAGATCACGCCGCGGCGTTTAAGGATTTCAACCTGCTCTTCAACCGTAGTGAACGGCTTATCGATAATGTCTGCCATCTCGACCGCCTTTCCACCGCAATTGTACGCGCTCCGCGCGCATGCGGGGAACGACGACGGCACACGCGCACGCGCGCACCGCAGACGGTTTTCGCCTCAAAGCCGAGGTACCGTTCGGTATGGTGCGCGACCTTTCGGGGCATCGTATGAGATTGTCGTGCGTGTTGACTCTGTGAAGGAGTAGAATATTCAAAGTGGCAGACGCCACGCT
Source organism: Atopobiaceae bacterium (assembly GCA_040307385.1). GTDB lineage: Bacteria > Actinomycetota > Coriobacteriia > Coriobacteriales > Atopobiaceae > RUG721. The sequence continues at coordinate 25,991 of JAWRJQ010000094.1, forward strand.
TGTATCGCGCGAAAGCGCAGCAGCAGCTCCTTCGGGGGTGTGTAAGAAAGGCACGAAATGGCTCAGGGCACTGTTAAATGGTTCAATCCGGATAAGGGCTATGGCTTCATCTCCCGCGAGGACGGCGACGATCTGTTCGTTCACTACAGCGAGATCCAGATGGATGGCTTCAAGACCCTTGATGAGGGCCAGGCTGTCGAGTTCGAGATCACGACCGGTCAGAATGGCAAGCTCCAGGCGTCCGCCGTCCACAAGATCTAGTCGCAAGCGACAAAGGGCACACGCGAGAAGGCCGCCACGAGCGGCCTTCCTCATATTTCGGGGCAGTATGGGGAATACTTTGATAGAGGAGGTGCCATGGACGAGCGCAAGAACAAACGGAATCCGCTGGAACGGCTGCTCGAGCTGCTGCAGCGCAAGCCTGCCGATGCTCCCGCGCCATCGTCCGATCCCATCGCGCCTGCTCCCGGCGAAGATGCCTCCTCCACCGTTCCTGCATTTTCTCTCGACGATCTCGCACGGCGCCTGTATCGCGCCGACGACACCGCCGCCGCGCTGACGGATTATGTCGCGCATGCCGAGAAACGCATGGCGGCGGGGGAGCCCGTGGCTCCGCTCGAGGCGTTTCTCGTCCACGCGCTCATCGACGCGGGCGTGGGCAGCAACGATGTGAAGCTTCCGTCCCTCACGATCGTGCGCCCGCATACGAGCAATCTCTTCTACGTGCGCGTGAACGAGGCGGAGATGCCCTATCTGGCCCTGCTCCACGTGCTGGGCATCGAAGCGGCGCTCAACGTTGCCCAGCTTGCCACCATCTATTACGGCGAGGCGGGCCCTGCAACCGAGGCGCAGGCCTGGCAATTCGCCCATCGCCTCTCGTCGTCCATCATCGCGCAGATGAAATCCGACGTCAGCTCGGTCATCCAAGGATCGAACCACGATGCGGGCGGCGAGTGGTCTGTACGCACGGCAATCTCCATGTGCATCGAATGCTTCAAGCTGCCGTGGCGCCTCTCCGCGCGATTCCGCGTCAACGTGGCCGCCGGCGAGGTTGCCTTCGTCTGCGACCTCACCCCGACCCAGCTCATGTGGCGTCGCACCAGCATCGACGGCGTCCACGTGGTGCCCGTCACCGCGCAGCTGCAGCGCCAAGCTGCGACCGACTACAATACGCGTCTCGCGATCCTGCTCGCTGCCTGCGCGTTCGATTCGTCTCCGCAGGTGGAGCGCGTGTGGGTTGCGGGCACCATCGACACGGCCAAGCGCCACTCCTGCCTCTACTCGGTCTGCTTCGACCGCGAGGGTTTCGAGCACATCAGCCTCGACGACGTGCGCGATCCGGTTGCGGTGCTCAAGAAGTTCGACGCCGCGATCGACGAGCACGGGGGTACGCTCTCGCCCGTTCAACAGACCTTTTCGCTCGATGACGAGCGCTTCTGCCCGCCTGAGCGCTTCGAGGCGCCCGAAGTGTCGGCGCGCATCCTGCCCGATGCGTTCGCCCAGGCGCTCGGAACGACGAGCGTGGCGGGCCTCGCCATCAACGAAGCGGGCAGACGCGAGGCCATAGCCCGCGAGATCTCGCGCAGGCTGGGGGATTCCACGGCCGCCAACGTGTCCACCATCCTCGAGCTCGCTGCCGATGACACCGATCCAACCGTCCGCGCCGCCGCAGAGCGCACGGTGAAGAAGCTCATCGAGGGCTCCATCTCCGAGAACGTCTTCGACATCGTTCGCGAGTTCACGGAGGGAGACGAGCTCTACGCCGCAGTGGCCCGCGCGCGCATGCTCCTTGAGGCGCAGGAGATCCATTCCGCCGAAGCCGTGCTCTCCACCGTGCTCGCCGACCTCGCGCAGGTTTATGCCGACTCGTCGTCGGTGGTCTACCGCGTGTTCACCTCGTATGTGGATCGCGTCATCTACAACCGCTTGGGGTTTGATGAGGGCAAGACCGTCCTGCTGGCTCCGGTGGCCTATCTCGAGGCCCTGCTCATGCACTCGATCAGCCTGATGCTGCTCAAGCGCTATGACGAGGCGCTCGCGGCTGCCCGCCGCGCGAAGGAGCTTGCGCCGGTGAACGCCCAGGCACAGCTCCATCTGGTGCAGTGCCTCGAAGCGGCCGACAGAACCTTGGAGGCCGTGGAGGAGCTGAGCGAGCTGCTCTCCCGCGCCCACGATACGGCGGGCGTCGGATTCGGATACTACCGCATGGCGTACTTCCAGTGGAAGCTCGGGCAGGTCGAATGCGCGCAGGCCTGCTATCTGCGCGCCATCCGCCATCTGCCCACGATGCTCGCCCTCGCGGCGCCCGAACTGCAGGTTATGGCCCTGCAGAGCGAGAATCGTCTCGACGATATCAGCGATGGGGCCGTGGACGCCCTGCTCGAGAAGCACGGCATCCCCCTGGCTCCCACGCAGGAGATGGGGGATATCTTCTTCGAGGCCATGTGCGCCTCGCTCGATGCCGAGATCTTCCCGGTTGCCAAGAGCTTCCTCCAGACGTTCGGCTCCATGCAGCGCGATGACGTGGTGTTCGGCGTGCTGCGCTCGCTCGAAGACGAACCCGATAGGTAGCATCATGCAGCAGATAACGTTCACGCCGCCCTCGTTCAGCGCGGCCATTTTCGACTTCGACGGCACGCTCGCCTTGACCGACGATCTCTGGCGCAAGGTTGACGAGGCGTTTTTCGCCAAGCGCGGCATCACCTACGACGCCGAGATAGCACGGGCCCTCTCCACGCGCGGGCTCGCAGGCGGCGCGCAATGGTGCATCGAGCGCTACGGCCTGCGCGAGGCGCCCGAGGATATCTGCGCAGAGTGGACCGCATCGAGCATCGAGCTCTACAAAACCGATGTCCGCCTGCGCCCCGGTGCCGAGGACTACCTGATCTACCTGCGCGAGCAGGGCATACCGCTCGCCCTTGCCACCATCAACGACCGCAGGATCATCGCGGCCATCGAGCACACGTCCGTGCTCGCGTTCTTCGATGCCGTGGTGTGCGGTCAGGAAGGCGGGCGCTCCAAGGCGCACCCCGATATCTACTACAAGGCTGCCTGCGAGCTGGGCGTGGGCCCTGCGAGCGCCGTCGTGTTCGAGGACTCGCCCGATGCCCTCGCCACGGCAGCCGATGCGGGATTCGCAACCTGTGCCGTGCGCGTGCACGGCAACGAGCATCAAGGCTTTAACGAGCTGCAAAAAATAGCCGATACCTGCATCGATGGGTGGGAAGAGTTGTATACTCATAGAGCTTGACCCGCAATCGAGGGGAGTTATCGTGCCCATCAACATCCCTGACGGCCTGCCCGCAAAGACGACGCTGCATCAGGAGCGCATCTTCGCCCTCGAGGAGGAGGTGGCCGACAGCCAGCGCATCCGCCCGCTCAAGCTGGTCATCCTGAATCTCATGCCCACCAAGATCGAGACCGAGACGCAGATCCTGCGCCTCATCTCCAAGTCGCCTCTGCAGGTGAGCTGCGACTTCATGCGCGTCTCCACCCACGAATCCAAAAACACCTCGGCCGACCACCTGGTCAAGTTCTACGACACCTTCGACGCCTACCGCGGCACGTGCTACGATGCCATGATCATAACCGGCGCTCCCGTGGAGCATCTCGAATTCGAGCAGGTCGACTATTGGGACGAGCTCTGCGAGATCATCGATTGGGCGCAGGGGCATGTCTTCTCCACCATGTACCTGTGCTGGGGCGCGCTCGCCGCGCTCTGGCATCTGTACGGCGTTCCCAAGAAGCTGCTCGGCGCCAAGCTGTTCGGCGTGTTCCCGCAGCGCCTCTGCGATGAGTACAGCTTTCTCACCAACGGTTTCGACGAGGTGCACAACATGCCGCACAGCCGCCATGCCGCCATCGACACGGGCGAGCTTGCCAAGCACCCCGAGCTCATCACGCTCTCCGAGGGCTTCAACTCCGGCCCCGCGCTCGTGGCCACCGAAGACTTCCACGAGATCTACGTTACCGGCCACTTCGAGTACGGGCGCGACACGCTGGCCGACGAGTACTGGCGCGATTTCCACAAGGGCCTGCCCATCCGCCTGCCGGAGAACTACTTCCCCGACGACGACCCCGAGAATCAGCCCATCTTCACCTGGCGCGCCCATGCCAACCTGCTGTATCGCAACTGGCTCAACTGGGTGTATCAGATGACGCCCTACGAGTTCGACGAGATTCCCGCCGCCATCGAGAGCCTGCGTGCCAAGACCTACGGCATGGCGGGCAAGTTCGACTGATGGGCGAGGAACGGCTCACCGACGAGCTGCTCGAACAGCTCCTCGCGAGCGCCTCTCCCGAGGCGTACCTTGCGCAATCGGGTATCGCCGACCGCAGCTTCACCGACTATCTGAACGCGCTTCTCGACGAAAAGGGCCTCAAAAAGAGCGTGGTCATCCGCGACGCCGGCCTCGATGCCACCTACGGGTACGACTGCTTCAGCGGCAAACGCGTCAACCCCAGCCGCGATTACGTGATCCAGCTTGCCCTCGGGCTGCGCTGCACCCTGCTCGAGACCCAGCGCCTCCTGCGCTGTGCGGGCCGCTCGCCGCTGTGGCCCAAGATCCCCCGCGACGCCATCATCATCTTCGGCATCGAGCATGGACGTACGCGCTCCCAGGTTGATGATGACCTGTTCCGCCTGCGGCGGGAAACGCTCGTCAAGGCGGAGTAGACATGGACGATCCGGTGCTTGCGGCGCTCGAGCGCGATGAGGCGTACACGGTCGTCAAGGTGCTCGCCGAGAAGCCTTCGGGCGTGACCGAGCTGGTGCAGCGTACCGGTGACACTGCATTCTACGTGCGCAAACGCATTTCTGCGGAAATCGCCAACCCCGGTGCGTGGGCGCAGCTCGCCGCCATCGACAACCCGCATCTGCCCCGCGTCATCGAGGCGTACGCGCTGCCCGATGCCTTTGCCACGGTGTGCACCTATGTGGAGGGATTCTCGGTGGCGCAGCTCGTATCGGCTCGGGGCGCGCTCGATGCTGCGCAGGCGCATGCCATCCTGACGGATGTGTGCGATGCTGCGGACGCGCTTCATGCGCGCGGCGTCATCCACCGCGACATCACGCCGACCAACGTGATCGTGGCGAGCGACGGCGCGCACCTCATCGACCTCGGCATCGCGCGCGTGGGGGATGCATCTGCGCGCCACGACACCACCACGCTCGGCACCTGGGGTTTCGCCGCTCCCGAGCAGTACGGCTTCGCGCAGACCGATGCCCGTTCCGACGTGTATTCCATCGGATGTCTGGCAGCGTACATGCTGACGGGCATCCGACCCCATGAGGCGGGCTTCGAAGCCGCCCTCCGCAGCCTTCCCGCCGCCATCCGCTCCTGTATCGAGAAGGCCTGCTCGTTCGAGCCGAGCGCACGGTACGGCAGCGCCCGCGAGCTGCTGGAAGCTTTTCACGAGGCAGATACGGTTCCTGTGCGCAGGGGCGGGTTGCCGGCAAGGCCCGTTCGCGCCCTTATCCCGTCCCGTGTTTCTCTCAGCGAGATATCCATTGCGTGGAGAAGTGCCGGCGTGTTGAAGAAGGCTGCAGTGCTTTTCCTGTTGCTCATCGACGCGCTCTTCGCGTGGGGCATGTACTCGTCTGTCGGGGATATCAATGCGGCAGCCCCGCTTGGTTGGGTTGTCGCCGATATCCTCATGAAGGTGGCGTTGGCAACGTGCATCGCATGGGCGCTCATCGACGCCTTGCTCGCATTTCTCGGCGCAGGACCGTACCGTGTCGCGAGCCGGCGGGCCGTCCTGTGGCGCAAGCGCGTGGTGCCCGTCGCCGTTATCACCATAGCCGCTTTGTTCGCGATATCTTTTGTCGCGACGGCTCTGTTCGGACCGGCGCCTCAACGCTAGAAATTCAGCTGGCAGCTGATGAAGCTGCTATGGGAAAGCGACATAATCGTCCCCAATGGGAGGATATATGCGCTCAAGCTGGGATTTCATAGGTGATTCTCATGAGGGGATACGCGACGTGCTGGCGCGCGCCCAGCTTGATGGGCGCAGCTTCTCTGCCTGGGTGAGAGAGGCCATGACGTCTCTCAGCCTCAAGCGAAACGACGTGGTGCACGCCTCCTGCCTCAATCAAACCTTTGCCTATCAGATCATCGCGGGCACGCGGCGCCCCTCGCGCGACAAGCTCATCCAGCTCGCGTTCGGCATGGGCTTCGGCATCGACGAGGCATGCGAGCTGCTCGAACGCGGCGGAACCAACGCCCTGAGGTCATCGTGCAGGCGCGATGTGGTCATCGCCTTCGCGCTCGACCGGGGCCTCGGCGTGCACGGGTGCGACGACCTGCTGTGGTCGGTCGGCGAGCGCACCATCGTGACGCGCGGCGAAGCCGGCGAGATTTAGCTGGCAGCTAAAGAAAAGATCTGAAACCCCGGATACACTCGACGCAGGCGCTCGTAATGAGCAGGATGACAGGAGGACAGCATGAAGATCAACAGGCAGATGCTCGTCACGGCGGTGCTTGCGGGGACGTTTGCGCTTGCGGGGTGCGGGAGCTCGTCGGGGTCGGGTTCCAAGATCGGCTCGGACGACAAGGCCGACGCGCCGCAGGAGCAGGCGGCGGACCAAAACGCCGCATCCGAGGCGGAATCCGAGCCCGAGCCCGAGCCTGCGCCCGAGGTGAAGCCCGTCTATCGCGTAGGGGACACGCTGGACGATGGCGGAGTGCAGATCGTCTATGCTGCGAGCGGCGAGCATACCGAGGAGAACGAGTTCCTGCAGCCTGAGGAGGGCTTCAAGTACATCTATCTCAAGCTGGCGTTCATCAACACGTCGAAATCCGACAAGTCCATCTCGATGTACAGCTTCGATTGCTATGCAGACGGATATGCAGCCGAGATGTACTACGGGGGAGACGAGGGGCTCTCCGCCACCCTGTCCGCTGGACGTTCCACCATGGGCTACATCTACTTCAAGATTCCCGTGGACGCTACCGAGATCGAGATCGAGTACACGCCCAACTTCTTCTCATCCGACAAGATCACCTTTGCCTATGAGGGTGAGGTCGATTCGGGCTACGTGCTCGAGGCGAACACCTCCCGCACCGAAGGAGCCCTCGCTGTGGGCGAGAGCGCCGAGGGCGCGGGCGTGCGCGTGACGTACCTCTCGTGCGAGACGTGGGAGAGCGACAACATGTTCGTCGAGCCCCGGGACGGGTACCGCTTCGTCTCGATCGAGCTGGAGTTCGAGAACACCGGCTCGTCCGATCAACACGTGAGCGCGTTCTCGTTCGATTGCTATGCGGACGGCATCGCGTGCGAGCAGTCGTACTACCGCGACGACAATCTTTCCGCGACCGTCTCGGCGGGTCGCAAGGCGCGGGGAACGGTGACATTCGAGGTTCCCAATGATGCCACCGTCATCGAAATCGAGTATCAGGACAACATGTGGACGTCCAACCGGATTGCGTTCACGGTCCAGTAGGCAGACGGCCTGCGGTGCAACATCCGACCCATCTGCTGCCGGCCCTGCCACGTCGCGGGGCCGGCTTCCTCTCGCTGCTCTCCGCTCCTTCTCGTACCGCTCAGCCCCCTCTTACGACCGCTGGGCATGTTGGCGAATATTGCTTTTGATAATCGCGATTACTAAAAGCAATGCTTGTGGGCTCATTGCGGTGCCTGCGCCGCCGCACGCTTCGTTGGGTTGCGGTAAAACCCTCGATTTACCTCATCTTATATGAGACAATGACCCTACAACGTTCCGCGCTGCAAAAGGGGATGCAGCAACCGCGGGGAAGCGGTGGAGCCAAACAACTCGAGGAGAGGAACATGGCCAGACTCCATGTGATGGAGCGCAGCGAAGCCCAGGCCGTTATGGACGGCCTGCACGAGGCATTGGGCAAACGCCTGGCGGTCAGCTCGCTGGCTCCATGCCCTGTTGAGTTCACAGCAGCGTATATCCGCATGTGCGCAACGCAGAGCTGCGGCAAGTGCACGCCGTGCCGCGTGGGTCTCCGCGCGCTCGCCGACCTGTTCGACGAGGTGCTCGAGAACCGCGCCGGTGCGAACGCGCTCGAGCTCATCGAGCGGACCGCTCGATCGATCTACCTGTCGGCAGATTGCGCGATCGGCTACGAGGCCGGCGAGATGGCGCTCACCGCCATCCGCGGGTTCCGCGA
>JAWRJQ010000095.1:0-23391 GCA_040307385.1 Atopobiaceae bacterium
ATGTTCCTCGGGCAGATGGACAAGCCCGACCTCGATTCCATCGACGGGCTGTCGCCGGCGGTCTCCATCGACCAGAAGACCACCTCGAGGAATCCGCGCTCCACGGTGGGCACGGTCACCGAGATCTACGACTACCTGCGCTTGCTCTTCGCACGCATCGGCATCCCGCACTGCCCCGAGTGCGGGCGCGTCATCGAGCGCCAGACCACCGACCAGGTGGCCGACAAGGTGCTCGCCCACGCGGAGGGCCGCCGCGCCCTCGTGCTCGCCCCCGTGGTGGTCGGCCGCAAGGGCGAGTATGCCAAGCTCTTCGAGGACTTGCTCCGCGAGGGCTTCTCGCGCGTGCGCATCGACGGCGAGGTGCGCGAGCTCGACGGCACCGAGATCCGCCTTGAGAAGCAGATCAAGCACACGGTGGAGGTGGTGGTCGACCGCATCGTCATCCGCAGCACCTCGCTGGGCCGCATCGCCGAGGCCGTTGAGCAGGCCACCAAGCTCGCGCAGGGCAAGGTGGGCTTCTACCTGCTGCCCGGCGAGGACGAGCAGCGCGAGCCGGGCGAGCTCCTGCAGTATTCGCTCGCCTTGGCCTGCCCCGAGCACGGGCACTCCATGGACGACCTCCAGCCGCGCGACTTCTCGTTCAACGCCCCCTACGGCGCCTGCCCCGACTGCGACGGCCTCGGCACGCGCCGTATCATCGACGCGGCCGCCCTCATCGAGAACCCCGCGCTCTCCGTGAGCCAGGGCGTCTTCGGCGGCCTCTTCGACCGCTCAAACTACTACCCGCAGATCTTCGCCGCAGTCTGTCGGCACCTGGACGTCTCGCCCGACACCCCGTGGCAGGACCTGCCCCGGAAGGCGCAGGACGCCCTCTTGAACGGTCTCGGCTCCACCAAGGTGCGCGTCAACTACCGCACGCGCGACGGCCGCGACACCCACTGGTTCACCACATTCAGCGGCGTGCGCGCCACCCTCTTCGACAAATACCGCGAGACCACGTCCGATGTCATGCGCACCCAGCTCGAGCGCTTCATCCGCGAGGTGCCGTGCCCCACATGCCGAGGCGCGCGCCTCAAGCCCGAGGTGCTCGCCGTCACGGTGGGCGGCAAATCCATCCAGGAGGTCTGCGATCTCTCGTGCCGCGACGCGCTCGCCTTCTTCGATGGCCTCGAGCTCACCGAGCGCGAGCAGGTCATCGGCCGCGCCATCGTGAAGGAGATCCTCGCGCGCCTGCGCTTCATGGTCAACGTGGGACTCGACTACCTCACGCTCTCCCGCGCGGCCGCCACGCTCTCCGGCGGCGAGGCGCAGCGCATCCGCCTGGCCACCCAGATCGGCGCCGGCCTCATGGGCGTGCTCTACATCCTCGACGAGCCATCCATCGGCCTGCACCAGCGCGACAACAACCGCCTCATCGAGACGCTCAAGCGCCTGCGCGACCTCGGCAACACCGTCATCGTGGTGGAGCACGACGAGGACACCATCCGCGCGGCCGACTGGGTCATCGACATGGGCCCCGGCGCCGGCGAGCTGGGCGGCCGCGTCGTGGCGGCGGGAACGCCGGAGCTCGTGGAGCGCACGGACGGCTCGCTCACGGGCGCCTACCTCACGGGCGCCAAGATGGTGACCGTGCCGGCCAAGCGCCGCAAGCCCCGCAAGGGAAAGCTCTCCATCAAGGGCGCTGCGGCGAACAACCTCAAATCCATCGACGTCTCCCTCGAGCTGGGAACGTTCACCGTGGTCACGGGCGTTTCGGGTTCGGGCAAGTCGAGCCTCGTCACCGACACGCTCGCGCCCGCGCTCACCAACGCCGTCCACCGCTCTAAGCGCATGGTGGGCTTCTACAGAAAGCTCGAGGGCGTCGATAAGATCGACAAGGTCATCGACATCGACCAGAGTCCCATCGGCCGCACGCCGCGCTCCAATCCGGCCACCTACATCGGCCTCTGGGACGACCTGCGGGCGCTCTTCGCCTCCACGCCCGAGAGCCGCGCGCGCGGCTACTCGCCCGGGCGCTTCTCGTTCAACGTGCCGGGCGGCCGCTGCGAAGCCTGCAAGGGCGACGGCCAGATCAAGATCGAGATGAACTTCCTGCCCGACGTGTACGTGCCCTGCGAGGTGTGCCACGGCAAGCGCTACAACCGCGAGACGCTCGAGGTCACCTACCACGGCAAGTCCATCTCCGACGTGCTCGACATGACGGTGACGGAGGCCCTGGCCTTCTTCGCCAACATCCCGCGTATCAAGAACAAGCTCGCCACCCTCTACGACGTGGGCCTGGGCTACATTCATCTGGGCCAGCCCGCCACCACGCTCTCGGGCGGCGAGGCGCAGCGCGTCAAGCTCGCCAAGGAGCTGCACCGCCAGCAGACGGGCAAGACCTTCTACATCCTCGACGAGCCCACCACGGGTCTGCACTTCGAGGACGTGCGCCAGCTCATCGAGGTGCTCCAGCGTTTGGTCGACGCCGGCAACACCGTGCTCGTGATCGAGCACAACCTCGACGTCATCAAAGTGGCCGACCGCGTGCTCGACCTCGGCCCCGAGGGCGGCGACGGGGGCGGCACGGTGGTGGCCTACGGCACGCCCGAGGAAGTCGCCGCCAACCCCGCGAGCTACACCGGCGCCTTCCTCAAGCCCGTCCTCGAGCGCGACCGGGCCCGCATGGAGCAGACGGGAGCCTAGCGATGGCGCGTGCCCAGCGTATCGACAAAACCAACGCCCTGCGCGCCCTCGACGCCGCCGGCATCGCCTACACGGCCGAGGCCTACGAGGTTTCGGACGGCGTTCCCGGACGCGACTATGGCGTGCATGTCGCAGAGCTCCTCGGCCACGACCCGGAGAGCTCCTTCAAGACGCTCGTCACGGTCACGCCCGCAGGCGGGCACGTGGTATGCTGCATTCCCGCATCCGCCGAGCTCGATCTCAAGAAGGCGGCTGCGGCGGCGGGGGAGAAGAGCCTCGCGATGATGCACGTGCGCGATCTCGAGGCGACCACGGGGTACGCGCGCGGAGCCTGCTCGCCCATCGGCATGAAGAAGCGCTTTCCCACGCTCATCGACGAAACGGCCCAACTCTATGACGAGATAGGGATTTCGGGCGGCAAGCGGGGCCTGTCGTTGAGGCTCTCGCCCCATGACGTAGTATCCTTGGTTGATGCAACGCTTGCCGATATCTGCCGCGAGGAGGTGTAGATGGCCGAAGAGTACCGAACGGCGCCCGCAGAGCAGAGCGAGATCGCGCGCGGGGAGCAGATGGCCTCTGCAGGCCGTTCCGCCGTCCTCATGAGCTCGCTCGTCATCGTGAGCCGCATCACGGGCTTCATCCGCACCTGGGCGCAGGCCTTCGCCATTGGCGCCACCGTGCTCGCGAGCTGCTATGCGGTGGCCAACAACCTTCCCACGCAGATCTACGAGATCGTCACGGCGGGCATGCTCGTCACGGCCTTCCTCCCGGTCTACATGTCGGTCAAGAAGCGCCTGGGCCAGGATGCCGCCAACGGCTACGTCTCCAACCTCACGTCCATCGTGCTCGTCATCACGGCGGCGGTCACGCTTCTCTCCATCATCTTCGCCGTGCAGGTCGTGTGGACGCAGTCCTTCTCGGCGGCCGAGGGCTTCGACTCCAACCTCGCGGTGTACTTTTTCCGATTCTTCGCCATCGAGATCGTGCTCTACGCGCTCTCGACCATCTTCTCGGGCGTCGTCAACGCCGAGCGCGACTACCTGTGGTCGTCCATCGCGCCCATCTTCAACAACGTGGTCACCATCACGTCGTTTCTGCTCTACGCCCTCCTCGCCGACTCCCACCCCGCCCTCGGCCTCGTCATCCTGGGCCTCGGCAACCCTCTGGGCGTGCTCGTGCAGGTGGTGCTCCAGATGCCCTCGATGTATCGCCACGGCGTCCGCCTGCGCTTCCGCATCGACCTCTCCGACCCCGCCCTCAAAGACACGCTCAGGATCGGCGTGCCCTCCATCCTGATCCTCATCACCTCCTTCGCGACGTCCTCCATCCAGATAAACGCCACGCTCACCTTCTCGCCCATCGGCGCGTCGGTGGCCGACTACGCGCATCCGTGGTTCACGCTGCCCTACGCGGTGCTCTGCGTGCCCATCATGACCACGCTCTTCACCGAGCTCTCCGACGAGTACGCACGCGGCCGCATCGACGACTTCTGCGCCACCGTCTCCACCGGCGCCACGCAGATCTTCTTCTTCCTCATCCCGTTCGCGCTCTACCTGATGGTGTTCTCCACCCCGCTCATCTCCATCTTCGGCACGCGCTTCTCCGACGAGGCCATCGCGCTCTCGGCCCTCTATCTGGCCGCGCGCGCCCCCTCGCTGCCCGTGTACGGCGTGGGCATGTACCTCCAGAAGGTCTTCTCGTCCACGCGCAGGATGGGCCTGTACGCGCTCGCCAACGTGCTGGGATCGGCCCTGCAGATCGCGCTGCTCCTGTTTGCGGCGCCGGGCATCGGGCTCTGGTTCGTGCCCTTCACCTCGTGCGTCTTCTTCACGTTCTTCGACGTGTTCATGTTCGTCAGCCTGAAGCGCGACCATCCCCAGATCGCGCTGCGCCCCATCTTCATGGGCATCCTGCGCTCCATCGCGCTCGGCCTCGCGGGCGCTGCGGCGGGCTGGGTCATCCTGCGCTTCGCCACGCCCGCCGTCATGGCGCGCTTCTCGCTGGTCATCGGATCGGGCCTGCTCTGCGTTATCGCGGGCATCCCCTCCGTCCTCGTCACGTACGGCCTCGCCCTCGCGCTCAAGGTCCCCGAGGCGAGCGTCATCCGAACCCTGCTGTCCCGCGTGCTCAAGCGCGCCTGAGCCGTCCGCTTCCCGGAGGTGCCCCGCCATGGCTTCACGGCCGAACCATATTGAGAAGGACAAGCTGGCCGAGCTGCTCCAGCCGGTCATCCTCGGCGCCGACTACAGCGCCTACGCCTACGTCCGCGCCTTCTGGGAGGCGTATCGCGTCAAGCCCCTCATCCTGGGCTGCTACGAGGTGAAGGCGATCTCGAAGACGCGCTTCGCAACCTATCGCGTCATCGAGGGCCTCGACACGCAGGAGAAGCTCCTGGAGGTGCTGCCCGGGCTCGGCGAGGAGCTCTGCGCTGCGGGCCGCGTGCCCTTCCTCGTCACCTGCGGCGACTTCTACGCGCGCATCGTCTCCCGGCACAAGGCCATGCTCGAGCAGTGGTTCTACACGCCGGTGGTCGACTTCCCCACGCTCGACTTCATCACCCAGAAGGAGAACTTCTACCGGGCGTGCGACGAGATCGGCGTGCGCTATCCCACGACGCGCTTCCTCGATTGCTCCGATACGTCCGCCGAGGCCGACGACTCCGGTTTCACCTACCCGCTGGTCGCCAAGCCGTCCAATTCTGCGGCCTATCACTACGTCGACTTCCCCGACCAGCAGAAGGTTTTCTTCGTGCAGGACCGCGCCGAGCTCGTCCGCATCTATCGCGCGCTCCAGAACTCGAGCTATGACGAGAGCCTCATCGTGCAGGAGCTCGTGCCCGGCGATGACGATCGGCTCTACGCCCTCTACACCTACGCCGACGCGAACTCCGATCCGGTCTTCACCGTCTGCGGCCACGTGGGGCTCGAGGACCATCATCCGGGCGCCATCGGCAACGCGGTGGTGATCGCGCCCGAGCGCAATCCGCAGATGGAGGAGGCCGCCGCGCGCTTCATGAAGCACACCGGCTATCGCGGCATGGGCTGCTTCGACGTCAAGGTCGATCCCCGCGACGGCAGCTACCGCTTCCTCGAGATGAATACGCGTCCGGGGCGCAGCTCGTGGATCGTGCTGCTCGCGGGCATCAACTTCGCGCGCATCCAGGTGGAGGAGACGATTCTGGGCATCGCCCCCGAGCCCGTGGAGCCGAGGGACGATTGGGTGTACGTGGGCGTGCCCAAGCGCGTCGTCGCCGCGTACATGGCGGAGGGCCCCTTCAAACAACGCGTGCTCGCCGCCTACGGCAACGGGCAGGCGCATCCCGCGCTCAGCTGGAGCGAGGATCGCCTCGCCCAGCGCTTCTGGTCGTCCGTCAACTACTGGCACCAGGTCTCGAAGTTCAACAGGCACTTCCCGGCCGCGCAGCGGTCGTAGGGCACGCCATGTCCGCCGGCTCCCCAGACGCGCCCGCCGCCCATCTCGCCGCGCTTGCGGCCGAGGTCGCCCAGGTTCCCCAGGAGCCGGGCTGCTACCTGTGGAAGGATGCCTCCGGCACCGTCGTCTACGTGGGCAAGGCCAAGAACCTGCGCGCCCGCATGCGCCAGTACGTCACGCTTTCCGACGAACGCGCCAAGATCCCGCTCATGATGGATGCGGTGCGCTCGTTCGACTACGTGGTGGTGGGCAGCGAGCACGAGGCGCTCGTGCTCGAGCGCAACCTCATCGCCGAGCATCGCCCCTACTACAACGTGGACTTCAAGGACGACAAGAGCTATCCCTTCATCGCCATCACCGAAAGCGACGCCTTCCCGGCCATCAAGTACACGCGCGAGCGCCATAGGAAGGGCACCCGCTACTTCGGGCCCTATACCGACGCCCGCGCCGCCAAGGAGACCATCGAGACGTTGCGCAAGGTCGTGCCCGTGTGCACGGCCACCTGCGCGGAGTGGAAGCGCGTCAAGCGCTTTCTCGAGAAGCACCCCGACGATGTGCCCGTGGCGAACCTCGTCCTCGCGCAGCAGGGGAGGCCCTGCTTCGATGCGCACGTGGGCAAGGGACCGGGCGTGTGCACGGGCGCCATCGACACCGTGGACTATGCGCGCCACATCGCGCAGGTCGAGGGCTTCCTGCGCGGCAAGCGCGCGGGCATCGTCGATGAGATCGCAGATCAGATGCGCTCTGCGGCGGCCGACCTCGATTTCGAGAAGGCGGGCCGCCTGAAGGCGCGCCTCGACGCCATCTCCGCTCTCGAGGACCGCCAGCAGGTCGAGTTCCCGTCGGCGGCGAACATCGACGCGATCGGGTTCTTCCGCGAGGAGACCATCAGCTGCGCCTGCGTGTTCGTGGTGCGCGAGGGCATCACCGTGCGCTCGGTCGAGTTCATCCTCGACAAGGGCCTCGACGTGGGCGAGGAGGAGCTGGCCGCAGGCTTCGTCAAGCGCTACTACGACGAGACCGAGGACATCCCTGCCGAGGTCGACCTTGCCGTCGCGCTCGACGATGCCGAGCTCATCGGCGCCTGGCTCTCCCAGAAGCGCGGCGCCGCCGTGCGCCTGCACGTGCCCCAGCGCGGGAACAAGCGCCGCCTGCTCGAGAAGGCGGCCCTCAACGCCCGCCACGCGCTCATGCGCTACATGGTGCGCACGGGCTATGCCGACGACCGTACCAACCAGGCCCTGCGCGAGCTCGAGAGCGCCCTTGCCCTCGACGCCCCGCCCCTGCGCATCGAGTGCTTCGACATCTCCACGCTCCATGGACGGTTCACGGTGGCGAGCATGGTGGTCTTCACCGACGGCCGTCCCGATAAGAGCCAGTACCGCCGCTTCAAGGTGCACGCCGAGCTCGACGAGGCCAACGACTTCCTCTCCATGAGCGAGGTGCTCGGACGGCGCTATGCGCCCGAGCGCATGGCCGACGAGCGCTTCGGCAAGCGCCCCGACCTGCTCGTGGTGGACGGCGGCAAGCCCCAGCTCACGGCAGCCCTATCCCAGCTCGAGGCGCTGGGTCTTGACATCCCCGTGTGCGGCCTCGCCAAATCCGACGAGGAGGTGTTCGTCCCGTGGGACGACGCGCCCATCGTCCTGCCCAGCGGCTCGGCCTCGCTCTACCTCATCAAACAGGTGCGTGACGAGAGCCACCGCTTCGCCATCACGTTCCACCGGCAGCTGCGCGACAAGGCCATGACCGTCTCGATCCTCGATGAGATCGAGGGCGTGGGGGAGAAGCGCAAGAAGGCGCTCAAGCGCGCCTTCGGATCGATGAAGCGCCTGCGCGAGGCCACCGTGGAGCAGATCGCCGCCGTCGAAGGCATCCCGCGCGCCGTCGCCGAGGCCGTCTACAGCGGGATCCATGCGCTCGATGCATAGGTGGTATCTGAATCTGCATAAGTGATATCAGAATCGATTCTGTCAACTCATAGTTCGGCAATCGGTCGGATTCGGGATGAATACACCATTCGGCGCAACAAACTTTACCTTTGGGTTCGCGCCATACTAAGATTTCATCAGTCTATGGTTGCAACAGGCGCAGCCAACAGGAAGGAAGAGGCAATTATGAGCGATAAACTTACACGTCGCGCGTTTCTGGGCGCGGCCGGTGCGGCCGCACTCTCGCTTGCCGCTTGCGGCGGCGGCACGGGCGGTACCACCGAGGGCGGCGACGCTGCCTCAGAGGGCGGCTCCGAGCCCGTCGTGGGCGGAGGAACGCTCACCGTCGGCTCCGCCTACGGCCCCAGCTCCTTCGATCCCCAGAACTGCTCGTCGGCATTCTGCCTGAGCGCCAACTCCAACGTCATGGAAGGCCTCTACGACATCGACTTCCACGACTACAGCGTCTCCGACGGCCTGTGCGTGGGCGATCCCGTCTGGCTCGACGACAATACCTGCGAGATCACCCTGCGCGAGGGCGCCGCCTTCTCGACGGGCGATCCCGTCACCGTCGAGGACGTCATCCACTCGTTCGAGCGCGCCAAGCAGGACGGCATGATGTACGTCTCCTTCCTCACCATGATCGAGTCCATCGAGAAGAAGGACGACGCCACCATGACCGTCAAGGTCACCATCCCGAACTTCGCCCTCATCAAGGAGCGCCTGGGCATCATCAAGGTCACGCCCGCCACGCTCTCCGACGACGATGCCGCCGCCAAGCCCATCGGCACCGGCCCCTGGATGTACGACGAGATGTCCGACACCTACGTCACGCTGCTTCCTAACCCCCACTACAACGGCGCCCATCCCGCACAGGACGCGGCCATCCGCATCGACTCCATGACCGACCCCACCGCCCGCGTCACGGCCCAGTCCGAGGGCACCACGGTCATCACCGAGTCCGTTCCGCCCGACAGCATCGAGATGCTCGAGGGCGTCGGCTGCAAGGTCGATCAGGTGCAGGGCTTCGGAACCCGCTTCATCATGTTCAACGTCAAGAAGGCACCGTGGGACACCAAGGAGGCCCGTCAGGCCGTCATGTACGCCCTCAACACCGACAACATGATCGCCAACGCGTTCTCCGGCCTCGCCGGCAAGCCCGATTGCTACCTGCCCGCGTCGCTTCCCGCGCACCATACCGCTTCCACGGTCTACACCTACGACGTCGACAAGGCCAAGGAGCTCGGCGGCGCCATCACCGGCACCATCAACCTGTTCACCACCGATAACGCCCAGGTCGTCTCCATGGGCGCCCAGGCGCAGCAGGATCTGCAGGACGCCTTCGGCGTGACCGTCGATCTGAAATCCGATCAGTCTCCCGCCACCTATGCCGCCATCGACCAGGCTGACGACTCCTGGGACATCCTCATCGCCCCCGGCGATCCGTCCTGCTTCGGCGGCGACACCGACCTGCTCCTCAACTGGTGGTTCGGCGACAACATCTGGATGAAGACCCGCTGCCCGTGGGGCGCCACCGACGAGTGGAAGCAGGTCAACTCCCTCATGTCCGACGCACTCGCCAAGAGCGGCGCCGAGCAGCAGGAGTGCTGGAACCAGGTCTTCGACATCCTCGCCGAGAACGTCCCCCTCTACCCGGTGCTCCAGGTCATCACGCCCACGGGCTACTGGGATGCCGCAGGCTCGCCCGCTCCTTCCGGCGTGAGCGTCCAGGGCTTCTCGGGCATCGGCACCACGGGCGTCGTGCTCACCGATGTTGCCACGGTCAACGGCTAAGCGCACGATGCCGGCATCATAGCCGCTGAAATGCGCGAACAGGAGGCCCGGGCGAGCTCGATCGTCCGGGCCTCCCGTATACGAGGTTCGTTCGACCATCAATCGGTTTGGGGGACACTGTGAACAACCTGCTACGTCTTGTGGGGAGGCGGCTCATCGCCTTGCCGATCATGGCGATCGGCGTGAGCTTCCTGATCTTCTTCCTCATGTCGTTCTCGCCCATCGACCCGGCCTATAAGGCGTTGGGCGAGGCGGCCACGCCCGAGGCCATCCAGAAATACCATGAGGAGTACGGCCTGGACGATCCCTGGCCCGTCCGGTATGTCCGCTATATGGGCGATCTGCTGCACGGCGAGCTCGGCACCTACAGCGCTCGGCGCAACTCGGTGGCGAGCCGCATCGCAAGCGCGCTGCCCGTGACCATGCAGCTCACCTTCCTGGGCCTGCTCTTGGGAACGATCGTCTCGTTCACCTTGGGCATCGTCGCGGCGCTCTATCGCG
The DNA here is from genome assembly GCA_040307385.1 of Atopobiaceae bacterium. Classification (GTDB taxonomy): domain Bacteria; phylum Actinomycetota; class Coriobacteriia; order Coriobacteriales; family Atopobiaceae; genus RUG721. The sequence continues at coordinate 10,344 of JAWRJQ010000095.1, forward strand.
ACCGATGGCCCGACCAGCTCATCCGCATCCTGTCGATCGCCGGCTTGGCAACGCCGTCGTTTTGGCTGGCGGTCCTGCTCATCCTCTTCTTCTCGTCCTACCTGCATCTGTTCAACGCCTCGGGGGCGCTGCCCGACCCCGCGCGCGACCTCGGCGGCTATATGGCTCGCATGATCATGCCCGTCATCTCGCTCGCCGTTCCGCTGACCGGCCAGATGACGCGCATCGTGCGCACGGCCATGGTCGAGGAGCTCGATAAGGACTACGTGCGCACGGCAAAGGGCTCGGGCCTGCCCAAGGGCGTCATCATCGCCAAGAACGTGCTGCGCAACGCCCTGATCACCCCCATAACCACGCTCGGCATGAAGATCGGCTACCTCATGGGCGGCGCCGTCGTCATCGAGGTCATCTTCAACCTGCCCGGCATGGGCATGGCCATCCTCGACGGCGTCTCCGGCAACGAGCCCATGCTCATCATGGGCGTCGTCATCGTGGTGGCGCTCTCCTTCATCATCATCAACATCGTCGTGGACATGCTCTATCTCCTCATCAACCCCCGGATAAGGAGCGTGTAGCCATGGCGACGAGAAAAGAAAACGCACGTAAGCTCGAGGCCATGGCGGCGAGCAAGCCCAAGCTCTCCGGCCTCAAGAACATGAGGACCAGCTCCAAGATCGCGCTCGCGATACTCGTGGCCGTGGCCCTGGTCTCCATCCTCGCGTCGATCATCGCGCCGTACGATCCCTCGCAGATCACGATGGCACGCCAAGCCCCCGACGCGCTGCACCTGTTCGGCACCGACGACAAGGGCCGCGACATCCTCTCGCGCATCCTCTACGGCGGCCGCATCTCCCTCGTGATCGGTTTCGGCGCTGTCGGGTTCGCGCTCGTCACCGGTTCGATCATCGGAGCCGCCGCCGCGGTTTCGCGCAAGTGGATCTCCGAGGTCATCATGCGCATCCTCGACATCATCATGTCGGTTCCCGGCATCGCGCTGGCCGCCGTCCTCGTCACCATCCTCGGCAAATCGATCCCGGCGATCATCTTCGCCATCGGCTTCATGTACATGCCGCAGATCGCGCGCATCGTGCGGGCCAACATCGTGAGCGAATACGGGGAGGACTACGTGCGGGCGGTCATCGTCGCGGGTGCGCGGGCACCCCGCATCCTCATGCGGCACGTGCTGCGCAACTGCGCCGCGCCCATCCTGGTCTTCACCGTCACCCTCGTGGCGGACGCCATCATCTTCGAGGCGTCGCTCACGTTCCTCTCCGCAGGCATCACCGAGCCCACCCCCACCTGGGGCAACATCCTCTCCAATGCGCGCGACGGCGTGCTTGCGGGCCGCTGGTGGCAGGGGCTCTTCCCGGGCATCATGATCATGCTGACCTGCCTTGCGCTCAACATCCTCTCCGAGGGAATCACCGATGCCATGGCGTCGGCTCCCTCCGCGCCCGTCTCCGCCGTCAACGCCGAGAGCCGCCGCGCCGCCGACCTGCTCGTGGCCGATCCCGTGCGCGCGTACGCCGCGCAGGCCGATACCCTCGCCGAGCGCCTCGGCGCCCTGCGCGCAACCGAGCTCGCCCGCACCGACCGCCATATCCCGGACTATGCGGTGGAACCGCTCCTGCAGGTCAAGAACCTCTGCATCGGGTTCCCCAGCCACGGCGACGTGGATGTGGTCGAGAACGTCACGTTCGACGTGCGCCCCGGCCAGTGCATGGCGCTCGTGGGCGAGTCGGGCTGCGGCAAGTCCATCACCACCAAGGTCATCATGAACCTCGTCGATCCCGGCGAGCGCATCACGGGCGAGGTGCTCTACAAGGGCACCGACCTCCTGAAGCTATCCGAGGAAGAGCACCGTCAGCTTCTCGGGCGCGAGATCGCCATGGTCTATCAGGACTCGCTGTCGGCGCTCAATCCCTCGATGCTCATCTCCGCCCAGATGAAGCAGCTCACGAGCCGAGGCGGCACCCGTTCGGCCGAGGAGCTGCTCGAGCTCGTGGGCCTCGACGCCAAGCGCACGCTCGAATCCTATCCGCACGAGCTCTCCGGCGGGCAGTGCCAGCGCGTGGTCATCGCCATGGCGCTCACGCGCGACCCCTCGCTCGTCATCTGCGACGAGCCCACCACGGCGCTCGACGTCACGGTGCAGAAGCAGGTCATCAAGCTGCTCAACGACCTCCAGGCAAAGCTCGGCTTCGCCATGATCTTCGTCTCGCACGATCTCGCCCTCGTCGCCGAGGTGGCCTCCGAGATCACGGTCATGTACGCCGGCCAGATCGTCGAGAGCGCGTCCACGTGCGAGCTGCTCACCGATCCGCGCCACGAGTACACGCAGGGTCTGCTCGGCTCCGTGCTCTCCATCGAGGCGCACGATGGCAAACGGCTCCACCAGGTTCCCGGATCCGTGCCCAGCCCGGCCGACTTCCCCGCAGGCGACCGCTTCGCCCCGCGCTCGAGCCATCCCTCGGTCGGCCTCGACGTCAAGCCGGTGCGCAAGCTCGTCGCCGGCACCACCGACCACTACGTGTACGAGCTGCCCGACGAGGTGCTCAAGGCCAACGGCATCACCTCGCGCGCGGACCGCAGCGATCCCGGCGCGGTCGACGCCGTGAACGAGGTCGTCACCCAGACGATCTCCGATGCCACCGACCTTATCCGCGAATCGCTCGAAACCGTCACAGGAGGCCCCGTCGACGCGATCGACGTGCTCGAGGAGATCCAGTCGCTCGCCGAAGGCGTTGCCCGGGAAGGAGGCGATGCGTGATGGATGCGGCCCAGCCCATCATCTTCCTCGACGACATCTCCGTCGTCTTCCGCACGCGCGCGGGTTCGATCTTCCGCCCGCATCTCGTGACCGCGGTCGATCACCTCACCCTCAAGCTCATGCCCGGCGAGACGATCGGCATCGTGGGCGAGTCGGGGTGCGGCAAGTCCACCACGGCCAACGTCATGTGCGGCCTGCAGTCGCCCACCGAAGGCCGCGTCTTCTTCAAGGGAGAAGACGTCACCAAGCGCACCGCCGACCTCCGCAAGAAGATCGGCCGCGTGGTCTCGGTGGTGTTTCAGAATCCCGCGACGGCGCTGAACCCGCGCATGACCGTCCACGACCAGCTGCTCGATCCGCTCGTCGTCCATGCCGTGGGCAGCAAGGACGAGCGCGAGGAGCGCATACGGGAGCTGTTCGGCCTCGTCGGCCTGCCCAGCTCGGCCATGTACGTGCTCCCGGGCCAGCTCTCCGGCGGCCAGCGCCAGCGCGTTGCCATCGCCCGCGCCCTGTCGCTCAACCCCGATGTCATCATCGCCGACGAGCCCACGTCGGCTCTCGACGTCTCGGTGCGCGCGCAGATCCTCAACCTGTTGACCGACCTCAAGGCCGAGCTCGGCCTCGCCATGGTCTTCATCAGCCACGATATCCAGACGGAGCGCTACATCTCCGACCGCATCGTGGTCATGAACCATGGCCGGATCATGGAGGAGGGCACTGCGGAGCAGGTCTTCACCGACCCGCAGGACGCCTACACCAAGACCCTGCTCGGGGCGGCTCCGTCGCTGCTGCATCCCAAGCTCGCCACGTAGGTTCTTCATCAACGGCTCGTCACAGGGCGCATCCGCGTGGATGCGCCCGCTTTCGAAAGGATGCGCTTGTGGAGCGTCCGTATAGCGGGTTCACGCCCGTACCCGATGATTTCGATGCGTTTTGGGATGCGCGTATGGCCGAGGCCGACGCCGTCGCGCTCGAGTACGGGATCACGCCGTCCGAGATTCCCCCTTATGGCACGGTGGACTACCTCGACCTGCGCTTCTGCGGCATGGGCGGAGCGCGGCTCTACGCCAAGTACGTGAAGCCGCGCAGTGCGGCTCCGCTTCCGCTCGTGCTGCAGTTCCACGGCTATCCCGGCGCATCGCGCAGCTGGTTCGAGCAGTCGTCCTTCGCGGGCATGGGATGCGCGCTCATCGCCCTCGACAACCCGGGGCAGGGCGGCAAGAGCCAAGACGTGGGCGGGTATCGGGGCACCACGGTCGCGGGCCATCTCGTCGCCGGTCTCGACGGCCCGCTCGAAGACATGTACTACGTGCGCCTCTACCAGAACGTGCGCATCCTCTGCCGCATCGTGCGCGAGCTCGACGGCATCGACCTCGCACGCGTCTTCGTGAACGGCGCCAGCCAGGGCGGCGGCATGGGGATAGCCTGCTGCGCCCTCAATGCCGACCTTATCGCCAAGGCATCCATCCTCTACCCGTTCCTCTCCGACTTCCGCCAGGTCTTCGAGCTCGGTGCCGATGAGATCGCCTACGAGGGCATCCGCTATTACGCGCGCTGGTTCGATCCCGACGGCGCGCGCATGGACGAATGGTTCGGCAAGCTCGCCTACATCGATGCCGTCTCCTTCGCCCATCTCGTGCGCTGCCCGGTGCTCTTCGGCACGGGGACGGCCGATGCCGTCTGCCCGCCCCGGACCCAGGACGCCGTGTGCAACCAGCTCGCCGGCCCCGTCGACCGTCATCTCTTCGAGGGCTACGGCCACGAGGAGATCGCGCGCTTCGACGATATGATCCCCGCCTTCTACGGCGTGAACGAGAGCGTGTGGGAGCAGGTCTCCCTCAAGGGCGAGGACGGTGCCGACCTCAACGCCCGCTATGTCGCGCCGAAGGGGGAGGGCGTGCACCCCCTCGTGCTCCTCTTCCACGATCACGGCATCGCGCCGCGCGGCTGGCACCATATCACGCGATATGCCGCCCTCGGCTACGCGGTGCTCGAGCTTGAGAATCGCACCGAGAACGTGGGATATGCGCAGGGCCTTGCCGATGCCCGCGCCCTGCACGCATATGCCGAAGCGCGCTTCCAGGCGTCCATCGCCCTGCTGTTCGGAGAAGGGTTCGGCGGCTCGCTCGCCCTCGGGCTCGCCGCAGAGGTAGCGACGGAGCGTGTCGCCGCGATCAACCCCCTGGTCTGTCCCGAGTTACTGGAGGCCGCGACCGCCATCGCCGCGCCCGCGCTCTTCGCCGTCTGCCGCATGGACGAGGTGTCGGATCCCGCCGAGCAGGATGACCTGGCCTTACGTATCGCCCCGATAAAACGCATCGATTATCCGAAATTCGGTCACGAGCGCGTCAACGCCTTCGAAAACGCGCTACTGTCTTTTATGTGCCCTTGCAACCGTGAGGAGTAGCAACATGGCTTTCGATCCCCGTTTCTCCGGCGTCATCCCCCCTGTGGTGGTGCCCGACACCCCCGACCATGAGCTCGACGTCACCTCCTTCGAGCGTCTCATCAACCGCATGATCGATGCGGGCGTCGACGGCCTGTTCTTCCTCGGCTCGTCCGGCGAGGTCGTCTTCTCCACCGACGAGCGCCGCGACCAGGTGGTGCGCGAGGCCGTCCGCATCGTGGACAAGCGCCTCCCCGTGATCGTGGGCATCATCGATACCGAGACCGAGCGCGTGATCGAGCAGGGCAGGCGCGCCCTCGCGCTTGGCGCCGATGCGCTCGTCGCCACCGCGCCGTTCTACGCGCTCGGCGGTCCCGTCGAGGCAGAGGAGCACTTCCGCTGCCTGCATGCCGCGCTCGATGCGCCGCTATTCGCTTACGACATACCCGTGTGCGTCCATACCAAGCTTGGCTGGAAGATGCTCGCCAAGCTGGGCGCCGAAGGCGTTCTCGCCGGCGTCAAGGATTCGTCGGGCGACGACGTCTCCTTCCGCTATCTCTGTCAGGAAAACGAGAAGCTCGGCCATCCGCTCTCCGTCCTCACCGGCCATGAAGTGGTGGTCGATGGCGCATACCTCTCGGGTGCAGACGGCTCGGTGCCCGGACTTGCCAACATAGAGCCCACGGGATACGTGCGCATGTGGCAGGCAGCGCGCGAGGGCCGCTGGGCCGATGCCAAGGCCGAGCAGGACCGTCTCAACGAGATCAGCCGCATCTTCGATGCGACGAGCGGCGTCACGGGCTATGCCGCCGGCGTCGGCGCGTTCAAGACCGCCCTGTGGCGCATGGGCATCTTCGATTCCAACACCATGCCGCGCCCCGTCAAGGCGCTCGAGGGCGATAACGTGAAGGCCGTCGAGGACGTGCTCAGGCGCTGCGGGCTCATCGGATAGGGGGCTCCATGAAGGTCATCGCGATAGATATCGGCGGCACCAAGATCGCAAGCGCGCTCGTGACGCTTTCCGACGGCGCTCCCGCCGTCGAGCATCTGGAACGCATTCCCACCCAAGCCGAGCAGGGCGGCGAGCGCGTGCTCGCGCGGGCGCTCGCCGCAGCGCGCCGCGTGCTGGCCCTTGCGCCCGACGCGTGCGGCATCGGCGTCTCCACGGCCGGCGTCCCCGATCCGCGCACCGGCGCCATCACCTATGCCAACGAGGTCATGCCCGGCTGGACGGGCATCCGTCTGGGCGAGGAGCTCGCCCGTTCCTGCAATCTCGACGTGCGCGTGCTGAACGACGTCCATGCCCACGCGCTGGGCGAGGCGCGCCACGGCGCCGGACGCGGCATGCACAGCTGCCTGGTGGTTGCCGTGGGCACCGGCGTGGGCGGCGCCTTCGTGAGCGACGGCATGATCATGCTCGGCGCGCACGGGGAGGCGGGCCATATCGGGCACGTCACCTGCACCGAGGCCGCCGGCATGCCCTGCGCGTGCGGGGCCGTGGGCCATCTCGAGCCCATCGCCGCGGGCCCGGGCATCATCGCCGAGTACCTGCGCCTGGGGGGTGCGGGTGCCAAGGCCGACGGCTCTCCCGTCGACGGCGCCGAGATCGACGCCCGCGCGTCTGCCGGCGATTCCGACGCCATCGCGGCGGAGCAGCGCAGCGGCCGCGCCCTCGGCGAGGTCATCGGCTCCATGTGCAACATGCTCGATCCCGCAGGCGTGATCCTCTCGGGATCCGTCGCTCAGTGCGGCGCATTCTGGCATGACGCCCTCGCCGATGCCTTCGCGCGCACCGCCATGCCCCCGCTCGCGCACGTGCCCATCCGCTCCGGCGCCCTCGGAGGCGCTGCGCCCCTCATCGGCGCTGCGGAGCACGTCTCATCGCCCGCCTACCGTGAGCTCATCGCATGATCGAAAGGACTCCCATGGCCGTTTCAGAACTCGTGCAAGCGCTCAAGGGCACGCTCATCGTATCCGTGCAGGCCTACCCGGGGGAGCCGCTGCGCACGCCCGAGATCATGGCCGCCATGGCGCGCGCCTGCGAGCTGGGCGGAGCCGCCGCCATCCGCTGCCAGGGCCTCGCCGACATATCCGCCATCAAGGGCCGGGTGGAGGTTCCCGTGATCGGGCTGTGGAAGGAGGGCCACGAGGGGGTCTACATCACGCCCACGCTGCGCCACGCGCTCGCGTGCGTGTGGGCCGGGGCCGACATCGTGGCCCTCGACGCCACCGACCGTCCCCGCCCCGACGGCCGCACCTTCGAGGAGACGGTCGCCGCCATCCGCGCGCAGGCCGACACCCTCATCATGGCCGACTGCGCCACCATCGAGGATATCCGCCGCAGCATGGCCTGCGGATGCGACATCGCCTCCACGACGCTCTCGCACGGCAAGCCCGCCATCGACACCACGATCGACGACGGCCCCGACATCGCCCTGCTCGCCCAGGCCGTTGCGGAGTTCCCCGGCTTCCCGGTGATCTGCGAGGGCCACGTGCATACGCCGACCGATGCGGCCAAGGCCCTCGAGGCAGGCGCTTGGGCCGTGGTCGCCGGCACCGGCATCACGCATCCCACCTCGATCACCAGCTGGTTCAAGGCAGCTCTGGAGGCATAGATGGAATCCCCCGATGTCGTCATCATCACCGGCATGTCGGGCTCGGGCCGCACCCAGGCCCTCCACGTCTTCGAGGACATGGGCTACTTCTGCATCGACAACCTGCCTCCGCGCCTGCTGGTGCAGCTCACCGAGCTGGTGGGCATCAACTCGGGCGTGGGGCGCCATCTCGCCGTGACGTGCGATCCGAGGAGCCAGGGGCTCTTCGACGAGCTGTCCGACACGCTCGAGAACCTTGCGGCCCAGGAGATCAGCTATCGCGTGCTGTTCCTCACCGCCTCCGACGAGGTGATCATCCGCCGCTACAGCGAGAACCGCCGTCGGCACCCCATCGCGCTCGAAGGCGAGGACGTGCCCCATGCCGTCGCGCGCGAGCGCGCGCTGCTCGCCGCCGTGCGCGATCGCGCCGATCTTGTGGTGGATACCTCCCGCCTCAAGTCGAGCGCCCTGCGCGCCCTGCTCAGACGCGAGTTCTCCGAGCTCACCGACCAGGAGCTCATGAACGTGCACGTGCTGTCGTTCGGATTCAAGCACGGCATGCCCGTCGCAGCCGACCTGATGATCGACGTGCGGTTTCTGCCCAATCCCTTCTATGAGCCCGAGCTGCGCGTCCTCGACGGCAACGATGCCCCCGTGGTGCGCTACGTGCTCGACAATCCTGCGGCGCAGGAGTTTCTCGATGCATGGAACAAGCTGCTCGCCACCGTGCTTCCCGGCTATGTGGCGGAGGGCAAGTCGCAGCTCACCATCGCCGTGGGGTGCACGGGCGGCCAGCATCGCAGCGTGGCCATCGCCAATGCCACGGCGGCATACCTCTCCGAGCTCGGCTATCGGGCGACCATCTCGCATCGCGATCTCCCGAAGGCGGTGAGAAGGTAGGGTGGAGCGGCGTCACGCGAAAGCCCGCGCGGTGCGCGTGGGCGGGGAAACGGACTGGCCCCAGATGCTGCGCGCCCTACGCGGTCGGGAGCGGGAGCCGGCCAAGCTCGCGCGCGCCCTCGAGGGGGTGAGCGCATGGCATCGTTCACCGCAGAGGTGAAAGACGAGCTCTCGCGCGTCGAGGGCAGATGCGCCGCCTGCGACTACGCCGAGCTTTCCGCCCTGCTGCGCGTGTGCGGCACGCTGTCGTTTCGCGGCACCGGGCGCTATGCGCTGCGTATCACCACCGAGACGGGCGCTGTGGCGCGCACCATCATCAAGCTGGCCCACGACCTCTTCGACCTCGACACCTCGCTCACCATCCGCCGTTCCGTGCTGCATCGGACGCGCAACTACCTGATCGAGATCGCCGAGCAGGACGGCCTCGAGGGGGCCCTGGTGAAGCTGGGCATACTCGTGCCCGGACAGGGCCTCGCCGCAGGCATCCCGCGCGCGCTTCTGCGGAGGCGCTGCTGTCGCGAGGCGTTCGTGCGCGGGGCGTTCATGGCGAGCGGGTTCATCGCCGACCCGCGCGGCGACTTCCATCTGGAGCTGGCGGTGACGGGGGAGGCGTTCGCCAACGAGCTCATGGTCCTCGTCAACTCGCTCGGCGTGCACGCCCGTCTCAACCACCGGCGCGGCGCCTACGCGCTCTATCTCAAGAGCTTCGACGACATCGTGTCGCTGCTCGTGAGCATGGGGGCGGCGCGCTACGCCCACACCATCGAGGGCGTCCGCGCCGTGAAATCCGTCAAGAACGACGTCAACCGCCGCGTCAACGCCGAGCTCGCCAACCAGAACCGGGCGGGCGATGCCGCTGCGGGCCAGATGGCGCTCATCGACGAGGCCGATGCCCTGATCGGACTCGCAGCGCTCCCGCGCGCGGTCCGCGAGTTCTGCGAGCTCAGGCGCGCCCATCCCGAGCTATCGCTCGCCGAGCTCGGGCAGGAGCTCACGCCCTCGGCGACGAAGTCGGCCATGTACCATCGCGTGCTGCGCTTGGAGAAGATCGTGGCCGAGGCGAGGGAGGGCTAGCCGCTGCGGGGCAGCGCGCTTCCACCGCATTCACGAGGGCTTTCGATCGGGCTGCGCCGTATTCCGCAAAAAAGCATCCGTGCCGCGGGTGTCTCGCCCGCAGCGATGCCGATTAGCGTTAAACTGTAAAAAGTTGGGTTTCTAACCGTCTCTCGCGGTCTGTGGGCTTGGATGGCCGGAAGCGCCATCCACCCTTTCGAAAGGAGATATGCATGGCAGTTAAGGTTGCAATCAACGGTTTTGGCCGCATCGGTCGCCTTGCCTTCAGGCAGATGTTCGGCCACGAGGGTTCCGAGATCGTCGCCATCAACGACCTCACCGACCCCAAGATGCTCGCCCACCTGCTGAAGTACGATTCTTCGCAGGGCAACTATGCTCGTGACCATGAGGTAACCGCCGGCGAGGACTGCATCACCGTCGACGGCAAGACCATCAAGATCTACAAGGAAGCCGACGCGAGCAACCTGCCGTGGGGCGAGCTCGGCGTCGACGTCGTTCTCGAGTGCACCGGTTTCTACACCTCCAAGGCCAAGTCCCAGGCCCATATCGATGCCGGCGCCAAGAAGGTCGTCATCTCCGCTCCTGCGGGCAACGATCTGCCCACCGTCGTCTACAATGTCAACCATGAGACGCTGACCGCCGATGACGACATCATCTCCGCCGCCTCCTGCACCACCAACTGCCTCGCTCCCATGGCCAAGGCCCTCAACGACTGCGCTCCCATCCAGAGCGGCATCATGTGCACCATCCACGCCTACACCGGCGATCAGATGCTTCTCGACGGTCCGCACCGCAAGGGCGACCTGCGCCGCGCCCGCGCCGCAGCCGTCAACATCGTTCCCAACTCCACCGGTGCCGCCAAGGCCATCGGCCTCGTGATCCCCGAGCTCAACGGCAAGCTCATCGGCGCCGCCCAGCGCGTTCCCACGCCCACCGGCTCCACCACCATGCTCTTCGCGGTCGTCAAGTACGACGGCGAGCTCACGGCCGACGCCATCAACGCCGCCATGAAGGCCGCCTCCGATCCCGAAACCTTCGGCTACAACGAGGACCAGATCGTCTCCTCCGACATCGTGGGCATGACTTACGGCTCGCTCTTCGACGCCACCCAGACCATGGTCTCCAAGGTCGCCGACGGACTCTTCGAGGTTCAGGTCGTCTCCTGGTACGACAACGAGAACTCCTACACCTCCCAGATGGTCCGCACCATCAAGTACTTCGAGAAGTTCGTCGCTTAACGGCCCGGATCAAACCCGCTCAGCGCGTGGCCGGCGACATCGTGCGCACGGTCGCGCGCCGATCTATCACGCGTGTTTTCAGCGAGGCGCCGGCGCTTTCCCCAGGCGCAGTTCCGCAGCGCGTCCTCTGCGCGAGGACTGTCCGAGCACTGGGAAAAGCGCCGTCGCTATCAAGAAAGGAGCTCGCATGGCATTCACCAAGAAGACCGTGCGCGACATCGATGTCGCCGGCAAGCGCGTCATCATGCGTGTCGACTTCAACGTGCCCCTGAAGGACGGCGTCGTCACCGACGATACCCGTGTGCGCGCCGCCATCCCCACCATCGCCTACCTCAAGGAGCAGGGCGCCGGCATCATCCTCATGAGCCACCTCGGCCGCCCCAAGGGCGACGGCCCCGAGCCCGAGCTCACCCTCAAGCCGGCTGCCGACAAGCTCGCCGAGCTCACCGGCTATAACGTCGAGTTCTGCGACGACACCTATGGCGAGAAGGCCGCTGCGGCCTGCGCCGCCGTCCAGCCGGGCGACATCCTCGTCCTCGAGAACGTGCGCTTCCTCAAGGCCGAGAAGAAGAACGACCCCGAGGTCGCCAAGAAGCTCGCCTCCTATGCCGACATCTTTGTGCTCGACGCCTTCGGCACCGCGCACCGCGCCCAGGGTTCCGTCGTCGGTCCCGCCGACTACATCCCTGCCGTCGCCGGCTTTTTGCTGGAGAAGGAAGTCGATACCCTGACCTCCATCTTCTCCGAGCCCGAGCGTCCGTTCGTGGCCATCGTGGGCGGCTCCAAGGTTTCATCCAAGATCGGCGTGCTCGACCACCTCATCGACTCCGCCGACACCCTCATCATCGGCGGCGGCATGGCCTACACCTTCTTCCTCGCCCAGGGCTTCTCCGTGGGCACGAGCCTGCAGGAGCCCGATTGGGTGGAGGCTGCGGGCAACATGCTCAAGAAGGCCGAGGAGAAGGGCTGCAAGATCCTGTTGCCCATCGATAACGTCGTGACCGACCACTTCGGCGAGGATGCTGTGGGCGAGGTCGTCGATTCCAGCAAGATCCCCGACGATCGCATGGGCATGGACATCGGGCCCAAGACGATCGAGCTGTATTGCGAGGCGGTCAAGGCCGCCAAGACCGTCTTCTGGAACGGCCCCATGGGCGTCTTCGAGATCGATCAGTTCGCCGCCGGCACCGAGGCCGTCGCCCGTGCGATCGCCGACGCCGGCAACACGTCCATCATCGGCGGCGGCGATTCCGTCGCGGCCATCAACAAGTTCGGCCTGGCCGACAAGATGAGCTGGATTTCCACCGGAGGCGGGGCGTCCATGGAACTCGTCGAGGGCAAGGCCCTTCCCGGAGTGGAGGCGCTTCTCGATGCGTAAGGTGATGATTGCCGGAAACTGGAAGATGAACAAGACCTTCAGCGAGGCCATCGAGCTCGCCCTGGCGCTGAACGACGAGCTCAAGGATGGCGTGGGCGACGTCGAGGTCGTCGTATGCCCGCCCGCCGTCGATCTCAAGGGCGTCGCCGAGGTCATCGAGCAGAACAACGCGCCGTTCGCGCTCGGCGCGCAGAACGTGTACTGGGAGGAGAAGGGCGCCTATACCGGCGAGACCGCTCCCGACATGCTGTCCGCCATCGGGGCCGCCTACTGCATCATCGGCCACTCCGAGCGCAGGGGCTATTTCGGCGAGACCGATGAGGACATTAACAAGAAGGCCAAGGCGCTCATGGCCCATGGCATCGTGCCCATCTCCTGCTGCGGCGAGCCGCTCGAGATCCGCGAGGCCGGCACGCATGTGGAGTTCGTCGTTGACCAGATCAAGGCCGACACCGCCGGGCTCGAGATCGCCGACCCTGCCAAGTACGTCATCGCCTACGAGCCCATCTGGGCCATCGGAACCGGCAAGACCGCCACGGCCGACGACGCCCAGGAGGTCTGCGGCGCCATCCGCGCGACCCTCGCCGAGATCTTCGGCGCCGACATCGCCGCGCAGATCCGCGTGCTCTACGGAGGGTCCGCCAACGAGGACAACATCGCCGATCTCGTGGCCAAGCCCGATGTCGACGGCGCTCTGGTGGGCGGGGC
>JAWRJQ010000096.1:0-38385 GCA_040307385.1 Atopobiaceae bacterium
AAACCCGGAGTCCGCGAACCGCATGGAGCGGCTGACCTGGTGAAATTCCAGGACCAACGGTTACAGTCCGGATGGAAGAAACGGAGGGACCCATGTCCGCCTTTTCACCTAACACCGCCGATGCACATTCGACCTCGTCGAAAAACGGCTGGTCCACGCGCCGACTCGCGATAACCGCGTTCTTCTGCGCGCTCTCGTTCGTCATGACGTTCATCAAGATCCCGATCTTCCCGCCCGCCCCCTACCTCACCTTCGACCCCTCGGGCATCGTGTCCTTCGTGGCAGCCTACGTCTTCGGCCCTGCAATGGGCGTGCTCGTGTGCGTCATCACGTGGGTTGTGCGCACGCTCTTCTCGTTCAACCCCTACGGGCATATCATGGCCATCCTCGCCACGGTCACGCTCATCGTGCCCGCCGTCCTCGTGTATCGTCGCAGCCCCGACACCAAGGGGCTTATCGGGGGCATGGTGTTGGGCACCGTGATCTCGGTTGCAGCCTGCGTCGTGGGCAACATCATCATCACGCCGCTCTACACCTCGGCAAGCGTGTCCGACGTCATCGCCATGATCGTGCCCGTCCTCATCCCGTTCAACCTCCTCAAGGCAGTCATCAGCTGCATCGTGACGGCTCTGGTCAGAAAACCCGTCAACGGGGCGATCGGCTCATAGGTTCGTACGCGATGCCTGCTCAGAACGAGCTTATCCGCCTCGATCATGTGAGCCTTCTCTACGGGGACCTGCGCGCCCTCGACGACGTCACCCTCTCGGTGACGCGCGGCGAGTGGGTGTGCGTGCTGGGCGCCAACGGCTCGGGCAAGTCCACGCTCGCCTCCGTCATCTGCGGCCTCCTGGCTCCCGATGCGGGCAGCGTGGAGCTCGTGGGCGAGCGCGTCTACGCGGATAACACAGCCGATCTGAGCGCGTATCGCCGAGCGCGGCGCAGCTTGGGCCTCGTCTTCCAGAATCCCGACGATCAGATCGTGACGAGCGTGGTGGCGGACGATGTGGCCTTCGGCCCCGAGAACCTCGGCGTGCCGAGCGATCAGATCGCCGAACGCGTGGAGCGCGAGCTGCGTCGCGTCGCTCTTTCCAGCTACGCCCAGGCAGATCCGTCGCGCCTCTCCGGCGGGCAGAAGCAGCGTGCGGCCATCGCGGGCGCCCTTGCCATGGAACCCGAGGTCCTCGTGCTCGACGAGCCCTCGTCGCTGCTCGACGTACGGGGGAGAAGGTCGATCCTGCGCGTCATGGAGCGCCTGCGCACAGCCGGCACGACGCTCGTCCACGTGACCCACTACATGGAGGAGGCGCTTCTCGCCGACCGCGTGGTGGTGCTCCACCGTGGGCGCATCGTGCTCGAAGGAGCGCCCGCAGAGGTGTTCGCGGCAGGCAGGGACACGATTGTGAGCCTCGGCCTCGAGATGCCGTTCGCCGCACGGCTCTCGCAGCGGCTCGACATGCCCCTCACCTGCGATGAACGGCAGCTTGCACGCGATGTTGCGGCGAGCTTCACGGCACGGCCGCGCGGCGGGCACGGCGAGCAGCTTGCGGACGGCACGCGCAGAGCGCCCGCAGTCCAGGTGGAGCATGCGTCCTTTGCCTACCGGCCCCACGAGAACGTGCTCGACGACGTGTCGTTCTCCCTCGACGAGGGCAGCTCCACGGCCATCGTGGGCCAGACGGGCTCGGGCAAATCAACGTTGCTGCGCCTGCTCTGCGGGCTGCAGGCTCCCGATACCGGACGGACCGTCGTCTACGGCAACGACTCCTCGACCCGCCGCGGGCGGCGCGCGATTCGCGCGCATGTGGGCTATGTCATGCAGCATCCCGAGCGCCAGCTCTTCGCCGAAACGGTTGAGAAGGACGTAGCCTTCGGCCCCACCAACCTGCGCCTCCCCAAGGACGAGGTAGCGCGGCGCGTTGACGGCGCCCTCAAACTCGTCGGCCTTGCCGAGAAGCGCCTCAGGTCTCCCTTCGAGCTCTCCGGCGGCCAGCGGCGCCTCTGCGCGCTCGCCGGCATCCTCGCCATGCAGCCGCGCCTGCTCGTGCTCGACGAGCCGACGGCCGGCCTCGACCCGCGTTGGCGCGCCCTGCTGCGCAAGGTCCTCTCCCGGCTCTCCGACGATGGCGTGACGCTCGTCCAGGTCACGCACTCCATGGAAGACGCCGCCCGCGCCGACCGCGTCATCGTGCTCGATCGATCCCGCGTGCTTCTTGCAGGCACGCCCTCCGAGGTCTTCTCGCCCGCAGGAAACGAGGAGCTGCTCGCGCAGATCGGCCTCGGCATTCCGCGTTCGCTCGCGTTCGCCCGTGCGCTCGAGGCGCACGGCATCTCCGACCTCGGCGATCCGCTCACCACCAAGAGGCTCCTCGCAGCCTTGGAAAGAACAGGCAGCCATGGCGTTCAGGCTTGATTTCGGCCAATACTATGCCGCCGACTCCCCCATCCACGCGCTCGACCCCCGCGTCAAGCTCTGCGGCGCACTCGTCCTCATGGTGGCGATCTTCTGCGTCACGACCCCGGCCCAGCTCGGCGCGAGCGCCCTCATGACCGCGTTCGTGCTGGCCTGCTCCCGCGTGCCCGCAGGACGCATCGTGGCCTCGGTCAGGCCGCTCGTGGCGGTGCTCGCCGTGCTCTCCGTCTTCAACCTCTTCGTGGTGCGGACGGGCCACCCGCTCATATCCTTCGGAGCCGTGCGCATCACCGCCGACGGCGCCTGGGCTGCCATCCTCTACACCGCCCGCTTCGCGCTCGCGGTGCTCGTGGGCTCGCTCATCCTGCTCACGACCACGCCCACGCAGTTCTCCGACGCCCTCGACCGCCTCTTCTCCCCCCTCGAGCGCATCGGCCTGCCCGGCCATGAGATAGCCATGGTCGTAGCCCTCATGCTGCGCTTCGTTCCCGTGCTCGCCGACGAAACCTCCGCCATCCTCGATGCCCAGGCCATGCGCGGCGGCGGATTCGACGAGGGCGGCGTCGTCGCGCGCGTGCGCGCCATCGTTCCGGTGGTCGTAGCGCTTTTCGCCAGCGGGCTGCGCCATGCCGAGGGACTCTCGCTCGCCCTCGACGCGCGGTGCTACGAGGGGGGCGACGGGCGCACCCACTTCCATGAGCTGCGCCTGAGCGGCCGCGATGCCGTGGCGTGCTTGTTCTCGCTCGCCTTCGTCGCGGCGATCGTGCTCTTGTCGTAAAGCAGCGGAGAACGACGCGAAATCGCGGTCCGAGGTCCCGGCATGCGCCCGGCATGGCGCATCTTGCCGTAGAATGGATGTGCATGCGCACATCGCTCACAATGGAGGGTACGACCATGGTCTCACGCGTCTTTGTGGAGAAGAAGCCCGGATTCGACCTCGAGGCGCAGGCCCTCGCGCGCGAGCTGCGCGAGCTGATGGGCATAGCAGCCCTCACGGGTCTGCGCCTCATCAACCGCTACGACGTGGAAGGCGTCTCCGACGAGCTCTTCGCACGCTGCGTGCTCACCGTGTTCTCGGAGCCGCAGTCCGACATCGCCACGCGCGAGATGCCCGACACGGGCGGCGCACACGTGTTCGCCGTGGAGTACGTACCCGGCCAATTCGACCAGCGGGCCGAGAGCGCCGGCGAGTGCATCCAGCTCATCTCCCAGGGCGAGCGCCCGCTCGTGCACAGCGCCAAGGTGTACGTGCTCGAAGGGGCGCTTTCCGATGACGACATCGCCGCCGTCAAGCGCTACGTCATCAACCCCGTCGAGGCGCGCGAGGCTGGCGACGAGCTGCCGGAAACGCTGCACCGGAACTATCCCGAGCCGCCCATGGTCGAGGTTCTCGACGGCTTTCTCGACCTCGACCAGGCGGCGCTCGCCGCCTTCATCGATGAGCGCGGTCTTGCCATGGACCTCGCCGACATCACCTTCTGCCAGGAGTACTTCGCAGGCGAGGGCCGCTGCCCCACCATCACCGAGATCAAGATGATCGACACCTACTGGAGCGATCACTGCCGCCACACCACCTTCGGCACCGTGCTCGAGCATATCGAGATCGACGACGAGGTGGTGCAGGCCGCCTTCGAGCGCTACCTTGCCGTGCGCGATGAGCTCGGTCGCTCCGAGCGCCCCATCACCCTCATGGACATGGGCACCATCGGCGCGAAGTACCTCGCGGCCAAGGGCATCCTCACCGGCCTCGACGAGAGCGAGGAGATCAACGCCTGCACCGTCAAGGTGAAGGTCGATGTGGACGGCGAGGAGCAGGACTGGCTCTTCCTCTTCAAGAACGAGACGCACAACCACCCCACCGAGATCGAGCCGTTCGGCGGTGCGGCCACCTGCATCGGCGGTGCCATCCGCGACCCGCTCTCCGGCCGCAGCTACGTGTATCAGGCCATGCGCGTCACCGGCGCGGCCAACCCCCTCGCGCCCGTCTCCGAGACCATTCCCGGCAAGCTCCCGCAGCGCAAGCTCGTCACCACGGCAGCTGCGGGCTACTCCTCCTACGGCAATCAGATCGGTCTCGCCACCGGCGAGGTGCACGAACTCTACCATCCCGGATACGTGGCCAAGCGCATGGAGATCGGCGCCGTGGTGGGAGCTGCGCCCGCCAGCAACGTGCGCCGCGAGACGCCTGCGCCCGGCGATAAGATCGTGCTGCTCGGCGGCCGCACCGGCCGCGACGGCATCGGCGGCGCCACCGGCAGCTCCAAAGCCCATAAGCTGGAGAGCCTCGAGACCTGCGGCGCCGAGGTGCAGAAGGGCAACGCCCCCGTGGAGCGCAAGCTCCAGCGCCTTTTCCGCCGCGCGGATGCCTGCCGCCTCATCAAGCGCTGCAACGACTTCGGCGCAGGCGGCGTGTCCGTCGCCATCGGCGAGCTGGCCGACGGCCTCGCCGTCAACCTCGACCTCGTGCCCAAGAAGTACGAGGGTCTCGATGGCACCGAGCTCGCCATCTCCGAGAGCCAGGAGCGCATGGCCGTGGCGCTCGCGCCCGAGGACGTCGCGCAGTTCTGCGCCTATGCCCGCGAGGAGAACCTCGAGGCCACGGTGGTGGCGGAGGTCACCGCGGACGCACGTCTCACCATGACCTGGCGCGGCGAGACCATCGTCAACGTCTCCCGCGCGTTCCTCTCGTCCAACGGCGCCCCCAAGGCGCAGGACGTGCACGTGTGCGCGGGCACCGAGTACACGCGCACCTGGGAGGGCGAGACGCTGCGCGACAAGATGCTCTCCCTCGTGACCGATATCAACGTCGCCAGCAACAAGGGTCTCTCCGAGCGGTTCGATTCCACCATCGGCGCGGCCACCGTGCTCATGCCGTTCGGCGGCATCACGCAGCTCACGCCCGCGAGCGCCATGGTGGCGAAGCTCCCGACGGATGGGGAGACCGCCACGTGCTCCGGCATGGCCTGGGGCTTCAATCCGTTCCTCATGGAGGCCGACCCGTTCCGCGGCGCGTATCTCGCCGTGGTGGAATCGGTTTCCAAGCTCGTGGCCTCCGGCTTCGATCGCCGCGACGTCTACCTCACCTTCCAGGAATACTTCGAGCGCCTGCGCGGTGTGCCCGAGCGCTGGGGCAAGCCCACGGCGGCCCTGCTCGGCGCCCTCATGGCTCAGCTCGATCTGGGCATCGGCTCCATCGGCGGCAAGGACTCCATGAGCGGCAGCTTCGAGGACCTCGACGTGCCGCCCACGCTCGTCTCGTTCGCCACGGCGCTGGGCAAGGTCGATCGCGTGATCTCCCCCGAGTTCAAGCACGCGAGCAGCCGCCTCATCGTGGTGGTGCCCGCGTACGCCGATGACGGCATCACGCCCGAGGCTCAATCGCTGCTGGCCGCCTTCGACTACGTGGGAGCGCTCTGCGATCTGGGCAAGGGCCGCATCCGCTCCCTTTCCACGCCGGGCTATGGCTGTCTGGCCGAGCTGCTCTTCAAGAACTGCGTGGGCAACCGCCTGGGCGTCTCCGTGCGCGATGAGTTCACGCAGGATGCGCTCTTCTGGCCGGGTTACGGCAGCTTCGTCGCCGAGGTATCGGCCTATATCGACCTGCCCGAGCCTCCCGAAGGCGTCACCGTTGCCGACCTGGGCACCGTAACCTCCACGCGCCATTTCGAGGCCTGCGGCGAGAGGATCCCCATGGACGAGCTGACCGAACCGTGGCAGGCCGCGCTCGAACCGGTCTTCCCGTACCGCAGCAAGGGCCCGCGCGTGTACGTGGACCGCTTCGATGCCGTGGGGCAGGGCATCGCGCGCCACACCACCATCGGGCCCAAGATCGCCAAGCCGCGCGTCATCATCCCCGTCTTCCCGGGCACCAACTGCGAATACGACACCGCCCGCGCATTCGAGCGCGCCGGCGCCGTGGCAAACACCCTGGTCATCAACAACCTCACGCCGCAGGCCGTTACCGAGAGCTGCGCGGCGCTGGTGAAGGCCATCGATGATAGCCAGATCATCATGCTGCCCGGCGGCTTCTCGGGCGGCGATGAGCCCGATGGCAGCGCCAAGTTCATCACGGCGTTCTTCCGTGCACCCGAGGTCACCGAGGCGGTACGTCGGCTGCTCTTCGAGCGCGACGGCCTCATGCTCGGCATCTGCAACGGCTTCCAAGCGCTCGTGAAGCTCGGGCTCGTGCCCTTCGGCGACATCCGCGGCATGGACGAGACCTGCCCCACGCTCACCTTCAACACCATCGGCCGCCACCAGAGCAGGCTCGCCCGCACCGCGGTGACTTCGAACCTTTCACCGTGGTTCTCGAAGTGCCGGTTGGGAGAGATGCACAACGTGGCCATCAGCCACGGCGAGGGTCGCTTCGTGGCATCGGACGAGCTGCTCGAGGAGATGCGCGCGAAGGGCCAGGTCGCCACCCAGTATGTTGCGCCCAACGGCAACGCGCTCATGCACCTCACCACCAACCCCAACGGATCCGTGTTCAACATCGAGGGCATCACCAGCCCCGACGGGCGCATCCTGGGCAAGATGGGGCACAGCGAGCGCAGCGGTCACGGTCTCTACAAGAACGTGCCCGGCAACGCGTTCCAGCCCATCTTCGAGGGAGGCGTGGCCTACTTCACCGATTGACGCCCCGGCAGATGAAGAGGTAGTTCTCATCGGTCGAGAAGTCCTCGTCGGTGCACTCGACCATCTCGACGCGTGCAAACTGCCGCTCGAGCGCCGCGCCCAGCTCGGCCAGGCGGCGGTAATCGGGCGGAGAGGCGACCGCGTTCACCAGGTAGATGCCGTTCTCGCGCAGATGGGCCTTCACCAGCTCCATGCCCTCGTCCTCCGCGAACGCTGCAACCGCCTCCGATTGCGCGAAGAGGTCGTTGATGATGACGTCGTATGCCTTGTTCGTGGTCGCAAGGTATGCGAGGGCATCGCCGGCAACGAGGGAGAGGCGCTCCCCCGCCCGCTCTTCGAGCTCATCCAGATAGAAATAGCGGCGTGCCAGATCGATGATGGACGGATCGAGCTCCACCACATCCATGCGCAGATCGGCGTGTGCGATGAGCGCATGCCTGGGATAGGCGCATGCACCGCCGCCGAGCATGAGCACGTCGTGCACGGCGTCCTGCGTGCAGACCGCACGCTCGAACGCCCGGTAGTACTCGAAGGGCAGCTCGAAGCGCCGCTCCCCCAGATACGTGCCCGACTGCACGGAGCGTCCGACGGACAGCATGCGCACGGGATTGCCTACGCCATCCTCGACCGTGAACACGCATGCGGGTCCGAAGAGCGTGGCGAGACGAACATGCAGGTCAGCGCGGCGGATGAGCCGCACGCAGGCGGCGGCCGCACCGCACGCCACCGCAGCAGCCGCCACGGCGGCTCCGATGCATATGCGTCTTCTACCGCGTACGCCCGCCATCCCGTGCCTCCCCGCATTGCGACGGTGTCATAGAGATTCTTTCTCACGTACCGTACTTGCCAACAATCTTATAGCAGGCAATCGATACAATTTAAGGTGTATCGATACCCGATGGAAAGGATGTGGAGCATGGACAGGAACTATTTCGATCTCACGGGTCAGGTCGCTGTCGTCACCGGAGCTTCGGGCGGTCTCGGCGTGCAGATGGCGAAGGCGCTCGCCTCCCAGGGCGCTAACATCGTCGTCATGGCCCGCCGCCAGCAGCAGATCGACGAGGTCGCTGCCGAGATTGCCAAGGAGTTCGGCGTTGAGACGCTCGCCGTTCGCTGCGATATCACCGACACCGACAACGTGGACGCCGCCGTCGCCGCCGCGCTCGAGAAGTTCGGGCGTATCGACATCCTCATCAACAACGCAGGCACCGGCGCCGTCGCTCCTGCCGAGGATATCACCGACGACCAGTTCAACGGCGAGATGCAGATCGACCTCTTCGGCACCTTCAAGGTGGCCCGTGCGTGCGCCAAGCAGGCCATGATTCCCGCCAGGTACGGCCGCATCATCAACATCGCCTCCATGTACGGCCTCGTGGGCAACAAGATCGCCGGTTCCGCCCCGTACCACGCAGCCAAGGGCGGCGTCGTCAACCTCACCCGCGCGCTGGCGGCCGAGTGGGGCAAGTACGGCATCACCGTCAACTCCATCTGCCCGGGCTACTTCTACACCCCGCTCACGAAGGAGACGCTCGATAGCGACTTCTTCCAGGCAAATGCCCGCACGATGATCCCCGAGGAGCGCTATGGCAACGAGGGCGAGCTCGACACCGCCGCCATCTTCCTCGCCTCCCCCGCCTCCAGCTACGTCACCGGCGTCCAGCTTCCGGTTGACGGCGGCTACACCTGCATGTAAGCCCTGCAGATCATCGCACGCACACGGGCCCCGCAGTTCAAGCTGCGGGGCCCGTTCTTGTCGATGCATGCGCACGAAGCGGAGCGTGCGCTTCATTCTGCGCCTAGGCGCCCTTTCTCTTGCCCAGCCGGGAGCGTATGTCGGCGTTGAGTTCGCGGAACACGCCTTTGGGGCTCACCTCGTCGAGCAGTTCGGCCATCTTGAGCGCCTGCTCGTCGGTGAGGTTGGCGTTGCCGGTGACGGTACGGAATTTGGCGCCCACGACATACGTGCGGATGGCCTCCTCCGTCTCCCCCGCCCCGATCATCCTGCGCACCACGGAACTCCGGTGGACGAGCTGGATGAGATCCTTGTTGAGCAGGGCATAGGAGAACTTACCGGTTTTATCGGTGTACGCCTCCACCAGCTTCTCATACTCGCCGGAGTCGATAACCACCTCTACCTCGGGAATATCATCTTTGGGCAACTCGATGAGCACCGGTCTGGGCTTGCCCTGCTTATGGTACGGCATACCTGAGGTGAGCTCCATGGCCTCCTTGAACGCCTCGAGAGGATACAGATCCGCCGGCGTATTGGCGGAGATGATGGGCTCGCCCGACGTCTTGCTGATCGACGCGATGCCCGGCTGCGTTGCGTCGCTGCGCACGATGACGATTCCCGATCCCCCTGCGGGGAACTTCTGGCGATAGGCCACTGCGGGCAGATTGCTCAAGGTCACGCTGTTGGTTCGGATCATGATGGATGGTCCTCTCTGTCTGCATGGTATCTACGACCACCCTTATTCTAACGTGACACACCGCTTGGCGTGCCCTTCCCCGCTTTGATTTACGCACGCAGGGCGCTGGGCGCGAATAACCGAGATCGTCGAAATAGGCACCGACAGATTCTGCTTCAGACTCACGCGCTGAGGAGCAAGATGGCTGCCGCCGTATGCGTCAGAACCATGGATGCGTTCGTCGAAATGCGGCACTTCATCGCCAGCAGCGCCGTCATGTTCGACCAGATCCGCGCTGTGGAGCTACGGCAGCTGGAGTATCAGAAGACAACCGATGAGCGCTTCGAGCGCGTCTTCGACTACACGGAAGCTCATGAGGCCACGAAGCAGAGGAACGTGGCGACTTTACATAGGAAATCGTAAAAGCAGGCTGTTTTTCAGACCGTCATTTCGCTCTCCTACTTTGTTGTTAGAAATTGCTCGGTGTATACCTAACTGTTATGATATGGACTTCCTTCTTTTCTTTCAAAACACGGTAAATGATGGTGTAGTTCTTATGGAACAGCTGCCTGTATCCTTGATTTGCATAAGCTCCTATACGCCGAATCGCTCCACGCTCCGGCAAGGTTTCTAAACTGAAAATAGCATTTTCAAGTTCATCAACCATTTTAGAAGCTGTAGCAGGCTCCAACAGAGTACCTGCGATATAGGCGTAGATTCCGTCTAAGTCCCGGTAAGCACGAGGATAGAGTTTTACAAGGTATCTATCAAAAATGCTTTCTCCTCAAAGACGAAAGGGCATCCCGTGCCTCCAAAAGTTCACCGCCTGCAGCAAGCTCCCTTTCGGCTTCATTTATTGCAGCATCTATCTGTGATGATTCAAGCATTTCTTCGTATGCTTCAATGCTCATTACAACCAGATCCCCATAACCGTTTTTTGTGATAAAAAGGGGCTCATTCTTTGCATGGCAAAGCTCTGATATTTCTGTGGTATTCCTTAAATCCGTAATCGGTCTGATTTGTGGCATGGTTACTGTCTCCTTTCCTTGTACATAATTATAGCAGAATTATGTACAAGAATAAGGCTTGTGCTTTTTTATGCACCCCATCTCACCAATCTATTCTGAAGTCTCTTTCTACTTTCATAAAGGGCTAGGACACTTCCCAACAGGCAAAAATCTCTATCGCCAAAGCTGCGTAAAATAGCGTTTTTTTACGGAAAGGACACTCCTTTCCCCTGCTTTCTATGCATCAGCGCGGATCCGGACAAGAAGGCGATGTGGGAAGCGTTCCGCCCTGTCCTGCGTAGCCCGATCATCAAAATATACACGCTCAAAGAAAGGCCGAGCATCCCCCTGCCTCTCTCCGGAATGACGGCGCTCGCGCATTATTCGATGCTGGATGACGGCGCGTATCCTGTGTATGCAGCCATCAAAATGGAGCTGTCGGAACTGAATACTTCCGCAGGAAACCGAACACCGGCCGGAGAAGCCCCCGGCTGCATCGTCCACGAGCTGGGATACCGCATCGCTTTCCAAAACGAGGCGGCGGTCGACCCGATCACCGTAGCGCTCACCCTGACAGGGGAGGAGCTCGCCGACCCGCGGATCGGCATCGCCGTCGATGAGATGCTGGAGGAGCATGTATGGTCAAGGGATTCGATCGATTCCGGGAGTACTTCGGCGGCTTTTCAGATCACTACGTCCTGATCGGAGGCGCTGCATGCGCTATCGCCTTTAGGCTCAACAACGCAGGCTTTCGGGCGACCAGAGACCTTGATGTCGTTCTTATCGTAGAGGCTCTGACCGCAGAATTCGGGCAGCGCTTCCGGGCATTTATCCGGGATGGTGGATACAGGAACCGGGCTAAGGCATCTGGTTCGCCGCAGTTCTACCGCTTCGACAAGCCAACGGAGGAAGGGTTCCCGCTGATGATCGAGCTTTTTGCGAGGACCGAGTACGTGCTGGAAGGGGGCGCGGCGCTTACTCCGATTTATATCGATGGCAACGTATCGAGTCTTTCTTCGATCTTGTTGAACGATGCGTATTATCAGGCTCTCTTGCAGGGAAGAGATGTGATCGACGGCTTTTCAGTTTTGCGGCATAGCTGGCTGATCCCCTTTAAGGCAAAGGCGCGGCTGGATTTGCACGAACGAAGCCGGCGCGGCGAACACGTGGATTCCAGAGATGTAAAGAAGCATGCGAACGATATCATCCGAATCGCATCAGAACTGGTGCTGGAGCGCTGCGAACTTCCGGAAGAGGTTCGTAACGATATGAAAAGTTTCATCGATGCCGTTAACATAACGGATCGGGAAATAGAGGGCTTGAGGATTCGTGGGGTAACAGCGGATGAGATTCTGAAGCTTCTCGCAGATACCTACCTGTAAATCTGCACGAGCACACAATAAGAAGCTGCCATAGCAGCCTCCCCCGCCGTGATTTACGCACGCAGGGCGCACGAGCGCCCTCCGAAGAGGGCGCTCGACAAGATAATGCTATATGGCTACGGGTAAAACCCTCACGCAGCTTTGCTCTTCTTCAGAGCCAAGGCGATACCGCCGATGACAACGGCTGCAATCGCCGCATCCGCGACAAAGAACGCAGCCTTCCAGCCCTCGATGCCGCCTTGATGTGCCTGGTCGTATGCCCAGCTGTTGGCCGTGGTGTAGAGGATATTGTGCATGGCAGTACGCATGTACTGCACGTTGGACGCCGCCGTCTTGTCGGTCACCTGGTTGGGACCGCCCTCGAAGGTGGAGAGCATGGCATCGACGCCGTTGGCCAGCGCCATGTCGGCGTTCATGAATCCATGGCCGTTGTTGCGGAAGAAGTCGGACACGATGAAGCCTCGGAAGCCCCACTCGTCGCGCAGGATGGCGTTGTTGAGCGCGGAGATCTCGCCCACCCACTTGTTGCCTAGGAAGGCCCACGACTCCATGACGGCATCGGCACCGCCCTCCTTGACGGCGATCTCGAAGGGCCTGAGATAGATTTCGCGCATGGATTGCTCGGTTGCCCAGGCGCAGACCATCTTGCCGTTGGAGTCGTACATCGCGAAGTGCTTGATGGTGGAGTAGACCCCCTGCGCATGCGCGCCGCGCACCGCATCGGCGGCCATCCAACCCGCCAGCACGCCGTCTTCGGAGAAGTACTCGTAGTTACGGGCGGTAAAGGCAGAGCGGTGGGTGTTGAGTCCAGGGGCATACCAGCCGGTGGAGTTCATCTCCCTGCTCATCTTGCCCATCATCTCACCCCAGCTATAGGCCAGTTCATGGTTCCACGTGCAGGCGATGACGACCTCGATCGGATAGCCGATGGAGCCGGCTCCCGTGAAGTTGTTGTTGATGGCAGCCGGGCCGTCTGAATCGACATTCTGAACCTTGCCGATGGACTCGATGGCAGGCGTTTGGTAGCCGGAAAGCGCAATGGTGGAAGCCATCTCATCAACGGTGAGCTGGTCGAGCAGGGCATCCCACAGGGGATCGTCGTAGTCCAGACCGCGTACATCGTAGATGGTCAGCGTGCCGGACGCGCCTGTCGTAGGCATTTCGGCGGCAGGATCGACGTAGGCCAAGGGATCGTAGGTGTCGTTGAGGTGGTAGCCCTCGACGTACGCTTCAGGCATGTTGAGGTTGGCCGGAGCGGCCGTGGCCTCGCCATAGTTGGCGAATCCGTTGGAGCGCGAGAGGAACACCACGTCGCCTTGAGCGTCCTGAAGCCGGTTGACGGCGGCGATTTCATCGGAGTCGCGCGGATTGGCCTCATCGTAGACGACGGTATCCGCAACGGTATAGGTTGCGCTGTCGAGCACAGTATGGGAATCGGATTTGACGGTGATCTCGTAGTCGCCGGCCTCGAGCACGTAGCAACCGTGGCCGCTCTCATCGTAGGAGGCCATCTCCTCGATGGCGAAGCCGATGGTGATAGTCTGACTTTCACCGGGTTCCAGCAATTTGGTCTTCTCATATCTGATGAGGTTGGCGGACGCCTTCTCGATGCCGCCATCGATGTAGGGCGGTTCAATGTAAACCTCGACAACGTCTTTGCCTGCCACGGCACCGGTGTTGGTGACGGTCACCTCGAAGCTGATCAGCCCATCGCTTGCAACGATCTCCCCCATGTCCTGCACAAAGGAGGTATAGCTGAGGCCGTATCCAAACGGGTATTGCACCACTGACTCGTAATCGATAATGCCCTCAGCGTGTGCAGTCTCATAGAACTTGTAGCCCACGTAGATGTTCTCGACGTAGTTGATGAAAGCGGGGGCGTAGTTGGTAGGCACGCCGGCATTCATGCCCTCGACGGTCATGTCGACCATGTTGGCATAGTCGGTCTTCTCGGCATTGTTGTAGTACGGGGTCGCATCTATGTCATACACGAAGGTATCGTTCGTCTTGCCCGAGGGATTCACGGTTCCTGCGAGGATCTCGCCGAGGGCGCTAAAGCCCACGTTGCCCGGGCCGGGTGCCCATACGACAGCCTTGATCTGCGGATACTCCTCGCAAAAGCCCAGTTCGAAGGCGTATGCGCCATTATAGATAACCACAACGTCGTCAAAGTTCGCACATACGAGATCGACCATGTCGGCCTCAGACTTGGAAAGCGAGAGATAGTGCTGCCCTGTCTCGAAATCAGCATAGGCATCGGAGTTATCCTGATAGACTGCCTGGCTCATGTCCTGCGGGATGTCCGCATGGCCCTCTCCCGCGAAGCGGCTGATCACGATGACGGCGGTAGTGGAGTAGTCGCGTGCGCGGGCGATGAGCGCATCGTCGTAGGTGCTTGCAGGCGGTTCGGGAAGATCCCAGTTCTGGGCTGTAATCGAGACGGCTGCACGGCTCTCGGCGTAACCGAGATAGAAGTCAACGAGTTCCTGATTGGCCTCGAAACCGGCGTTCTCGAGGCCGTCGATAAGGGTCACGATGGGATAGAGATCGTTGATGCCGCCGGAACCTACACCTCCGTACACCGGATTGGTGGATGCCCAGCCGAAGATGTTGAGCTTGGCACCCAGGGCGAGCGGAAGCGTTGCATCCTCGTTCTCGAGCAGGACGAAACCCTCGCGTGCGATATCGAGGGCTACCGCGGAGGCTTCGTCGGTGGTCTCCTGGGTCACCTGGCCGCCGCCGGAGACGAGGCTGATGAGCGTGGACATCGGCCCGAAGCAGACAAGGTTCACCGTAACGGCGATGCCGGCGAGCGCCGTGAACCACGTCACCTTGCGTGTGAGGGATCTTCTCCTCCTTTCCTGCCGCTTTGCCGCAATGCTGACGCCGATCGCTGCAAGGAGTATGAGTGCGATGACGATCAAGTACGGTGCGATTCCCTGCAGGACGCCGATGAGGTCTTCCAGCTCGAATGAGATCATGTCCCGCCCCTTCCCCGATTCGGTGCATAAGGCCGTGCGGTGCATCGTGCAGAATTCATTTTGTTAGATAATGAACACCTGTTTATGATTAGACTATGTGCTGATATAAGAGGCAATGAACGGATTCTCGAGCGTGTTGATAAACGTACGGAATCCAAAGACTGACGAGAAGGCGGTGCGTAACCATGGTTGATCAGGCAAAGCGCGAAGACAGGCGCACGCGCTATACGAAACAGGTCATCCATGAAGCGTTCTTCGCGCTGCTGGGAGAGGGCGGCTTCGACAAGATCACCGTGACGGGCCTGTGCCGCCGGGCCGATATCAACCGAGGCACCTTCTACCTGCACTATGTCGATAAGTTCGCCCTGCTCGACGAGGTCATCGACGAGATGCTCGACGAGGAGCTGCCCGAAGAGGAGCGGGCTCTCACGATGTGCCAGCGCGTTCCCGTGCGCGACGACTACCGCCTGCTCTATACAACCCCCGAGACGCTCCCCCACGTATCGAGCCGCATCATCGAACGCGCTGGAGCGGCGATGATTCCCGAGATCATGGAGCGGTCGGGGGCAGACGAGGTAACCGCACGCCTGCTCTTCATCTATGCCGTCTCGGGAAACCTCGCGGTCAACAGCGCGCTGGGGTGGAAGCGCAGCACGCGCTTCAACGAGATGCAGGCCATGATCCGCAGGTTCTACGAGAACGGCCTCTCCAGCCTGTGACGGCGCGCCTCGCACACCTCGCAGCTCCCCTTACAGACGAATGCACAATTTGTACATAAAGTGAGAATCCACTATATTTAGTGATAATCCGCAGCTCATGGACGAGTAAGGACGTGCATCATGAAGGAAATGCTCAAGCTCGAGAATGTTCAGATTCTGCAGCGTGTGCACGGGTGGGAGCAGGCCGTCCAAGTTGCCGTTCAGCCGCTGGTGGACGGCGGCTATGCCGAGCCCCGCTATATCGATGGCATTATCGCCAATGCACACGAGCTCGGCCCCTACTTCGTCCTGTGCCCCGATCTAGCGCTGCTGCACGCCCGTCCGGAGCAAGGCGCGCTTAAGCAGCAGCTTGCTGTGACCGTGCTTCGCGAGCCCGTGCGCTTTAAGGAGGAGGGCCCCGATGTACGCGTGCTGGTCACGCTCGTTGCAACCGATTCCGATTCCCACATCGATGTCATGCGTCAGCTTGCCATGATGTTCGGCGATCCCGCCAACATCGCCAACGTGGCTGAGGCGGCAACCGAGCACGAGATCTACGACTTGTTCCTTTCGCAGGAATAGGCCTGCATGACGCCCATCCCGTTCATCGTTTGACATAGCGGGCGTCAACTTTGATATGCACGGTCCGTATCGAGTAGCGAGCTGTTCAAAGGAGGAACCATGGCAGTTGTAGAGTTCTTTGTCAACATCCTATCCACACCGGCGATTCTCGTCGGCCTTCTCGCCCTCCTTGGCCTTGTCCTTCAGGGCAAGCCTATCGAAGACGCCGTCATGGGCACCGTTAAAACCATCGTCGGTTTCTTGGTGCTATCCGCCGGCGCGAGCTTCCTGCAGTCCGGCTCCCTGCTCGCGTTTGGCGAGGTGTTCAACTATGCCTTCAACATGCAGGGCGTTGTTCCCAACAACGAGGCCGTCGTATCCATGGCCCTCGAGCAGTTCGGGTCCGACACCGCCCTCATCATGTGCGTCGGCATGATCCTCAACATCGTCCTCGCGCGCTTTTCCCGCCTGCGCTACATCTTCCTGACCGGCCATCACACCCTGTACATGGCCTGCATGCTCGCGGTCATCCTGTCTGTCGGCGGCCTGTCCGGCGCCCAGCTCATCATCGCCGGCGGCTGCCTGCTCGCATTCATCATGGTTGTGTCTCCCGCATACTGCCAGCCCACGTTCAAGAAGGTGACCGGCACCGAGGGCGTTGCGCTCGGCCACTTCGGCGGCATCGGCTATGCTCTCGCCGGCGTTGTGGGCAAGGCGTTCAAGGGCAGCAAGTCAACCGAGGACCTCAAGTTCCCCAAACGCCTCATCTTCCTGCGCGACACAACGGTCTCCATCTCCATCACCATGATGGTCCTGTTCATCGTGGTAACGGGCATCGCGGTTGCCAAGGGCATCCTCGGCGCCGACCCCACGCAGTTCGCGCACCTCAATGACCTGCTCAACGTGGGTACCGAGACCCACGTCAACTGGATCGTCTGGGCTCTTACCGCAGGCATGAGCTTCGCCGGCGGCGTGTATATCATCCTGGCCGGCGTCCGCCTGATCGTGGGCGAGATCGTTCCCGCATTCAAGGGCATTGCCGAGAAGCTCGTCCCCGGCGCGATTCCCGCAATCGACTGCCCCGTCGCCTATCCCTATGCCCCCAATGCCGTGATCATCGGCTTCCTGACGTCCTTCCTTGCCGGCATCGTGGGCCTGCTCGTGCTCACCGGCATCAACGGCGTCATTCCCGTCGCGCTCATTCTCCCCGGTGTCGTGCCTCACTTCTTCTGCGGCGCAACGGCAGGCGTGTTCGGCAATGCGGAGGGCGGCGTCAAGGGCTGCGTGGCAGGCGCCTTCGCGCATGGCCTGCTCATCACCTTCCTGCCCGCCATCTGCATGCCCGTGTTCACGGCGCTCGGCTTTACGGCGGCCACCTTCTCCGATGCCGACTTCTCCTGGATGGGCATCCTGTTCGGCAACGTCGCCCAGGGCATTCAGAGCACCGTGCTCATGGTTGTGTGCATCGTCGTGTTCTGCGCGCCCATCGTGTACAACCTCGTTGCGCCCAAGAAGGATGCAACCAGGTAAGGTTTCCGGCTCGACGGCCCTATAATGGGTTCATGGGTTTGCCGGGACGCAGCGCGCGTCCCGGCACGCGCTTTGGGAGTTCGCTCGCCGTCCCTGCTCACGCAAAGGAGTGAAGCATGAAGGTATCCAAGATTATGTGCGCGTGCGGTTCCGGTCTGGGTTCAAGCCTTATGGTTGAGATGAACATCCAGGACGTTCTCAAGAAGATGGGCATCGAAGGCGTCTCCGTCACCCACTCCACGACGTCCGATGTCAAGCCCGGCGCTGCCGACCTGTTCGTCGTCGGACGCGATTTGGCCGACTTCATCAAGGATGTTCCCGCAGAGCAGATCGTCGTTCTGCAGAACATCATCGACAAGAACGAGCTGGAGGAGAAGCTGCGCGAAAAGAACATCGAGGCTTAAGATCCCAGCTTCCCGCAACCCAGCCATGCGGTACGCATACGCTGCAGGACATCGCTCCTGCAGCGTATCGGTTTGGATCACGACCGCCAGATGACGGGACCGCGCCCGGGC
Organism: Atopobiaceae bacterium; assembly: GCA_040307385.1. Taxonomy (GTDB): domain Bacteria; phylum Actinomycetota; class Coriobacteriia; order Coriobacteriales; family Atopobiaceae; genus RUG721. Next base: position 18,128 of record JAWRJQ010000096.1, read on the forward strand.
AGGATGGTGTAGCCTGCGTACCTCTCGGCAAGCTCCTCGCGGCAGGCGTCGGCCAGCGCAGGATTGGCATCGTAGCTCGTCATGAGGTAGGGCTGCAGCTGCTCGTATTCCAGCTGCTCCGCCGACATACCGTCGCGGTTCGCCATCAGATCGCCCGTGAAGACGATGCCCAGCTCAGCGCAGGCGATGACCGTCTCGCCCACCACGTGGCCGCCCGCGCCTTCGAACACCTCGAACAGCCAGTTGCCGAAGCGGATTGATCCGATGAACTCGAGCGGATCGTCGCCCGTGCGCTCGCCGATGACGGCAAGATGGCCGAGCTGCGGCGGAACGTAGCTCGAGACGATCTTGGACAGCGCCACGAACGGGGCGTTGGAGGCCTTGCGCTCGCGCAGCCCGCCGCGCCCGCGCTGCTCGGCGGCAAAGCTGTCGTAGCTGTCGCGCACCAGATACACGGTATCGAACATGCTGCCCAGACCTGCAGCGTCCACATCGGCCTGGGTGAGCACGATGCTCTTGCGCCGCTCGTCGAAACCGGGAAAGAGCTCGCCGAGCACGCCGGCCATCTCCTCCTTGAAGCAGCCGAGCCCGCAGTCGATGAAGAGCAGCGCCTCGTAATACTCCAGCACATAGGTGTTGCCGCCGAAGGGCGGCTCGATCACATGCAGGGTAAGCTCCGGATCGAGGCGATGCGACGACACCTTGGGCGCAAAGCGCTCGCCGCGATGCTCCGCAACGAGGTTGGCGAAGCGCAATATGTTCTCAAAGGCCTCGCGCGGCGACTCATGGCGCTTATCGAGCACCTGCATGACCTTGTTCGCGCTGGACAGGGCGCCGTTCGTCTCGTCTTGCGAAAGGCCCAGCATCTCGCGCAGCTTATTGGCGAAGGTCACATAGAAGATCGTGGAGTCGAGCAGGCGATCGGTGGCCTCGTAGTCGAGCACCCGCACCTCGCAGATCTGCGACAGATCGTCGAGCAGGCCCTTGATCTCGGCGGTGTTCTCAACGAGCAGGCCCATCTTGAAGTTCTGGTAGGGCGTGCCGTTTTCCTGCGAATTGATGTAGGGGATGTTGACCTCGTGATCCTTGATGACCTCGAGCGTGGGCAGAAGCGCGCCCGGACGATCGGGCAGCACGAGCTCGATGAGGATGATCTGGCGCATGCCGGGATCGTCCACGAGATATTTGACCTCCTCGAGGCGCTTGGAGATGCGCTCCTGCTGCTGCTCATCGGCTTCGACCTCGATGAGCAGCGTGTTCGTGTCGACCGCGCGGTTGTAGTTCACGCGGACGATATTGCCGCCGACCTCGGTGATGACCTTGGTGGCGGTGAGAAACGCGCCCGCCTGGTCGGGCATGGTGGTGATGTAGGTCTTGCGCATGGGGCCTCCCGGCTCGCTTCGGGTGCCTTAGATGATAGCGCACCCGCAATACCTGCGCAGACGTGCGTCACGCACGCGTTACAGAGGAGCGGAGGCTCCGTGCGTCACCCAGCCCGAGCGGCGGCTACCCCTCGGGCAGGACCGCGCGGATGCACATGGCCATGGAGATGGCTCCGGCATCGGGCGTGCCCAGGCTGCGCTCGGCAGCCGGGCGGGCGCGGCCGACCTGGGGAACCATGTCCTTCGTCGCCTCCGCAGCCTGCTCGGCCGCTGCGCACGCAGATCTCCACGCATCGACAAGCGCGGCACCATGCGCCGCCTGCGCAGCGAGCTCCTCGCCGAACGGGATCAGGGCATCGAGCATGGTCTTATCTCCGCGATGCGCACCCCCGAGCGCGAGCATCTTCTCGTATGCGGCTTTGACGGCTGCCGCCGCGACGACGGCATCGTATGCTTCGGCATGGTCGCCCACCACGGCGCCTGCCGCCTCGAGTGCGGAGCCCCAGAGAATCCCGGAGGTCCCGCCCGCCTTCGCCGCCCACGCGCGGCCCGCCTCCTTAAGCACCGACCCCGCCGCGGCACCGCGTTCGAGCGCCGATACGGCAGCTTGGTGCGCGAAGGAGGAGCCCTTCACCATGCCGCGACCGTGATCGCCGTCGCCGGCCACGCCATCGATCCGCGCAAGCTCCCGCTCGGCATCGGCCATGGCCTGCGCCATGCGTCCCAGTGCGGAAACGATATACGCCGCCGCCCTTGCCGAGGCCTCGGAGCCCGCCTCGAAGCCTCCCTCCGCCTGCGTGCGCTCCGCATACACCTTGCGCTCGCCCGATGCCATCGAGCCGATGCCCGTGCGGAAGGACGCGGTATCGCAGGGAGCCGTCCAGTACGTTTCAAGCTCATCGTCGAGAAACTCCACCGCAAGCGCGATGCCCTCCATGTCGAGGGAGGTGACGTATTCGCCCACGAGAGGATCGACCAGCGTATAGCCCCGCTCCTCGAGGATCTCGCGCACCGTTCCCCACACGACGAACAGCTCCTCGTACTTGGTGGAGCCCAGTCCGTCGAGAATGACGGCGATGCGCTTCGTGTCATCGTCAGGAGCCTCGGCGAGCACGCGATCGACGAGGATGCGGGCGATCTCCGCAGCGGATCCCATGTCGTCCTCGCCCACGCCGGGTTCGCCATGGATGCCCTGGCCGACCTCCATCTTGCCCTGCGGCACCTGGAAGAGCGGCTCCTTCTCGCCGGGGAGCGTGCAGCCGCGAAAACCCATGGACATGGTGCGGGTGCGGTCGTTGGCCCGCTCCGCAACGCCGACGAGCTCATCGAGGGATGCGCCCGCCGCCGCAGCGGCTCCCGCAGCTTTGAAAACCATGAACGTGCCCACGTTGCCCCGGCGCTTCTCGGCCTCCTCGGGCGGGGCAGCCGCAACGTCGTCGGTGATGTAGAAGGTGCGGCAGTCGATGCCCGCTTCGATGAGGCGGTCGCGCGCCATATTGAAGTTCATCTTGTCGCCCGCATAGTTCCCGCCCATGATGAAGATGCCGGCGCCGTTGTCGACGGCATGCGCGACGCCGAGCACATCCTCGGTGGAAGGCGACGTGAAGACGTTGCCCACCACCGTGCCGTCCATGAAGCCGTCGCCCACGATGCCGCAGAACGCCGGATAGTGCCCGGAGCCGCCGCCGTTGATGACGGCCACCTTACCGTCGGGCATCTTGGTAGCACGGGCAACGCCGCCGGGAAGGCGGACCACGTAGTCGGGATAGGCGGCGACATAGCCCTTGAGCATGTCCTCGCGGAAGGCCTTGGGATCGTTGTAGAGCATAAGGTGCCCCCTTTCATCGTTTCGATGTGCGAGGCGGGCGCGGGCATGGCCCGCCCCATCTCGCATCCACGAGCCGTTCTAGCGCTGCTCGGCGAAATAATCCCTGATGCCGATCAGCAGGTATGCGCCGGCGAGGGCGCCCTGGTCGACGACGCCTTTGGCCTTGGCCGCATGCACGGCTGCCTTGCCGAACTTGGGCAGCATGTCCTTGGTGGCCTCGCAGCCCGCCAACGCCCCCTCTGCAGCCGCTGCGGCAACATCGGAAAAGCCCGCCTCGGGGTTCGACGCAACGCAGGCAGCGGCGGCCTGAGCGCCGGCATCGGCGGCATCAAGCAGGGTGCGGTCGCCGAGCTCGCACTTGCCGCGCTTCTGCACCCCTTCCGCGAAAGCCGCGGCGAAGGTCGCAAGATCGGGAGGCGTGAGCGCCTCCTTGCCTTTCAGGGCCTTGCCTGCCGCCATGATACCGGAACTCATGAGCGTTCCCATGGTCGAGGGAACGAGATTCTGCATCTTCATCGCAGCCTTCACGAGCTGTTTGCCGATCTCGCCCTCGGAGGCCGTCTCGCGCAGGAAATCGGGCAGGGCCCTGAAGCCCTTGTCCATCGTCAGGCCGAGATCGCCGTCGCCCATGGCGGCGTCCATCTCGCACAGCTCGTCCTTCTTCTCGGCGAAGATGGCCGCTACATACTCGAAGACTTCCGGGATGTCGTTGATCGAAAGCGAGTCCATAAGCCCCTCCTTGCTCGGATCGCGAACTACTTCTGGCAGATGAACGGGGTGCTGACCGGATAGTCGAAATAGGATTTGAGCTCGTCATCGACCTTGCAGATCGAGATGGAGGCGCCCATCATCTCCATGGAGGTGGCATACTCGCCCGTCCAGGAGCGGTAGACGGCAATGCCCTGCTCTTCGAGCAGCATGCGCACGGAGCGGTTGAGGATGTAGAGCTCCTCCACGGAGGTCGCTCCCAGACCGTTGATGAGCAGGGCAACCTCATCGCCGGCGGAAAGCGGCATGTCTTTGAGGATCGCGTCGACGGACTCGCGCGCCAGCTCATCCGCGCTTTTAAGGGGGCCGTTCCAGATGCCGGGTTCGCCGTGGATACCCATGCCGAAGGCCATCTCGTCGTCGTCAAGCTGGAAGTTGGCGTGGCCGACCTCGGGCACCACGCAAGGGGTGAGGGCGAAGCCGACGGTGCGGACGTTATCGCCGGCTTTTCGAGCGGCGGCACGCACCTCGTCCAGCGTGCCCATCTGCGCTGCCTTGGCGCCGGCGGCCTTGTACATGAAGAAGATGCCCGCAACGCCGCGACGGGCGGCAACGTTTTCGTTCGAGAGCACGTCATCCGCGCCCACCAGCGATACAACCTCGATATCGTCCATCTCGAGCAGCTCGGCGGCCATGTCGAAGTTCATGATGTCGCCGGTATAGTTGCCATAGAGGAACAGAACTCCGGCGCCGGTCTCGACCTCCTTGGCGATGGTATAGATCTGCTCAGCGGACGGGGACTGGAAGACGCCGCCCACGCCGCAGCCGTCGAGCAGGCCCTCGCCCACATAGCCGAGGAACAGGGGCAGGTGCCCGGTGCCGCCGCCGGTGATGATGGCAACCTTGCCGGGCTTCTTGCGTGCGGTGCAGTAGCATCTCAGGTCGCCGTTCGCACACGTGACCTCGGGATGCGCGGCGTAGATGCCCTCGAGCATCTCATCGACGTACGCTTCGGGCGCATTCATGATCTTCTTCATAGCGTCGCTCCTTTCATCCAACGAAATAGACGAGGTAGTTCGTGACCACGGTCAAGAAGAGGAAGATCGTCTCCATGTATTGGAAGGGAACGGGATCCTTCTCCTTGTACTTCGTGGTCCATAGGTAGCCGAGATAGAACGCCGAGGCGATGTCGATGCCCGTGGGATCGATGTTGGGCGAGGGGATCAGCCATCTCAGCACCATGAACACGGCGAAAAACGCCATGCCTATGTAGAGGCTCCGCTTTTGATCGCCCTTGACCATCTGGCTGTAGTAGAACGCGTGCTTCATATCCGCCTTGCCGTAGAGGCGCTTGGCCTCGAGCAGCGCGCGGACGAGATACATCGACATCACGCCTGCAAAGTAGACCGCTGCGATGGGAATGTAGGCAACCCATGTGTTTGCGCCCGGGAAGAACCTGAACGCAGTGTAGAGCCAGATGCCCGCCACGAGGGCCAGCTCGAGGAAGGAGGCCAGGTAGGCGCCCGCCGTCCTGGGGGGCGGATCCTTGAGCTCGTGCACGCGGGGAAGGCGAAACGACGTGCCCCTGCGTGACGTACCGCGCGCGCCCGTGCCTGCCGCCTTTCGCTTCCTGTTGTTCTTGCTGCTCATATAACCGATCCCACCTACCGTCTGAACGGGGTGCCGGGCAGCGCAACGCGGCGCCGGGACCTAGGCGTTCGGGAACTTGATCTCCTTCGGATATTCCCACTTCTGGAGCTCCTCGGGAGGGAAGGACTTGGGCTCTGCGCCCCCGGTGGCGGTGAGGGCGTGATGGTACAGCTCGGAGAGCTCCTCGATATAGCAAGCCTTGAGGTAGGCCTCCTCGATATTCGTCTCGTCGACGGCAACGGCGCCGTGACCTTGGAGCAAAAAGACGTCCGACTCCCTGCAGGGTTCGACGATGGTTTCCGCAAGGGCGGGCGTGCCGGGACGGCCGTAGGGGGCGACGGGAATCCGAGCCTTGGAGCAGTTCAGGTTGGCGATCTCGTACACGACGGCGGGAACCGGCTTCTCGAGAATCGCGAACACGGTCGCATACATGGAGTGCGTGTGCGCGACGGCCTTGACGTCGGAACGGGTCTCATAGATCTTCAGGTGCATCAGGGATTCCGAGGTCGGGCGCAGACCGGTCAGGTTCTCGACGACGTTCGCCTCAAGATCCATGACGATCATATCGGGCACCACGAGGTCCTCGCGATCGACGCTCGTCGGCGTGATGACCACGAGCCCGGTCTCGTCATCGCGAGCGGAGAAGTTGCCGGACTTGTGCTTGCACAGCCCCTCCCGCTGGGCCTGCTTGGCCACGTTCATGACGCGGAGCTTCAGATCCTCAAGCATGGTTGAACTCCTTTCATACATGGTTCCGATCGAACTTTCGATCAAACCGGCGGGCGCGCATGCGAGCGCCCACCGGCTTGCATGGGTGCAGACCCGACATGATGCCGGTCCGGCACGTGGCGTTACTCGGCCGAAGCCTCGGCCTTCTTGCGGGCCTTCTTCATGTCGATGAGCATGTACACGAAGCCGGCGATCCAGACGATGAGCATGCCAAGCGGCAGATAGTTGCCGTTCATGAAGTCGAGGAACTGGGAGATGGCATAGGTGAACCAAGGGCCGTCGATGGATGAGTTGGAGATGAGGCCGGCGGTGCCCATGGCATCGGCGGAAAGCGCGCCCGTGCTGAGGGCAAGCTCGGAGATGAACGGCGCGAAGGCGGTGCCCACGAGCAGGAAGATGGGGACGCCGATGGCGCAGAGGATGAGCATGCGGGGCAGGTTGCCCTTGGTGACCAGATACGCGGGAACGGCAAGGGCGATGTTCACGATGCCGGCGAAGGGCAGGATCTGGTTGTTGGGGAGGATGAAGGCGTAGAGAACCGTCAGGGGGATGGAGAAGATGACGGCGATCCAGATCTCGTTGGAGCCGCCCAGGAACGGCCAGTCGAGACCGACGACCAGCTCGCGACCTTCGAAGCGCTCATGCATGAAGGTGGAGATGGCCTCGGAGATCGGGGAAAGGGCCTCCATGAAGTACTTGGAGATGACCGGGAAGAGTACGAGGCACATGGCCGCCTGGACGCCGAGCTGGAGAATGGCGGCGATGTCGTACCCGCCGAGGATGCCGAAGAACACGCCCAGGATGAAGCCCAGCACGTGGTTCTCGGCGAAGATGCCGATCTTCTGGTGAAGCGCTTCCGCATCGGACTTGCCCCTGAGGCCGGGGATCTTGCGCAGGATCTTGTCGATGGGATAGAAGATGGCGGTGAGGAAGACCATCTTGTGGGTGCAGGTGACGCCGGGGATGCCCGTGAGCTCGAAGATCTCATCCTTGTAGTTGTCTGCAATCGTGAGCTCGAGGACGATCTGGATGGCTGCGATCACAAACGCGAGCAGCACGTTTCCGGTGAGGCCGACGACGCCCACCGCCGTGAAGATCTTGCCCCACACGTTCCAGAGGTCGGCGTTGAAGCAGTCGGTCTTGTTCGCCATGAGCATGATGATGTTGATGACGATCATCAGGGGGAACATGAGGATGGCGTAGGGCCACGACCATGCGATCGCCGACATCGTGGTCCAGCCGCCGTCGAGGATGGGCAGATCGATGCCGAGGTTGTTCAGCATCGCCTCGCCCACCGGGGAGATGATGCCGCTCATATAGGAGATGAGCATCGACATGCCGGTGAAGGCGACGCCGAGCAGCAGGCCGGATGAGAGGGCGTCGAGGGGCTTCATCCTCACGATGAGGCCCATGACGATCATGATGATGGGCACGAACACCGCCGCCCCAACAGAGCTGAGGAAGGCGTTGATCCATGAACTAGCCGCACTTAAATCCATATAGCTCACACTCCTAAACTATCTATGTGCTCATGAAGTCAACCGCAGCGTCCCGTTCGCTGCGGTTTGAAACCGGGGTGCGCCTAGCCTTGATGAGCCTTGATGGCAGCCAGGAGCTTCTCGTAGGCCTGCTTCTGGCCGACGCCCGTCAAAAAGGCGATGCCGTCGATGACGGGGATGTCGTACGTCTTCTTCTCGCGGACGATGGCGATGTAGGCGGCAGCGTCCTTGACGTAGCGATCGATGGACTTGAGGTCCACCGCTTCGACCTTCGCATCGATCTTGTCGGCCGCGAGCATGCGGTTGACCTTCGATGCGATGGTCTGCGAGGTTGCAACGCCGCTGCCACAGGCAACGATAACCTTGACTGCCATAGGATCTCCTCCTTTGCACTACGGGCCAGGCGTATCCCGACCCGTTCCAAAACCAACTCATGTCGCGCAGCCTAGTCGTGCGTCCATTCAAGCGAGAGGAACGCGTCGTAGAACTCATCGACGCTTGAGGCAGCGAATAGAGGCTCGACCCACGCGGGGCGCTGGAAGTTGTGCATCAGGATCTGCAGGAGCTCGATATGATCCTGCGGATCCTTGAAGCCGAGCATGACCACGAGCTTGACATCGAACGTGTGCTCGGGATCGGACATGTCGCCCCAGGGCACGGTGCCCTTCAGGCGGACGGGAGCGATGAACGGCTCGATGATCGCGCTGGCTTTGGTGTGGGGGATCGCGATGGGATAGGGCTCGACGGGGAGCGCGGTGGGGTATTCCGCCTCGCGCTGCTTGATGGTGGGAAGGTAGGTCTCGTTCACATACCCTAACTCGAGAAAGCGCCTGCCCATCTCATCGAAGACCTGTTCGTAGGAATCGACGTCGAGATCTACGACGGCAAGCTCCCGTTTGATCGCATCCTTGCCGAGCATGGATCAATCACCACCCTCCGTCCCGTGTCCCGAAGCGTCGGCGCTTCGGATACCCGTTCGCTGGTGATTGTAACAATCACAATTTCTTCACACTAGGCGAAGATGCTTCACGCTCGAAGACGTGAGATTATGCTGGTCTAAGATGCTTCTCGCAGATGTGAAATGAACTATACTAAGTTTATCCTCGGCATTTCTCGAAATATACCCGTTTCACCGCAGGTGGCAAGGATGGGCTGCATGCATTTTATGAAACGGATTACTTGAGTACCTGAAATTCGGTGCGCTCGATCACCAGGGCGGCCTCGGCGGGCGTCCGTGCCGCGCGCAGCTCCTCGAGGAAGGCATCGCCCTCCAAAGTCAGCATATCGAGGAGGTTGGCGAGCGCTTTGAGATGCATCTTCCGGTCGATCGCGGAGAGCGTGCAGACGAAATCGATGGGGTCGTTGTCCTCGCTGCCAAAGTTGACGGGCTCGCTGAGCCTGATCAGGCTCATCCCCATCTTGACGGTGCCGTTCTCCGGTGCGCTGTGCGAGAGCGCGAAGCCGGGCACCAGCACGCTGTAGGGCCCGAACCGCTCCATTCCATCGATGATGCTGCCGATATAGCGCTCCTCGATGTAGCCCATCTTGAGCAGCACCTGCGCGGATGCACGCACCGCATCGCGCCAGTCGGCGCACGCGACGTCGAGGACGATGTGGCTCTCCGGCAGCAGCTGATGGAGATAGGGCGCCACGAGATCGTCCTCGATCTGCTGGAACTCGTGGAAATAGCGCCTGACCTCGATACGGACCTCCTTGATGAGCTCCTCGTCCTCGGGAACGCGCGCCCGCAGGACCGGCTCGATCCTGTCGAGCACTCCCCGTGCGGTCAACTCCACCTCTTCGGAATCGCCGGGCATCACGGTTGGCTCGATCAGGGTGAGAAGATCGTGGACCAAGCGGTACTCCCGTTCCCGCAGCGGCAGGCCGACGACCACATGCTCGACGGGGCAGGCATCCAGCGGAACCGTGGAGATGACGAGATCAGCGTGGTAGCTTGCGATGTAGGGGATGTCGTGGGCGGGGATGACCTTGACGATCTTGATGTTGAAATGGTTCCTGAGCTCCTCGGCGAGCAGCTGGGAGGTGCCTATGCCGCCATCGCAGACCACCACGACGCGCGGCCGCGCGCGCCGTGCCCTGCGCCGCTCGAGCGCCGCGCAGAAGTGCAGGGCGATGTACATGATCTCGACGGGCACGATCGCCCGACCCGCATACCCCTCGAGCTGGGCGAGATTCTCCTCAACCGCCTCCCGCACGGCAGGGTGATCCTCGATCACCTCCGCAACCGCGCTGTTCTCGGGAAAGCGCGAGGGATCCGTCGAAAACATCGATCCCAGGTGATTGGAGAGGTATTCGAACAGGTCGTAGTCGCCGGTCAGATCGATGCCGATGCGTTCCGACACGCACCTGATGAAGGTGCGCGAGAGTTTTTGGACATGCATCTTCTCCGCATTGAACTGCGTGTCTCCCTGATAGCGCAGGGTCTGGCCGAGGCATGCGAACAGCAGCGCGTCGTCTTGCCCGAGATCGGCGGAGCAGTATTGGTTCACGAGCTCCACCGTTTCACGCTCGAAGGGGCCGATATCCTCGCCGAGGGGATCGACGGGGATCCCCTCCAAGCCGTCGAGGCGGTGACCGGTTTTGCTTCTGAACGCGCACAGGGTCAGGAGCTCGGCCTGGAGGCGGAAGGGGCGGTCGGGCATGAAGATGCCGTATGCGTGGCAGCGCTCGTTCAGGATCCGCTTGATCGTGGGTTCGTCATCGCTGAGGGCGGCGTTATCGGGCAGGGCGCGCCATTGGTCCACGATGGGCCCGCCCCGGGTGACGAAGGCATGCAGGAACGCGCGGCGCAGAGCCTCGCCGCCGCGCACCCTCACGCCTCGGCTGGGCTTCGATTCGACCTCCATGCCGGCGGCCCTGACGAGCCCCTTGACGCCGTCCAGATCGTTGAGGATGGTGGGTCGGCTGACCGACAGGATCTCGGCGATGTCGCCGAGCGTCATATAGCCGCCCGCGCCCACGAGAATCGCAGCCGCGAGCTCCTGCCGTTCCTCGCGAGACATCCGGTATATAAGGGCATCCTCCACAGGAAGCAGATCCTCGGCTCGGCCGAAGCCCTCGGGAAGCAGCAGCACGCCCTTGGGTCCGAATTCGACCGCACCCAAGGCGTTGCGCTCCAAGAAGGCGTTGAGCGCCTTTATGTCGCTCCGAATGGTTCGCTCGGTAACCTCGAGGTCGCGCGCAAGGTCAGAGAGGGTGCACGGAGCCGTGTCGTGCGACAGCCTCATAACGAGCTGAACCGTCCTGCGGTTCATTCCCATGAAACGCCCCCTCATCCGGTCGCCATACGATCATGATAGCCCGATTCACCGCCGTTCCTCCGTGGAGTATAGCAGGAGGAGCGTAGAAGGCGATGGCCTCCTGCGTGCGTTCGACGCCCGTCCGATCCCAGCTTGCAGGGGCTTCCCCGCACGTGACTGCGAGCGAGGAACCAAAAATGCACACAATGCTGCAGACTTTCGACCCGAACCGACCTTGGGCGCGATTTTAATGCAGAAACACTGCATATTCATCATGAATATGCAGTCTGTCGAACCGATACATGCTCGACTGCCGAAACTCTGCAGCATTAAAAGAAAAAACGGTTCACGGAGCAGAAGCTACGAACGGAACACGATCTTTCCGTCGTCGGACATCGACTCGATCGATGCCAAGGATTCCACGCGGATGCCCTTCGCCCTGAACTCGTCGCCTCCCGCTTGGAAACACTTCTCCACGCATGCGGCCATGCCCACGACCTCGGCGCCGGACTGCTCGACGAGATCGATGAGGCCGCGCAGGGCGCTGCCGTTCGCCAGAAAGTCGTCGATGATGAGCACCTTGTCGCCGATGCCCATGCAGTCGCGTGCCACGACCACATGGTAGTCTTCGTTGTGCGTGAACGAATGGACGACGGTCATGTACACGGAGCCGTCCACGTTGGTGGTGCGGTGCTTCTTTGCAAAAATCACGGGCACGCCCATAGCCATGCCCGCTGCCGCTGCAATCGCGATGCCGCTCGCCTCGATGGTGATGATCTTGCTCACGCCCGCATCCGCATACAGGGTTGCGATCTCGGCGGCCATGTCGCTGAGAAGCCGGGTGTCGATGCAGTGGTTGAGAAAGCTTCCAACCTTGAGAACCCCTCCGGGCAGAACCTTGCCATCCGCAAGAATACGCTCTTCGAGTTGACGCATGAAAACATCCTCCAGGTGCGTGAACCGTCAGGTCGATGTGGAGTAGCGCGGTTTTCAACCGCGTGGTTTCACATCACGATACTAGATCATATGCGGACCGCGGAGCAGCGCAAACGGGAGGTTGTAAGCAATTACGTAACATTTCTCCGCAGGGAGAGCGCCCTCATCGGCGCGCGGCGTCACGCTCCCGCAGCACACGCTCGAGGATCGTCCTATCGTCCTCGCAGGGCTCGAACCCCTGCGCGCGGAGCATGAGCGTCTCGCTGCCCTTGCCCAGCACGCACGCGAGCGCCTCGACGCCCTCCTTTGCCCACGCATCGCACACCTCCACAGCACGGCGGATGGCTTGGACGCGATCCTGCTCAAGCTCTACCGCAGAGCCCTCGGGGGTTGCGGCGAGCATCCCCTCGAAGATCTGGGAGATGGGCTCGGCCCCCGGATCGTCTTCGGTATAGATGCACAGGTCGGAGACGGCGCAGGCTATGGGCGGCATCTGAACGCGACGCTCCAAACCCTTCACGCCGGTGCATCCGAAGACCGACACGATGCGGCGTTCGGGATACTCCGTGCGCACCGACTCGAAGAACTTCTGGAAGCTCTGCCCGTTGTGGGCGAAATCGACGATGCCCACGATGTCGCCGCTCGCGCTGGAGATGCGCTCCATGCGGCCGGGAATGCGCGTGGCATACAGTCCCGCACGGATCTGAGCTTGGGTTGCACCGAGCATCTGGGCGAGCGCGATGGCGCACAAGGCGTTGTCCACATTGAAGATACCGGGAATGCCCAGGCGCATCTCCCCCGTCCAGTCGGGAGTATGCGCAATGAACTCCAGCCCCTCCGGGCCGGGCGTGATGTCGGTTGCCCAATAATCGGCCCCCGATCCGGGGGGTCCGAAGGTGCGCAGGTCGCCGACGGTGCGCGCGGCCTCGAGGATCCGGTCGATATGCTCGGTGTCGAGACCGATCACCGCCCGCTTGCAGGCGCTGAGGATGCGCAGCTTGGACTCGATATAGTCATCCAACGTGGGATGCTCGATCGGCGAGATATGGTCGCGACCGATGTTGGTGATGGCGGCGATGTCGAAGGCGAGCCCCTCCACGCGCCCGTACTTGAGCCCCTGGCTGGAGACCTCCATCACCATGGTGAGCCCGTTGTCGGCGGCGTTGGCCAGGCGATGCCAGAGCTCGGGAGCCTCGGGCGTGGTGTTCGGGCTCTCGCCGCCTTCCACGCCGTCGAAGAACTCGACGGAGCCGAGCAGGGCGGCATGGCTGCCGGGCACGCCGTCATCCAGGATGGAGCGCAGCATGTAGGTGGTCGTGGTCTTGCCCTTCGAGCCGGTCACGCCCACGATGCGCAGGCGATGCTCCGGACGTCCCCAGCAGAGGCTCGCGATGTGCGGCATGGCGGCGCGGATATCGCCCACCACGAGCTGAGGTACCCCGGGCGCAACATGGGCGAGCTCGTCTGCGATAGCCTCCTCGCACGCGAAGGCGACCGCGCCCCGCTCCACGGCTGCGGTGAGGAACGCCGGTCGGAACGCCGCGCCCTTGCAGATGAACACGTTGCCGGGGATAACCGCGCGCGAATCGTGCGCGGCACCGCGTATCTCGGGATTGGCGGGCGCGTGGGCGCTCGTGACGGGCGACCGGGGCGACAGCATGCCGAGCTGCTCGAGAACGGCGGCAAGCTGGCGCACATCGACCTGTTCCATAGCGGCGCTGCCACCCTTCGTTCTCGCGCGGTGCCTCGGCCCCGCTTCGCCCTTCTCGTGAACCTATGATAAAGCTTTTACGTCACGCGTCTCGCCGACACGAGCGCAGCGCTTCCTCCACCGCAGCCGCGATGGCGGCATTGCCCTCCGCATTGGGGTGCAGGCCGTCGTCGAACCATTCGGGGTGATCCGCGGTGAGCGCGTGCAGGTCGACGATGCACGCCCCCGCATGCTGCGCAACGCGTTCGAGGGCGGGTATCGCCTCGTCCGCCAGGCGCGCATCTGCCTCGGAGCTTGCATGGATCGCGGGAGGGAGCATGACGATAACCTGCGGCGCGCCGGGCTTTGCCCGGATCTTCTCCACGAGTTCCCGATAATCCCGCTCGAACACCTCCGCGCTCCACGCGGCGTCGCACACGTCGTTGGTGCCGAGCATGACGATGACGATCTCCTCTTCCACCTCCCAGAACTCGACCGCCCGCAGGGTCTCCTCCCAGGGGTAATGCCCGTCCGCACGCACGCATGCTCCCGAAACGCCGAAGTTGGCGACCCGGCTCCCCTCCGGCAGAGCATCTGCCACCAGCGAAACCCAGCACTCCTCCGCGCGATCGGCGAGCCCGAAGCCGTAGGTGATGGAGTCCCCCACGCAGGAGATGCGCAAGGGATCCGCCTGGGGCGCAGGCTCCTTGGCGCCGCAGCCGGCAAGAAGCACGGCGAGCGCGGCGACGATCGACCCGACGGCGAGCATCGCGCGTACCCGCACGGTGGTTCGGCCGCCCCTAGCCACGACGCCTGAGCATCTGCCCGCACACCCACGTGGAGAGGCGGCGCGGCACGAGGCGCGAGGCGATGTTGGCGAGCTTGCTGGGCAGCGAGTGCACCGCAACGGGCGTGCCCGCCATCAGAGCCTCGTACCCGAGCCGTGCCACCGAGCGCGGCGACTGCGCCCCCATGAACGAGAACACGTTGCGCGCATCCATGCCGGCGGCATCCCAGAACCCCGTGTCGGTCGTGCCCGGGCAGAGCGCAGTCACCGTGACGCCGGTGCCGCGCAGCTCCTCGCCCATCGCCTGCGAGAAGGAGAGCACGAACGCCTTGCTCGCAAAGTAGACGGGCATATAGGGGCCTGCGGTGAACGCGGCCACCGACGCCACGTTGAGGATGCGGCCGAAACCATGCGCGCGCATATCGTTGCCGAAGAGATGGGAGAGCCGCATGAGCGCGAGCACATTGAGCTTGACCATCTCCTCCTGGCGCTCCCATGCCGCATCGAGGAAGGCGCCCTGATCGCCGAACCCCGCATTGTTGACGAGAACGCTGATGCGGATGCCGGCGTCGGACAGCGCCTGATGGAGCAGGTCGGCCGCATCGCCGTCGGCGAGATCGAAGGGGAAGATCGGCGCCTCGATGACGTAGCGCTTCTCAAGGTGCGCGGACAGCTCGCGGAGCTTCCGCTCGTCTCGTGCGACGAGCACGAGGTCGTAGCCGTGCGCGGCGAGCAGGTCGCACAGCTCCCGCCCGATGCCGCCCGTCGCTCCGGTAACCAGCGCGCATGCCATGAAGGGCTCCTTCCCTAGAGCAGGCCTAAGAACGTGAACAGCGGAACCAGCGCCACGGGCATAAAGCACGCGGGGATGAGGTTCGCCGCCTTGACGCGGGTGACTCCCATGAGGTTGAGGCCGAGGGCGAACAGCAGCAGCGAGCCCGTGGCCACCATGTTCTCGATGACGGTCGCCGAAAGCCACGGCGCGATGATCGTGGCGAGCAGCGTGAGCAGCCCCTCGTAGACAAAGACCGTCGCTCCGGAGAACGCCACGCCGATGCCCAGCGTCGAGGCCATGACCATGCAGATGATGAAGTCGATGGCGCCCTTGGAGAACAGCGTGGCGTGGTCGAGCAGCATGCCGCTCTGGAGCGACCCCACGATGGCCATGCTGCCCGTGCAGACGAGCAAAGACGCCGGAACGAACCCTGCGGAAAAGTTCCCGAGCCTGCTGCCGTTCCCGAAACGTGCTTCGAGGCGCGTCTGGACGGCATCGCCCAGACGATGAAACCAACCATCGATATCGCATACGAAGCCGACGAGCGCGCCCAGCGCCATGGACAGCGTCACGATGATGGCCGATGCGGTGCCCGTCATGCCCTGTATGCCGATGAACGCCACGCACAGGCCCTGGCCGACCAGGAGGAAATCGCCCATGTCCTTTTTGATCCAACGGCGCAGCACCACGCCGAGGACGCCGCCGATACAGGCCTCTATTCCGTTGACCAGGGCACCGAGTATAACCATGCGATCGCTCCCTCAAGCAGACCAGTCCATTGTACATGGACGTCCTGCGAAGCGCGGAGCCGATCAGCCGTCGAGCACCGCCGCGCCATGCGATCGGAAGCGCCGCATCATCTCGCCCGTGAGCGAGACCTTATCGTCCAGGCGGTCGGGCATCTCGTCGCGCGACATCCAGACGGCTTCCTTGAGCTCCGTGCGATCGACCGTGATCTGCGTGCTGCCATCCGCCTCGCAATAGAACCCCACGAGCAGCGTGTCGGAGTAGGACCACGGCTGGCTCTTGTAGAACACGAGGTTCTTCACCTTGAGGCCTATCTCCTCCATGACCTCGCGCGCAACCGTCTGCTCGATGCTCTCGCCGATCTCGGTGAAACCCGCGACGAGCGCATAGCGCGCGTTGTCCCTGCCCGCGTACTTGGTGAGGACGATGCGATCGGTTGCGGGATCCACCACGCCCACGATCACGCCCGGCGCGATCTTGGGATAGATCACGAGGCCGCACTCCGGGCAGCACAGCTCGCGGCTCGTGGGCACGGCCTCCGTGCGGTGCGCGCAGCGCCCGCAATACCGGTTCTCCTCGTACCAGCGCGCCAGCTGCCAACCGGTCGAGACGGCGAACAGCAGATGCCGGGGCTCGGCGAAGCGCAGCCAGGTGATCGTCTCGTACGAGAAGCCCCGAGGAGCTTCGATCTGCCCATCGCGCGCGAGGAAGAAGTCGCTGCCGTCGATGGAGAACAGATATTGGAGCGTAAGATCTGCGCCCATCTCCGCCGCACGCGGCACGTCGATGGCCTCGCCCTCGAGACGGCAGAGCACGGTATCGCCGACGTAGTGCAGCACATAGCTTTCGGGCGTCGCCTCATGCGGCTCGAAATGATTGTTATAGACGTGATCGCCGATATCCTGGATCAAGGGCCCTCTCCCCTCTCGTCTCGCGCACGTCAATGGTAGCAAAAACGGCATCGCGGACGCTCCGCCGCCGTATCAGCTGCCCTGGCGCACCCGTTCGCGCAGAGCGGGCAGAGCCTCGCTCACCAGCACGGCTGCGAAGATGAGGGCGAACCCGGCGATCAGGCGCGCGGTGAGCTGCTCGTGATAGAAGACGACGCTGAAGATCACCGCGAACACGCTTTCGAGCGAGAGAAGCAGCGCCGCCGTAGCAGGCTCCACGATGCTCTGCGCCACGTTCTGCACCATCATGGCGAAACACGACGACAGCAGGACGAGGTAGGCGAAGGCGCCCCAGAAGCCCGCTCCGAGCGCAGCCGGGTTGGGAACGGGCTCGAATGCGAGCGCGCAGACAAGCGCGATGGCGGCGGTGACGGCGATCTGCACGACGGTGAGCGCCACGATGTCATGGTCGCGCGCATACCGCGCGACGTAGACGATATGGAGGCCGAAGAGCAGCGCGCAGCCGAGCGTCACCGCGTCGCCCCGCGCCAGCACGAGCGCGAACCCCTGCCCGAAGGAGATGAACCCGATCCCCACGAGGGCGAGCAGAGCCGCGAGCACATGCGATGATTCGGGCCGTCTGCGGGCAAGGGCCCAGTTGAGGAACGGCACGAACACGCAGTAGGTGGCCGTGAGAAAGGCGCTCTTCCCCGGCGTCGTATCCGCCAGACCGGCAAACTGCAGCATGAACCCAAGCCCTGAAATCGCTCCCAGAATGCAGCCTTTGCGCAGGTGGTCGGCATCCACGTGCGCGCGGAGCGTGCGCCGAAACGTCACGGCGAGGATGGCCGCGGTCGCCAAGAAGCGCAGCGCGAGCAGCCATAAGGGGGAGATGTCGTCGAGCGCCCCCTTCGCCACCACGTACACCCCGCCCCAGATGGCGGCGGCGAGGGTGAGCGCGGCTTTCCAAACCCACGCGGGGATGAGTGCGCGTTTCGTTTCCATGTGCTCCGAGCTGCCCTACTCGCGGCCGTCCCAGCAATAGGTGCAGACCTTCTCGCGATCGATGCCGATGGCCTCGAGCATGCCGTCGAGCGTCTGGTAGGCGAGCGAGTCGAAGCCCATCTCCTCGCAGATGGACCGCAGCAGGCACGCGCCGCGTTCGGTGCGGGCATCGGCGTACTCTGCGATGTGGTTCTCGCCCGCGTCGCCTTCAAGCTCCATGATCTTGCGCCGGGCGATGAGCTCGTATTCGGTGCGGCTGCGCGAGAAGCTCAGGTATTTGCAGCCGTACATGATGGGAGGGCAGGCGGAGCGCATGTGCACCTCGGCCGCCCCGGCGCCGTAGAGGAAATCGACCGTCTCGCGCAGCTGGGTGCCGCGCACGATGGAGTCGTCCACGAAGAGGAGCTTCTTGCCCTTGATGAGCCCCGGCACGGGGATCTGCTTCATGTGGGCGATACGGTCGCGAATCGACTGGTCGGATGGCATGAACGAGCGCGGCCACGTGGGCGTGTACTTGACGAACGGGCGCGCGAAGGGCGTGCCGCTCTCGGTGGCGAAGCCGATGGCGTGCGGCAGGCCCGAGTCGGGCACGCCGGCCACGTAGTCCACCTGGGGGAGCATGCCGAGCTCGCGATCGTTGCGCGCCATGATCGCGCCGTTCCTGTAGCGCATGACCTCGACGTTGACGCCCTCGTAGGTGGAGTTGGGATAGCCGTAGTACACCCACAGGAACGTGCAGATGCGCATCTTTCCGTTCGGCTTCACCAGCGTCTCGTACCCGTCGGCGGTGATGCGCACGATCTCGCCCGAGCCGAGCTCGTATGCGTCGGCGTACCCCAGCTTGCCGTAGGCGAAGCTCTCGAACGTGACGCAGCAGCCGTCATCGTCCTTTCCCACCAGCACGGGCAGACGGCCCATCTTGTCGCGCGCGGCGATGAGCTCCCCGGCCTCGTTCATGATGAGGAGCGTGAGCGAGCCCTCGATCTGATCCTGGGCATACCGGATGCCAGCGATGAGATCCTCCTGGGTGTTGATAAGGGCAGCGACGAGCTCGGTGGTGTTGACCTCGCCCGAGCTCTGGGCCATGAACTGGTGGCCGACGTGCGAGAACGCCTCGATGAGCTCGTCGGCGTTGTTGACGGCGCCCACGGTGGAGATGGCGAACACGCCCAGGTGGGAGCGCACGAGCAGCGGCTGGGGGTCGGAGTCGGAGATGCAGCCCATGGCCGTGGTGCCGCGAAAACCCGGCAGGTCTTTCTCGAAGCGCGTGCGAAACGGCGTGTTCTCGATGGAGTGGATCTCGCGCTGGAACCCGCCTTCGGGCAGGCATGACACCATGCCCGCGCGGCGCGTTCCCAAGTGGGAATGGTAATCCACGCCGAAGAACACATCGAGTGCGATCTCGCGTTTGGATGCCGCCCCGAAGAATGCCCCCATTGCGCCGCCTCTCATTCTCATCCGCTGCGGATCAGGCCTATGATCGCTCGAATGCCCGTGCTTTTTTCGAGCGGGCCTTTGTACGTGCAACGTGCTCCTAGGCCTTACAGTATAGCGAGCACCCGGCAGCCGATGGCGTCGCGCAGGTCGATGTTGCACGTTAAATTTCGATTACCTCCGACGGCGCTTCCCTGCGGTCAGGGGCCTGAGCTGCAGCTGCTGCCGTATCGGTCTTTTGAAGCGAACGCGGAACTCTAAAAGCGTGGGTCACAGATACGACGGGCGTAGATACAATGGCACAGGATGCGAGTAGCCCGTTGCAGAGGAGATTTCATGGACAAGATCGCGATGACAACCCCGCTCGTCGAGATGGATGGCGACGAGATGACCCGCGTCATATGGCAGATGATCAAAGACCAGCTTATCTACCCCTATGTGGATCTCAAAACCGAGTACTACGACCTGGGCCTTGAGATGCGCGATGCCACCGACGATGCCGTGACCGTCGAGAGCGCGCATGCCACCAAGCGGCTCGGCGTTGCCGTGAAGTGCGCCACGATCACCTCCAACGCCGCGCGTGTGGATGAGTACGGCCTGAAGCAGATGTGGAAGAGCCCCAACGGCACCATCCGCGCACTGCTCGACGGCACCGTGTTCCGCGTGCCCATCATGGTGAAGGGCATCGAGCCCTACGTGCGCACGTGGAAGCGGCCCATCACCTTGGCCCGCCATGCCTACGGCGACGTGTACCGCAATGTGGAGCTGAGCGTTCCCGGCCCCGGAAGCGTGGAGCTCGTCTACCGGAGCGCGGGCGGAGCGGAGACGCGCGCCACCGTCCATGAGTTCGAAGGCGCGGGCATCGTGCAGGGCGTGCACAATCTCGACAGCTCCATCGAGAGCTTCGCGCGCGCCAGCATGAACTTCGCGCTCGACAC
>JAWRJQ010000097.1:0-8209 GCA_040307385.1 Atopobiaceae bacterium
GCTCGCCGCCGCGTTCATCACGATGGCGGGCGCGGTCCGGTATGCGGGCGCGCGGCTCTCCGACGCCGCCACCGCTGCGGCGGGGATCTTCGCCTCCTTCGTCGAGCTGCCGTGGAACCAGATCCGCGCATGGGTCCTCGACGCCATCCAAGGCGCGCGCGGCCTCTATAAGAGCATCGGGTCGCACGCCGGGCGCCCCCGCGCCGCGGCCCCCGGCCTCTCCTCGAGCGGTTCCAAGGTCTACGACTTCTCCCCGGCCAGGCTCGAGGAGCTGCGCGCTGCCCACGAGCGCCTCATGTCGATGAGGCTGGACAGCCGCCCGAACTGGGAGAGCCGCTACGGCGGCGCCGCGTTCATGGGGAGGCTCTCGCTGGATCCCGTGCAGGAGCGGATCGCCGGCGCCCTGGAGGCCGAGCGGTCGGCCGGCGAGGAGATCGTCGAGAAGGCCTCGGAGGCGTTCCGGCGCGCCGAGGCGGAGGATCGGCGCTACGCAGGGGAACTCGCATCGATGGCATCGGCGGCGCGTTCCGCAGCCGCCCTGCTCGCATAGGGAGGCAGCCATGGCAGCCCGGATCGGCAACGAGGCGTTCGCGCTCAGGCAGCAGAACGACGCGGCGCAGGAGCGGATCGCCGACGCGAGCATCCGTATGGACGCGTGCGAGGAACGCATTGCCCGGCTGCTTCGCGAGCAGGCCGAGCTTCGGGATTTCCGCGCGGACTCCGCGCATGACATCTCGATGCTCCAGTCCCGTGCGGACGAGCGCAAGGCGGCGGTCTCGCAGTTCGGCTCGGCGCGAAACGTCACGGCGTTCACGGCGTTCCACTCCGCGGTCGGTCGGGCCATCGACGGGCGGACGAGGCGCGACATCGATGATGCGGGCATCGACATCGTCCGGCAGGTCGACCTCGCCGATGACGACATCCAGCGCGAGATCGACGCCCTCAGGGCCCAGATCTCCTCGCTCGAGCAGGCGATCTGGGACAACCGGAGGATGATCGCGATGAACGACGACGCGATAGCGCGCCTGTCCGCCGGATTCGCCGCATCCCCGTAACCGCCGCAGCGAAGGCCCGACCTCGCCACCGGAGCGGGCGCAAGAGGGCAACAGCGCCCATGACCTCGTCATTCGCCCTTTTGCACGGGGTAAGGTAAGATATACACCACACATTCCCGCAACCAGAGGAAGAGGTGCACGTGGCTGCGCGAGACACCACCGCATCCGACGACTACAACGTGCGTGCCGCCCGGTCCCAGCGCGTCGCGCGCGTCGGCATCATCGCGGCGATCTATGCCGCGCTCACGCTTGCCACCATGCTGCTTCTCGGCGGGCTTTCCTGGGGTCCCCTCCAGTTCCGCATTTCCGAAGCGGTGTGCGTGCTCGCGCTCTTCACCGCCGACGCCATCCCTGGCCTCGCCCTGGGCTGCGCCATAGCGAACATCGCCAACATCGCCCTTGCGGGTCTGGGCACGCTCGGTCTTCTCGACGTCGTGTTCGGCACGTTCGCCACCGTCCTGGGAGCGCTCTTCACCTGGCGCTTCCGCAGCAGGCCCGTGCTCGCCGTCGCGGGTCCCGTCCTCTCGAACGCCCTGATCGTCTCCGCATACCTCCCGATCCTCCTCAAGGGGCTGGGCTTCTACACCATCCCCTTCACCTCGATCAACCTCGACAACTCCTACGCGCTCATGTATCTGTTCGGGTTCATCACCACGGGGCTCGGCGAGGCTGCGGTGATGTACGCCCTCGGCCTTCCGCTCGCCCGTGCGCTCGCGCAAACACCGCTGTTCAAAACGATGGGGCAGGAAGAGCGCGACGCATGAGGCGCTGGTTCTCGCAACACTCCTCGCTGGTCGTGAGCATCATCCTGGTCGCGGTGGTTGTGTTGCTGCTTTTGCTGCTCTCGCTGGGCATCGCCACCAACAACATAATCGCCACCATGGTCTCCGGCGCGGGCCTGGCGGTGGTGATCGTCTTCTGCGGAACGCTCCTGCTCGTGCCCGACAGCATGCGCCTGCAGGCCACGGAGCGCACGCTCATGATGGCGTCCACCACGCTCGGGCACATCCGCGCGGGCCTCACCCCCGAGAGCTGCAACGTCCTCTGCCAGCTCCTCCTTCCCGAGACATCCGCCGTGGGCGTGGCCATCACCAACACCGACGAGGTCCTCGCGTACGCGGGCGAGAAGCCCTGCGACTTTCCCCCCGGCTCTCCCAACACGGCGCCCACGCGCGAGGTTCTCGACAGCAAGCGCGTCGAGACGTTCGTGGCCATGGACTCGAGCGACCAGAACTACCGCCCGTTCATCCTCGGGGCCGAGCAGCCCGGCAGGTCGTTCGGCATCATCGTGCCGCTGCTGGTGCAAGACCGCGCCGTGGGCACGATCAAGCTGTACTATCGTCAGGGCGTGCAGATCGATCGCACCCAGCTCGCCATCGCCAAGGGCATCGGCGAGCTGCTCTCCACGCAGCTCTCGGTCTACGAGCTCGACCGCCAGGCGGAGCTTACGGCACGCGCCGAGGTCAAGGCCCTCCAGGCGCAGATCAACCCCCACTTTCTGTTCAACTCGCTCAACACCATCGCGGCTCTCACGCGAACCGATCCCGCACAGGCGCGCGACCTGCTCCGCGAATTCTCGGTATACTTCAGGCGCACGCTCGACAATCCCGAGACGCGCATCCCGCTTTCGAGCGAGCTCGAACAAACCAAACGCTATCTCAGCATCGAACGCGCACGTTTTGGAGAGGACCGCATCATCGTGACGGAAGATATCGAGGAAGGCTGCGGAGACGCGCTCGTGCCGTCGTTTCTGGTGCAGCCCATCGTCGAGAACTCCGTGCGCCACGCCATGCGCGACAAGGGCCCCCTCCAAATAGACATCGCCGTCGCGCGCGAGAGAGAAGATATACTGGTATCGGTCACCGATGACGGTCTCGGCATGGACAAAGAGGTTGCCTCGCGCCTGCTCAAACAGACGTCATCGCCGCCGATTGCACGCGAGGACGGTATCGGCATCGCCCTGAACAACGTCGCCGAGCGCATCCAGCGCTTCTTCGACGTGGGGTCGTGCGTCGACATCGTCTCCAAGCCGGGCGAGGGCACCTGCGTCACCCTCCGCCTGGGAGGGGCTGCAGCACAGCTCGCCGAGCAGTCGGAGGGCGCCTCGGTCGCAGGGCAGGCCGAGGAGCCCGGCAGGCTAGAGTAAGGAGTTCGCAATGCGTGCAATGATCGTCGATGATGAGGCTCCCGCCCGCTCCGAGCTGAGGTTCCTGCTCGAGGAAACGGGGCGCATCGACTCGATCGCCGAGGCGTCCAGCGCCCGCGACGCCGTCGAGCAGATGATGGAATCCCGCGCGGACGTGCTGTTCCTCGACATCCACATGCCCAAAACCTCAGGCATGCAGCTCGCCGAGGCCCTGCACAAGCTCAAGAACCCGCCCGCCGTCATCTTCGTCACCGCCTACAGCGAATATGCGCTCGAGGCCTTCGACGTGAACGCCGTGGACTACCTCATGAAGCCGGTGGAGAGCGACCGGCTCAACCAGGCGCTCGACAAGGTGCAGGCCCATACCCGGCCTCAGACGCAGATCAAGTCGGCCGTGGAGCGCATTCCCGTGGTCAAGAGCGGCCGCAAGGTGCTCGTTCCCATCGACCAGATCCGCTACATCGAGGCCAAGGACGACTACTCCTGCATCTACACGGCCGAGGACCGCTATCTCTCCACCATCTCGCTGGCCAAGCTCGAGCAGAAGCTCGCGCCCAACGGCTTCTTCCGCGTGCACCGGGGCTACATCGTCAACCTCGAGCATGTGGAGGACGTGGAGGTCGTGTCGTCGGGCATCCTGCAGCTGGGCGTGAACGGCATCGACGGCAAGAAGATCTCGGTTTCGCGCCGCCGCGTCGTCGCCCTCAAGAGGGCGCTCGGACTCTAGGGGCATCCGCATGCGCTTCGATATCGTCGCCGACACGCACGGGTATCTCGCTCCCGAGCTCCTTGAAGAGCTTGCCGGCGCCGACATCATCGTCCATGCCGGCGACATCTGCTCGCCGTCCGACTACCGCACGCTGCAGCGCATCGCGCCGGTGCGCCTCTGCCTGGGCAACAACGACTGGGGCTACGATTACGACCCCGCAGTCAAGAAGACGGTCTTCTTCTACGGCGCGGGCCTGCTGTGGGAGATCAACCACTACCGCGAGCGGCTCAAGCTCGCCACGGGCGTTGCCGTGGGCGTATGCGGCCACACGCACCGGCCCTTCGTCGAAACCGTCGACGGCACCATCGTCATGAACCCCGGCAGCCCCACCCATCCGCGCAGCCAGATCGGCCCCACGATGGGCCGCATCATATGCGAGAAGGGCGTGGTCCTCTCGGCCGAGATCGTTCAGCTGGAGCACTAGGCGTTTTTCTCCGCACCCTCCCTCCATCGGCAAAAACCGACCTCTCAGCGGTTCGGCTCCGACCGATTATGAAGAATCTGTTGACAAACGCGCAGCACTTGTCCGACCATACGAGTGGAAACGTTTACGGCAACGTTTACAGGACGGTCGTAAGGAGGTGAGATGGCTACGATACGAGACATCGCCCGTATGTCCGGCTACAGCATCGGAACGGTATCCCGCACGATCAACAACCGCTCAGGCGTGAGCGAGAAGGCGCGGGAGAAGATCGAAGAGGTCATACGGGAGCAGGACTACCAGCCCAACTCCAACGCCCGCATGCTCAGGCAGTCCGTCTCGTCGGAGATCTCCATCATCATCCGCGGCATCAGCAGCACCTTCCTCCAATCGATTCTCGAGAAGATCCAGCTCCGCGTGCGCGAGTACGGGGAGAGCGCCAACGTGCAGTTCATCGGCGAGACGGAGAACGAGGTGGCGATGGCCGCCCAGATCGTGCAGCACCTCAAGCCCAAGGGGCTGATCTTTCTGGGAGGCAGCGTGCACACCTTCCGCAAGGAGTTTTCCAAGATAGACGTGCCGAGCGTGCTGGTGTCCACCAATGCGCGCGGGCTCGGATTCAGCAACCTCTCGAGCTTTTCCACAGACGACGAAGGCGCCGCCGCCCACGCGGTGGGCAGGCTGGTTGAGCATGGACACCGCAGGATAGGCATCCTCGGGGGATACCCCGGAGACTTCTCGGGCGCCCTTCCCGACGACTGCAGCGCGCTGCGGATCAGCGGCGCCATGGGAGAGCTGGGAAAGAACGGCATAGGCTTCAACTACGACACCGACTACGAGGGATGCGCGTTTTCCGCAGAGGACGGCTACAAGGCCGCCGCGCGGCTGCTCCGCCGCACGCCGGATCTGACGGGCATCTTCGCCCTCAGCGACGTGATGGCGATCGGGGCGATCAGGGCGTTTCGCGACATGGGCCTGAGCGTTCCCGAAGACATCTCGGTGGTGGGCTTCGACGGGATCCTCTATGCGGAGTACGCCAATCCCCGGCTCACCACCATCCGGCAGGATGCGGAGATGCTCGCCCGCAAGAGCGTCGACAACCTGCTCCTGATGATCAGCTATGGAAGTCCGGCAGTGCACGAGCAAATACCGTACCTGTTCGTCAATGGCGAAAGCGTAGCTCAGCCGCGTAGATAAAAGCAGGAGAGACACGATGGCAACCTTAAGTTTGAAGCACGTTCAGAAGATCTATCCCGCGCGGGACGAGGAGAAGCAGCGGAAGAAACGGATGAGGAAGGGCGAAGACGTCGTAGAGAAGAAGTCCTACAACCTCAAGACCACCGATGAGGGCGTCGTGGCCGTGGACGACTTCAACCTCGAGATCGCCGACAAGGAGTTCATCGTGCTCGTCGGGCCCTCGGGCTGCGGCAAATCCACGACGCTCCGCATGATCGCCGGCCTTGAGGACATCACCCGAGGCGAGGTTTACATCGGCGACCGCCTGGTCAACGACGTGGCACCCAAAGACCGAGACATCGCCATGGTCTTCCAGAACTACGCCCTGTACCCGCACATGACGGTCAGGCAGAACCTGGAGTTCCCGCTGGAGCTGAGGAAGGTTCCCAAGGAGGACATGCGCCGGATGGTCGATGAGGCCGCCGAGATCCTCGGCATCACGCCCTTCCTCAACCGCAAGCCCAAGGCCCTCTCGGGCGGCCAGCGCCAGCGCGTCGCCATCGGCCGCGCGATCGTGCGCGACCCGCACGTGCTCCTGATGGACGAGCCCCTGTCGAACCTCGATGCCAAGCTCCGCAATCAGATGAGGGCGGAGATCATCAAGCTCAGGCAGCGCCTCGACGCAACGTTTATCTACGTGACGCACGACCAAACCGAGGCCATGACCCTAGGCGACCGGATCGTCATCATGAAGGACGGCGACGTGCAGCAGATCGGCACGCCCCAGCAGGTGTTCAACCACCCCACCAACCTCTTCGTGGCCGGGTTCATCGGCACGCCCCAGATGAACCTGTTCGACGGCGAGCTCATCAAGAAGGACGGTGCCTACGCCGTGCGTGTGGGCGGTGCCGAGATCGAGCTCTCGAAGGACAAGCAGAAGAACCTCGCCGAGCACGACGTCGAGCCGCAGAAGGTCGTCGTGGGCGCCAGGCCCGAGCACATCACGCTCGACACGAAGGAAGGCGCCATGATCGAGGGCACCGTCGACGTCTCCGAGATGATGGGCAGCTCCGTGCACCTCCACATCACCGTGGACGGAAAGGACTGCATCATCATCGTGCCCACCCTGGACCTCGATCTCGAGGAGCTCTCGGCCGGCTCGAAGGTGTGGTTCACGCTCGCGCCCAACGCCGTGCACGTGTTCGATCCCGCAACCGAGCAGAACCTCGAGTTCGCCTGATCCTGCGGTTTTAACCGGGCCCGGGAACCTCCCGAACGCCCGGATGGCATATGAAGGTCACTGAAGGTATGTGTTAGAAGGAGAGATGGAAATGAAGAACATCATGCTCAGCCGTCGCCAGATCCTCGCGCTCGGCCTGTCCGGCGCGTTCACCATGGCGCTGTCCGCATGCGGCGGGGGGGCCGGCACCGGCGGTGACACCGGAACCGACGCCGGCGGCGATACCGGCGGCGACGAGAACGTCGACGTCGCGGTTACCGTGTGGGGTCCGCAGGAGGACCAGTCCGACGAAAACGGCAAATGGCTCCAGACCCAGTGCGAAGCCTTCGCGGCGGCGCATCCCGAGTGGAACATCACGTTCACGTACGGCGTGTGCTCCGAGGGCGATGCCAAGACGAACATCGGCACCGACCCCGGTGCCGGCGCCGACGTGTACATGTTCGCGAACGACCAGATCCCCGACCTGCTCAAGAGCGGCGGCATCGCCGAGCTCGGCGGCGCAACGCTCGACGCCATCAAGGCCAACAACTCCGAGACCACGGTGAACACCGTCACCTACGACGGCGCCGTGTACGGCGTGCCCTTCACCGGCAACACATGGTTCATGTTCTACGACAAGTCCGTCTTCTCGGATGACGATATCAAGTCCCTCGACGCCATGCTCGAGAAGGGCAAGGTGGCCTTCCCCCTCGATAACTCCTGGTACATCGCGGCCTTCTACGTGGCCAACGGCTGCACGCTCTTCGGCGCCGACGGCGGCGACGCGGCTGCAGGCTTCGACTTCAGCGGCGACAAGGCCGCGCAGGTCACCGACTACCTCGTTGATCTGGTTGCCAACCCGAACTTCTCGAACGGCGACGTGGGCACCAACGCCGACGCCAAGGCGTTCTTCTCCGGCACCTGGGACTACCAGAAGGCGATCGACGCCTACGGCGACAACCTCGGCATCGCGGCGCCTCCCTCCATCACCATCAACGGCGAGCTCAAGCAGATGAAGTCGTTCGCGGGCTCCAAGGCTATCGGCGTCAACCCGGCAACGGCCCTGTACCAGGAGCACCCCGAGGTCGCGGTTGCCCTCGCGGCCAGCCTGGGCAGCACCGAGGCGCAGCAGGCGCACTACGACCTGCGCAACATCATCCCCACCGACACCGGCATCTCCGTCGACGACGCGCTGGCCCAGGCTCAGATGGACACCATGGCCTACGCCTCCATCGTCCAGCCGCTCCAGGCCGACATGGGCAACTACTGGACCCCGGCCGAGTCCATGGGCAAGGAACTCGTGGCCGGCACCGTCACGCACGACAACGCCGCCGAGAAGACGGAGGAAATGAACACCTCCATGAACACCTCCGCAGTTCAGTAGGGCTGCTTCGCACGTTCGGGCGGCCGGGCTTCGGCCCGG
>JAWRJQ010000098.1:0-7229 GCA_040307385.1 Atopobiaceae bacterium
CCGTTGACGGGGCGCGGTGGAGCGTGCCATGTGGAAAGCTACTCGCGTTTGAGCAGGTCCTTGTAATCGGCGGCGGCCAGGATGCCGAACACGAGGACCGCCAGGGTGCAGAGGATGGTCACGGGGTTCAGCAGGCTCATATCGCGGAAGATGACGATCGAGAGAACGACGGCCCACGCGGAGTAGGACACGTTGAGCGCCATGGACTTAGAGGCGCCGATCTGCGTGATGGCGCGGTAGTAGAAGAGGTATGAGGCGGTTGCCGCGAGCGCGGCGAGGGCGATGGTGGGGATGAGCATCCCCGTTCCCGCGAACAGCGACGAGGTGAAGCCCCAGCCGCGCAGGATCGGCAGGATGATGGCGCCGTACACGAGGGCGGAGGTCGTCTGCCTGATCTGGAGGGCGATCTCGTCGGTCACGGCGTCGTCCTGGACGCACTTGGCGATGATGACCGCCTCGATGCCCCAGCCGAAGGCGCACATGAGCGTGCCGACGAAGCCGAGCCAGAAGTTGGTGATGTTGATCTCGGGCGAGTAGCTCAGCCCGTAGACGCCCAGAAGCGACAGGATCAGGAAGACCCAGCGGTACCACTGCATCTTCTCCTTGAGGAAGAAATAGGCGAGCACCGCGCCGATGGCGGGGAAGATGGCGCTTGCCACGGCGCCGATGGAGGCGCCCATGTTGTTGACGGACAGCACGTAGCCCGTCATGCCCACCGGGCCGCCGATGACGGCAGCGAGGGCCACGAACCTGCCGCTTCGGGTTTTGAGGGCGTTCGCAACGTCGGGGAGCTTGCCGCGGACGCCGTTGAAGATGCATGCCCAGATGGCCGAGAAGGCGTCGTGGAGGAAGGTGCTGGCAAACGGGGCGAGCATGACGGCCTGCTCGGTTGAGACGAACGGGGACATGGCGAGCGCGATGCCCAGGATGAGCGTCTCGACCGCCCAGGTGAAGCCTGCGATGATGCCTGCGAACATGGTGGGAACCTCCTAGCCGATCGTGCGGTACACGTCGATGTTGCTCTTGAGCCTGGCGTAGCGGGCATCCGCGTATTCCTGCATGAAATCACCGTCGAAGGGAACGCGCGTGAGGCCCCAGAGCGTCCACAGGTAGTCGACGTAGAGCTTCGCTGCGATGAAGCGCTTCTTCTCGTCGGTGGTTGCGGGCCTGCCGTAGTAGACCTCGAGGAGCAGGTCGTCGTTCTCGGCCGTGTAGTCGTGCTCGATGGAGAGGCACGAGAGGTCCCACATGGGCTCGTTCATGCCGGAGAACTCCCAGTCGATGAGCCAGAGCTTGCCGTCGCCGCCGATGACCCAGTTGCCCACGAGGCTGTCGTTGTGGCAGGGAACCTTGCGCGCGGCGCCCATCGCGTCGATCGACGCTTTGATGTCCATGACGGTCTGCTTGACCTCGTCGTAGTCGTTGTAGAGCGCAACGCCGCCCTCGCGGATGACCTTCTCGTAGAGGGCGGCCATCTCGAAGACCTCGAAGCGCACGCCGGTGTCGACGCCGCAGGCGTGCAGTTTGCGGAAGATGGCGGCTGCCTGCGTGAGGTTCTCGGGCCTGCGCATGATCTCGAGGCTGTTGGGCTGCGGATCCTTGATGAAGCGCATGACCTTGCGGCCGTCATCCCCAAAGAAGATCAGCTCGGAGTCGATGCCCAGCTTGCAGGCGAGCTCGGTGCTTTTCCGCTCGTCGCTGCGATCGACCAGCTCTCCCGTGCCCTCGCCCGGGATGCGGCACAGATACTCGCTGCCGTCGGCGCGCGTGATCTTGTAGGAGTGGTTCATCATGCCGCCGAGACGTTCGATGTCCGTATATGCGTCGTCTTCGAATACGAGGGTCAGAAGCTCCTTCAACTTGGGGATGTCTTCTTCCTCGATCTCGCGGATAAGCTCTGCCATGTCTTCGTCCTTTCTCCCGGTTCCGCTGCGCGCCAAACCGGTTAACCCTTGAGCTGCGTCAGCTCATCTGTGCCGTAGGTGAAGGAATAGGTCGCGCCCCTGCAATCGAACTGGAAGCCCGCAGCCTCCGTGTTGTCGCTCTTGAGGGACGTGATGTTCGAGATGTCGGCTTCGGATGCGCCTAGCGCGCTCGCGGCGCGTTTGATCAGGGCCGATCGCGTGTCGGCGATGTAGCTTTCGTCGAACATCCTGAGCTCATCGAGGGTGTCGAACTCGAACAGGGCGTTCGGGGCGTAGCGCCTGATGCGCATCTTGAGCGTGTCGAGGTGCTCCATGAAGATCTTCTCCCAGAGCTTTCCCGCGGTTTCGGGAAGGTTGTATTCCCGTTCGAGGATTGCGAGGAACGTGCGGGAGAACGCGCTGCTCCAGAACGTGTGGCCCATCATGTACCACGCATCGGAGCCGCCCACCGTGACGGAGCAGATATTACCCTGCTCGTCTTCCTCCATGCACCACTCGGCCGTGGGACCCGTCGCGTACTCCGCCGCGTAGTAGGCGCTGTCGACCTCGCTCTCGAACGGGTTCTCGCAGAAGTAGTTGTCGGACGAGCACACGTAGCTGTTGGAGAGGACGTCGCGCGCAGCCCAGATGGAGCCGTTGTTGTTGCGTACGAGGTAGCTCGGGTTATGGATGAGCTGCACGCCGTATTTTCGGGGCAGGTAGTCGAACTGCTCCGCCTTGTATCCGGTGACGATGTAGATCTGCGGCACGCCGGCGGCGATGAGCTGTTCGATCTGCCGCTCGATCAGCACCTCGCCCCGCACGAGGGTGAGGCCCTTGTGCCGCTCATAGGAGAGGGGGGCGAACCTGCTGGACGTTCCCGCTGCCATGATGATGGCGTTGTCAACCTTCACTGCTCTTCGTGTCCTTTCCGAGCATCGTCGCGGGCGCGTTGGCTTGGATGCGGCAGTCCTTCGCGGGGCGGCCTCAGGCTGCAGGGTCCCTGCTGACGATGGGCACCATGCCGTGCGCCTTGGCATGTATCGGCTTCGACGCTGTTCACAAAAGTAAACTCTATTGAGTTTCTTGAACACAGTCAACACAAAAGCTGGCGGCGCTGCGCGGGGGATGGGATATGCGCTCTTGACGCGGGCAGCTGCACAGAATGATCACAGAATGCCGCGCGGTGCCGCAGCCCAAAACAGTGCAGACGATTGTGCCTCGAGGTGTCTTTTTCTAGTATCATAGATATGTTCTACCCATCCGATTCAAGGAGACCTGCATGTCCGGACACTCAAAGTGGGCAACCACCAAGCATAAGAAGGCGGCTATCGACGCCAAGCGCTCGTCGCTGTTCTCCAAGCTTTCCCGCAACATCACCGTTGCCGCCAAGGTGGGCGGCGATCCCAACCCCGACAACAACGCCTCCCTCGCGTCCGCCGTTGCCCGCGCCCGCATGGTCTCCATGCCCAACGCCAAGATCAAGGCGGCCATCGACAAGGCCTTCGGCTCCGGTGCCGAGTCAACCGTCTACGAGGAGATCGTCTACGAGGGCTACGGCCCCGCGGGCGTCGCCTTCTACGTGGAGTGCCTCACCGACAACAAGAACCGCACCGCCGCCGACGTGCGCTCCGCCTTCACCCATTCCGGCGGCAACCTCGGCACCTCCGGCTCCGTAGCCTTCCAGTTCGAGCGCAAGGGCACCATCGCGGTCGATAAGGTCATCAAGAGCGACGACAAGAAGGTTGCCGATCGCCCCAACGCCGAGGATGAGGACGAGTTCATGATGGCCGTTGCCGAGGCCGGCGGCGACGATTACGAGGACGCCGGCGACGAGTGGATCGTGTGGACCCAGTACGACAACATGCAGGATGTTCAGAAGGGCCTCGAGGCGCAGGGCATCGAGGTCAAGGGCGCCGAGCTCACGCGCGTTCCCACCACTCCCACCGCCGTCTCCGTCGCCGATGCAAAGAAGGTCCAGCGTCTCGCCGATAAGCTCGACGATCTCGAGGATGTCCAGAACGTCTACAACACCATGGATGTGACCGACGAGATCGCGGCTGCTCTCGAAGACGAGTAAGCTTCCTGCTCGGAGCACGTTGCAGCGGCAGCCTTCGGGCTGCCGTTTTTTCATCCCCCAATGGGGGATACTCCCTGAATGGGGGTGCTGTCCTTTGGCGGGGCCTCCAAATACCGTTGTCCCGCTCTTGCGGTATCCTAATACCGTGCAGCAATCTGCTTGCAGAGATGCCGGTTCGTCTAAGGAGTCTCCCATGAATGGGTTCAAGCGCCTCTGTCTTTTCATCTTCTCCCTTGCGGGGATGCTCGTCCTCGCCTCCCTTGTTCTTCCTTGGGTCGGCCCTTGGCAGCGGCAGGCTGCGGGCCTGATCACGGGCAACCGTACCTACTTCTTCGTGCTCGAGGTGCTTGTCTGCCTCGTTGCGTGCGGTTTTGTGATCATGCTCTTCCGCTCGCTGTTCTCGCGCGCCAACAAGAAGATCATCCTCGTGACGTCTGTGGACGGCGGTAGGATCACTGTATCCCGAGACGCCATCGCAAGCCAGGCTGCGCACATCATCGAGGAAGACGGAACCTGCACCGCCGTGAGGGTCGATGTGGACGCTCGCCGTCGCCGCAACATCAAGGTATACGCGCGCGTGCTGCCGGGCACTTCGGTGGACGTGATCTCCAAGGGCAACGAGCTCCACAGCCGCCTCGCAACCGGCCTCGCGGCCGTCTGCGGCGACAGCATCTCATCCATCAGCATCGAGTTCGAGGAACCCGAGGAGGTGACCACCGCCGTGGCTCCCGCTCCCGCCCCCGCATCTGCGCTCGATACCGCTCCGGAGGGCGCCTATCCTGCAGCTTCCTATACGCCTGATCAGCCCGTCTCCGAGCCGACGAGCGAGATCACCCTCGACATGGCAACGTTCCATTCTTCCGATGCGCCCCAGGCCGAGTCGGAAGCCAATCGGGAGGAATAGTCATGGCCGATGAGTTCAACGCTCCCAAGATGACGATCGAGCAGGAGAAGCCCGCCGCTGAGGCCTCCCCGCACACGCAACCCGCGCCGGAAACCCCGCCCATGGCGGATCCGGCTCCGCAGGCGGGCAAAACATCGGTAGGCGCCTACTTCGGCAAGGTGTCCGCGTGGTTCAAGCGCACCTTCCCGGGCAAGGAATATGCCGTCATCTTCGGCTTTCTCGGCTTTGTCATCGCGGTGCTCATCTTCATCATCGGCGTATGGCGTGCCCTGATCGCCGCCGCCTTCGTGACGGTGGGCGTCGCCGTTGGCCAGATCGCCGACGGCGACCCTAAGATCGTGCGCACGATCAGGCGGTTCATCTCCAATCGGCGCTCCTAGCAGCGGCCTGTCTTTGGAAGGAAGCAGCAGCATGGATGACAGCAGAGATGTTGAGCTGACGGACGAGACTCCCCGTGCGTTCCAAGAAGCCTCCGAAGATGCTCCCATGATGGAGCTGGAACTCGCGTTGGCCGATGCCGCCGCCAGCGACCCGTCGAATCCCGAGGAAACCTCGAGCGACGACGCACTCACCTTTTCCAACGGGGTTATCGAGAAGATCGTCGCCATCGCCGTGCGCGACGTACCCGGGGTGCTCGGCATGAAGGGCAGCTGGTTCAACCGCTTCCAGAGCACGTTCGGCGTCGACGACACCACCAAGGGCGTCACCGTGGAGGTTACGCCCGAGAACGCCGTCAAGGTGAACATCTCCATCCTCATGGCGTACGGCGCATATGCACCGCAGGTGTTCGAGGATACCAAGCGCGCCGTGGTGGAGAGCGTCCTCGCCATGACCGGCCTCGAGGTCGCAGGCGTCAACCTACGCATCGAGGACGTGCTCACGCCCGAGGAGTTCGAGCGCAACCGTGCACGCCGCGAGGCGGAGGCGCGTGCCCGTTATGAAGGCGAGGAAAGGCCCGAGGAGGCATCTCAAGAGGAGGAATAATGTCAAAGGTCATCGTGTTCGGTTCGCTCAACGCCGATCTTTCCATTGAATGCGAGCGCATGCCGCGTTCAAGCGAGACCGTCCACGGCACGGGATTCTTCATCAATTCAGGCGGCAAGGGCGGTAACCAGGCGGTGGCCGCCGCGCGCATGGGAGCCTCGACCTATATGCTCGGGTGCGTGGGGCCCGACGCCTTCGGCCGCGACCTCGTCTCATCGCTCGTGCGTTACGGCGTCTCGTGCGAGAACGTGAGCGTCTCGCGCCACTTCCCCACGGGAACTGCCCTCATCATCCGCACCGAAAGCGATAAGCGCATCATCGTCGATACGGGTGCCAACCAGCGCATGAACTTCGATACCGTGCGCACCGCCCTGCGCGGCCTCGCCGAGCGCGGCGATGTGTTTCTCACCCAGCTCGAATGCGACTTCGAGGCCACCGTCAAATCCGTCGTGTTCGCGCATGAGATGGGCCTCAAGACGGTTATGAACGCATCGCCCGCGCTCGAGCTGCCCGACGAGGTCTACGCCGCGCTCGACATCCTGTGCATCAACGAGGCGGAATGCGAGGAGCTCTGCGGCATCAACCCGAGCGACGCCACGAGCATGCGCCGTGCGCTGGCATTCTTTGCGGAGCGCGGCGTGGGCCAGACCGTCATCACGCTCGGATCCAAGGGTTCCGCGTCGCTTGTGGGCGATAAGGTCTATGCGGCGCCGTCCTTCAATGTGGAGACCATCGATCCTACGGGTGCGGGCGACGCCTACCTCGGCGCGCTCGTGACCGAGCTCGCGGCCGGCCGCCCCTTCGAGGAGTCCATGATCGCGGCGTCCGCCGCAGGTGCGCTCTGCACCACCAAGATCGGCGCGCAGAAGTCGATGCCCGGCTACCATCAGGTCATCGAGTTTTTGGCCGAGAACGGCTATACGATCGACTGGAATGAGTGACGGAGAGGCTGCATGCGCCTTATCGGCGCCGCTCATGCAGCCAAAACGATCTCGTTGACAAGAACCGCACGTTTGCTGGAGGTGCCGCATGATCCATACCGTCACATTCAATCCCGCCCTCGATTACATCGTCCGTCTCGACCAGCTGACGCTGGGCGAGATCAACCGCGTGAACTACGAGCGGATCCTGCCCGGCGGCAAGGGCGTCAACGTTTCCATCGTGCTCGGCAACCTCGGCCACGAGAGCCGCGCCCTGGGTTTCTACGCTGGATTCACCGGCATCGCCCTCGAGAACATGCTCGCGCAGTTCGGCGTCACCTGCGACTTCGTTAAGGTGGAGAAGGGCATGACCCGCATCAACGTGAAGGCGAAGGCCAAGGAGGAGACCGAGATCAACGGCATCGGCCCCGACATCC
>JAWRJQ010000099.1:0-117756 GCA_040307385.1 Atopobiaceae bacterium
CGAAGCTAGGCCTTTCGTTTGCGATGGGGCATGGGGCGGCGCTCGTTTCCAGCGAAGCCCCGCTCACCTCCAGATTCCCCTCGAAATTCGAAGTTATGCACGGTTGGACCGACAACAGCACGATAGGCGCACATGTGCATCTGGGCATATTTGACGCGCTTGTCGCGTAAGCCATCGTAGCATCGTACATAACTTCGAATTTCGAGGGGAATCTGGAGGTGAGCGGGGCTTCGCTGGAAACGAGCGCCGCCCCATGCCCCATCGCAAACGAAAGGCCTAGCTTCGATTGGACATCAGCTCTCCCAAGGTTGTCTCGCCCCAATTCTAATTCGCCAGATAGTTATTGGGATGATGCGCCGCCGATAGCAGAAGAGAACCATAACCTCTGGCGTCTGATGATTGATCAGTGCCGCTGGGACAAAAAGCGGAACAATGCCGGCTTTCCCATGAACCGGAAAATGAGACGGACCGAAGTCTGTATCGGTCTTTTGGCTTTGTGGAAACCGGGGATATGGATGAGGGCGGAATTATAGCAGTTTTGAAACTGTAATACCAAAGCGAAGCTAAAAAACAATGAAGCAATCCGATGAAGATACTTGCAATTTAGGCAAAACGGTATGCTGTCTGTACCACCAAAAAAGGATTTCATTTCAGTCCCCTATGAAACAAAGGACGCCGACTATTTGAAAAAGATAGAATGAAGTAGACAATCGGAGTTTGCGGAGGCCATAAGATGATTGAAGTGAAGGAGACAACTAGTAAAGATATTGATGATGTTCAGCGGCTTTGGGCTGATGGAAACGTCATGCAATTCGTCGGATTTCCGAATGGTTTGATCGAAACAGACGAAGCGATGCAAAACTGGTTCAAGTGGATTGAATCCAACAGGCCTGTCCTGAATCACTATTCGATATTTGAAGATGGAAGATACTGCGGGGAATCGTTCTATAAGATCGACGAAGAGCATAAAAGCGCCGCATTGGACATAAAGCTGTTTGGATTTGCACGGGGACGGGGCATTGCAACGGCAGGGCTATCCCATGCAATCAAAGAAGCATTCCGAAACGGTGCAGAGAAGGTTTGGGTCGATCCAAATCCAGAGAATTCGAAAGCGATTGCATTGTATAAGAGATTGGGATTTCAACAGAAAGCCTTTCCGGCGTACCTG
This sequence comes from Atopobiaceae bacterium, assembly GCA_040307385.1. GTDB lineage: Bacteria > Actinomycetota > Coriobacteriia > Coriobacteriales > Atopobiaceae > RUG721. The sequence goes on from JAWRJQ010000099.1 coordinate 1,169, forward strand.
ATTTCTGAGGATGAAGAGCAAACTTCGATGTATATGGAACTACATAGAACTGCTGAAAACAAAAAGCACCTATGATGGCGGGCGGTCATTTCACATGCTTTTCCGGCGTCAAAGAAGTCACTCGCCAAGGACGAAGCGCATGAACGCCTTTATGTTGCAAAAAAGAATTAAGCAGGTTTACTGTCTGACGTAATCAACACCTATGGCGGGCGCTGATGGCCAGCGCCCCCGCGTGACAGACCGCTGACCAGCTCAAGGTCAACCGGGGGCACGGCTTCTGGGCGGCTGTGGCAGGAACCGGTATTCTGACAGTGCTTTGGATCGTGATGGGAGCGGTAACGCTCCTTCACCATGGGCACGCTCAAACCCGTCAGCCAGCACGAGGAGCTGTTTACTCCCAAAACGATGCTGGGGGATGGCGAATCGCCCCCGCAATCGGCTTTTTGTATAATTACTTAAACGCCGAGATAAACAAGACCCGTTGCAGGCAAGCGAGGAAAGAGGTTTTAGCATGATGATCAAAGGCGCAAGAACACTGCAGATCATCGCCCTCGTCTTGGCGGCAATCGCCGTCGCGCTATGCTGCATTGTCGCAGCGAGACCCGAATGGGTGGGAATCACCGGGCTCGGAGAAATCCAGGCAGCCCCAACAGCGGCCCTTGTGGGCAGCGTCGGATTTGCGGCAGCCGACATCTTCTGCCTTATGATGCTGGCACGCGCAAAAACGTCGGGCAGCACCAAGGCAACAGTCATCATCTCCGCCCTGCTCCTGTGCATTCTGGCAGTCATCGTGGAACCAACGGTCTACGCCCTGGAGTCTCGGCAGCTCCAACTTCAGGAACTTCAGGTCGGGGACGCCGCCCAGGCAATTGCTTTGATATCCGCGAAGCAGGGCGTGCGGGAGTTGGTTCGGCTGATCCTGTTTGTTTCCGGGGCGTTCTCCTTCCTTTCCATGGGAGGCTTTTGGGGCAAGCGTGCAGATGAGGCAGAATAACAGCGGCGGATACATTGAGCGTGAAGATGCCGAGACGATCCGCTTATACGGGAGGCACGAGAGAGCTTGACAAGCACGTGGCGTTCCCTGCGTTTTTGCAGGATTACCTGCAGTTGGAGCACGGCGGAATCGAGCATATCGTAACTGATGAAAGAATCTGATGCGTGCGGAGGTGCTTATCGGTGGACATGGTCATAAAGCAGATGGAGACCGCTGATGAGATCACGGGCAAGGCGTACGTCCATTGGAAATCATGGCAAGAAACCTACCGAGGCATCGTAGATCGGCAATTCCTTGACGAGCTGACTCTGGAAAAGTGCGAAAGCATAGCCCGTGGCAGGTTCGACAATACGCTCATCGCAAAAGACGGCGATGCCGTTATCGGCTTTGTGAGCTACGGCCGGTATCGCGGTGACGAACTCGAAAACACCGGGGAGATTTACGCCATATACGTTCTTGCGGAGTATCACGGACGAGGCGCTGGCTATCGCCTGATGCAGGAGGCGCTCTCGCAGCTTTCCGAGTATCCCACAATTGCAGTTTGGGTGCTGAAAGGCAATGAGAAGGCGATTCAGTTCTATATGCGGTGCGGATACCATCTGGACGGAGGCGAAGAGACGCTGCTGCTCGGCTCACCCGTCACGGCAGTCAGAATGATTTTAGAAAACTGCGGATAGTTCGGCGACCGAAATGCGCCGAGAATACCCTGCTATATAAAATCCCCGTACGTCAGGGGTTGCTCGTGACGCTGCGTCGTGAACTACGCTCGGCATGAAGGAGGTGAAACGCTATGTCGAAATACACGACGGGCGAAGTTGCCAAGCTCTGCGGCGTGACCGTCCGCACGGTTCAATACTATGATGCGCGCAGCATCCTCGTGCCGAGCGAGCTGACCGAAGGCGGCAGGAGGCTGTATTCCGAAGATGACGTGAAACGCATGAAAGTCATCTGCTTCCTTCGGGAGCTTGGTTTCTCTATCGGCTCGATCAGCCAGCTCCTTTCCGAAGAAGACCCCGAAAGCGTCATCGCCTTGCTGCTCGATCAGCAGGAAGCGACGTTGAGGGAAGAAGCAGATGAGCTGCATGAGAAGCTGCGCAAACTTGAAGAGCTGAAGGTCGGCCTTAAGGGCGTGAGCGAGTTCTCCCTCGAATTCATCGGCGACATAGCGCATGCCATGACCAGCAAAAATAAGCTCAAGAGGATTCATGCGACCATGGTGATCGCCGGAATACCGCTGGCCGTCCTGCAGTGGTCGGCCATCATTCTGTGGATCACCCGGGGAATCTGGTGGCTGTTCCCCGTATGGGTGGCTACCGCAATTCCTTGCGGTGTGCTGATAGCCCGTTGGTACCTCAGAAACGTTGCGTATATCTGCCCGCAGTGCCATACGGTTTTCATGCCCGCGTTCAAAGAGGCGCTCTTCGCAAACCATACGCCTGCCACGCGAAAGCTTGTCTGCCCATCCTGCGGACATCACGGCTTCTGCGTCGAGGTGGCTGCCGAGGCGGGAGCAAAGAGCGGCGCGTGATGTAACGCTGGCGAGCCCGAGGTCCTGCATTCTCCCATCGGTTGAGGGCGTATATCCAACGTGCCCGTCTCGGTCTATTATTCGAGACGGGCCCACGCGATTTCCTGTCCCGAACAATCGACCGAGATGGGCACGCTGCGCCATGTGCCATGCGGATGTTGCCCTGTGCTCTGGAACATAAACCTGCCTAGCCCCATCTGCAGGTCCATCAGAGGGAAGCTGGGCTTTGTAAGCGAGAGGAGAGCCCCGCATGTCCCCGCCCAATCTTCTGACACGAGCGGAGTTCCGCATGACGCACGCTGCGGTCCGGTAGCTAGTACAGGTATTATTCCGCTCATCCTGATATCATTCCGATAAAACGAAGCTGCGTCTTCGTGATTGGAGAAACGCCCACGGTAAGGGCGGAGGTTTTGTTCAGACCGAAAACCGAGGGGACAGCCAGATGGACATACTATGCGTTGGTGATAGCCTGACGTTTGGGAATGTCGGATACTCGTACATTCATTTTCTTCGGCAGAACACACGTTATAGGTTGATAAACAAAGGCAGGAACGGAGACACCGTCAGGGGAGCTTATGCCAGGCTCAAGGGCATGATCGATGCAAGAAAGTATGATGCAGAAGCGTATATTCTCGGCATCGGAACAAACGACCTTCTCTTGCCGTATCTAAAAACCGTCTCCCCACTGTGGTCTTTACACATGAGCCTGCGATGCAAGGTCATGAAGTGCATTGAGAACGATGAGGAGTTCCACCAGGCTTTCAAGAAGACGGTAAGCCTACTCCATGAGAGGTGCAAACCGGTCATTGTCCTGGGGATGCCCTTTATCAACTTGGAAGGCTTCCCTCACGAGCTCCTGAAGAAGAGGAATAGGGTGATGCATGAGGTGGCCGATGCATACAGCTGCCCGTTCATCGATACGTATAGGCTGCAAACGGAGATGATACCTTCCGATTCGCGTGAATACACATGGCGGCACAAGAATGTGATCAGAATTGCAGACGCCCTTATGATGACCCTGTTCCCGCTTAGCAAAGACTGCTTTTCAAAAGCCAGGGGCTTAACCACGAGCGTGGACGGCGTGCACCTCAGCTCCTGTTCGGCAAGGCTTTTAGCTGCGGAGATAGAGAAAACGCTAGCCGCTCGTGCTGCAGGCCATGGTGGGCCGGCAGCCGAGCGCGGGGCCCGTCGGCGACCTCTCTTCGTCAGCTGATATAGTTCAAAGCAGGTAGATGTCCTAGAACATGTGAGAAGGTGAGCGCATGAAACATTGCGGAACGCAGCGGCTGGAGACGGACAGGCTGGTCTTGCGGCGGTTCTCGGTCGATGATGCGGAGGCCATGTTCAAAAACTGGGCGTCCGACGACGAGGTGACGAAATACCTTACCTGGCCTGCCCATACCAGCGTCGAGGTCACACGGGACGTGCTCGAAAGCTGGGTTTCGGCCTACCAGAACGAGAGCTACTACCAATGGGCCATCGTGCTGAAGGAGCTCGGCGACGAGCCCATCGGCAGCATCTCCGCAGTTGGTATGAATGACGGCGTGTCCATGGTGCATATCGGCTACTGCATCGGGCGAGCCTGGTGGCATCAGGGCATCACCTCGGAAGCTCTGCAGGCGGTGATCGATTTCTTCTTCGAGAACGTGGAAGCGAACCGTATCGAAAGCAGGCACGACCCCAACAACCCCCATTCGGGCATGGTCATGAAGAAGTGCGGGATGAGCTACGAGGGCACCCTGCGCAGCTCCGATCGCAGCAACCAGGGGATCTGCGATGCCAGCTGGTATGCCATTTTGAGATCCGATTGGCTGGCGCATCCTTCTCGCGCGTAGCCCGCCGCACCGCACGCATGCGGTGCACGATATCGTCGAGCTGCACCCGGTCAACCCAGACGCGCCGTCTCCTAGGGGGCGGCGCGTCGTGCTGTCGGGTCCGGCCTGCGATCCAATATCCGTGCTGGTAATTTGCACTAACCGAAAAGTTGCAAATGCACGCTTTGCATATTGACATATGTAATAGTGCAAACGTAAACTCATTGTCGAGGCACTGTCTTTTTTGATTGCAAACGCACGCTCATCACAACTGGCATCAGGGGAAAGGAGGGTCCGTCATGAGCAGCACGCAGTCTGCCACCACCAAGACGGCAGGGGGAGGTGGAAAGCTCCATAACGCCTTGGTCTATGTGCGCCAGCATTGGCAGCTCTATGCGCTGTTCATCCTGCCTGCTTTCGTGCTGACGATCGTCTTCCGCTATATCCCGATGGGCGGCGTCCTCATCGCATTCGAGGAGTACAACCCGTTCCGCGGCGTCTTCGGCAGCGAGTGGGTCGGCTTTGCCCATTTCGAGCGCTTCCTATCTTCGCCGGACTTCATGCGCTACCTCATGAACACGCTCAAGCTGAGCGTGTTCGGCCTGCTCTGGGGGTTTCCCGCACCCATCCTCCTCGCTTTCCTGCTCAACAGGGTTCTGAGCACCAAGCTCAAGCAGAGGATCCAACTCATCCTGTACATGCCTAACTTCATCTCGGTCATCGTTCTCTGCGGTATCGTGCGCATCCTGCTGTCGCCCACGGGCCTCATCAACATGGTGCTCGGCACCAACTGGAACTTCATGACCATGCCCGAGGCGTTCCGCACCATCTATATCGCATCGGGCATCTGGCAGGGCGCAGGCTGGGCATCCATCATCTACACCGCCGCGCTCTCCAATGCCAGCAAAGACCTTAAAGAAGCCGCGGTTATCGACGGTGCCAACATCATCCAGCAGATCAGGGCCGTTGAGTGGCCTGCCATCCGCGATACCGTGCTCATCCAGTTCATCATGAGCGTCGGCAACATCATGAGCGTCGGTTTCGAGAAGGCCTACGCCCTTCAGACCGACCTCAATCTGGCTTCGTCCGAGATCATCTCCACCTACGTCTATAAAGTGGGTCTTCTCGACGGCAACTACGGCTTCTCCACTGCCGTGGGCCTGTTCAACACCATCATCAACGTCGTGCTTCTGATCTCCATGAACCAGATCGTTAAGAAGCTGAACGACGGCAAGGGCATGTATTAGGAGGTGAGCGCCGTGGCAAAGAAAAAAGCGAGCGCATTCGCCAAACTTCCCGCAGAAGACAAGACCATCATGGTCATCGGCTACGTCATCCTTCTCGTGTTCTGTCTGGCCATCATCCTGCCCATGGTCTATATCGTCCTGGCGTCGTTCGTCGATCCGGTCACCCTGCAGAACACGGGTCTGACCTTCGACTTCGCCAAGTGGACAACCACCGCATACGAGCGCGTTCTCTCCAACAGCCAGATTTGGACCGGTTTTAAGAACGCCATCATCTACTCCGTGGTGTTCACCGCCCTCTCGGTTGCGGTCACCCTGCTCGCCGCCTACCCCATGTCGCGTGACGACTTCAAGGGCAAGGGGTTCTTCAGCCTGGTCTTCATGATCACCATGTTCTTCGGCGGCGGCCTGATCCCCACCTACTTGCTCATCAGCGACCTCGGTATGCTCGACACCATCTGGGCCATCGTGCTGCCGGGCGCATTCGGCGTCTACAACATGATCATCGCGCGCACCTACTATCAGGGCATCCCGCGCGATCTGCAGGAGGCAGCCGAGATCGACGGCGCCAATGAGATGGTCTACTTCTTCCGCGTGCTGCTCCCGGTGTGCACCCCCATCATCGCCACCATCGCCATGTGGAACTTCGTCGGCATGTGGAACAGCTACTTCGACGCGATGATCTATCTCAACAGCGCGTCCAAACAGCCCCTGCAGCTCGTGCTGCGCTCCATCCTGATCCAGAACCAGCCGGAGCCCGGCATGGTGTCCGACATGCAGAGCACGGCCGAACGCGCACAGCTCGCCGAGCTGCTGAAATACGCCACCATCATAATCTCCAGCGTTCCGCTGCTGATTATGTACCCGTTCTTTCAGCGGTACTTCGACAGCGGCATCATGGCCGGCGCTGTCAAGGGTTAGGCACCGCACCGGCTTTCCATACGTATTGTAGCGTCAAGAGAGGATTCTCACCATGAAGAAAACCCTGAACCGCCGCTCGTTCCTCGCCCTGTCCGCCGCTGCAAGCGCAGCTGCGCTCGCTGCCTGCGGCGGTGGCGGCTCCCCCACGGGCGGCGACACCGCCGACGTCGACCCTGCCGACCTTGCCTTCCCGCTCGCGGAGACCGCCACGCTATCCGGTCTCACCAACTTCCCAGCAGGCAGCGAGCCCGAACCCAACAACCGCACCATCTTCAAGCGCCTCGAAGAGGCGACCAACGTCCACATCGACTGGAAGACCATCCAGGGCGACCAGTGGGGCGATAAGATCGCGCTCGAGATGTCCAACATCAACACCCTGCCCGACTTCGTGTTCAACGCGGGCTTCGGCGACACCGAGCTGCTCAAATACGCAAAGCAGGGCGTCATCATCCCCGTGGAGGAGCTCATCGACGCCTACATGCCCAACCTCCAAGCGGTCTTCGAGCTTGCCCCCGAGTACCGCACCATGTGCGAGGACGAGGACGGCCACATCTGGGCCTTCCCCTGGATCGAGCAGCTCGGCTACGAGAAGACCGCCATCCAGACCATCGGCAACATGCCCTTCATCAACAAGGATTGGCTCGACCACCTCGGCCTCTCCATGCCCACCACCGTCGACGAGTTCGAGGCCGTCCTCGTCGCTTTCAAGGACAACGCTGCAGAGCTCAGGAGCCAGTTCAACATCGACGGCGACATCATCCCCATGTCCTGCATCCTGAACGATGGCGATCAGGACCCCTACATCCTGATCAACGGCTTCGGCGAGGGATACGGAGACCCCGACCGAGGCAAGCACATCGTGGTGACCGATGACGCGCAGGTGCTCTGCGTCGCTAACTCCGAGGGCTTCAAGAAGGGCACCGAATGGCTGCACGGCCTCTACGCGCAGGGCCTCATCGATGCTGAAGCCTTTACCCAGGAGTGGTCCACCTACGTCGCCAAGGGCAAGAGCGGGCGCTATGGCGTGCTCTTCTCTTGGGACGTAGCCAATATCGCCCAGGTCAGCATGGATGATCTGATCGCCGGCGAGCACTGGGTGCCGCTGCCTGCCCTCAAGGCGGATATGGTCAACATCACTCCGCAGACCGGCTCATTTACCTCCGGCTTCCAGCGCGGCCGCTGTGTCGTCACCGCCGCTGCCGCAAACCCTGCCCTCGTCGCCGCTTGGATCGACCAGATGTATGATCCTATGCAGTCACCGCAGAACAACTGGGGCACCTACGGTGAGGATGACGAGTTCGATATCTTCGAGATGAGCACCAACGAGGCGGGCGAACCCATGCTCAAGCACACCTGGCTCGGCGACGCCTCTCCCGTCGAGGTTCGCGAGGCCGAGTCCGTCAACGGCCCGCTCGCTATTCTCGACAGCTACTATGACGTGTATGTGACCTGCCCGGACGATGCCCAGTACCGCCTCGACTGGATCGAGCAGATCTACACGCCCGATATGAACTTCAAGTACTGCTATCCCAACGTGTTCATGAATCCGGATGACACCACGAAGGTTTCCAACCTTATGGCCGACATCATGAAGTGCATCAATACGTTCAAGTCCGACAGCATCATGAACGGCTTCACCGACGCCGACTGGGACAAGCTCCAGTCCGATCTCGAGGCGTACGGCCTGCAGGAGTTCCTGGCCATCCACCAGAAGTACCTGGACGCCTACCTCGCATAGCAATCCCCCTGATGCCCCGCTCCTTCGGGAGCGGGGCATCGCGAACCGCCCTATGATCACGTTGAAAGAGGAAATCCGCGAGCATGAGTGCCTATACCGACAGCGAAACCCTGTATGCGGCGCGCCGCCACGAAGCACTGTTCAGCGGGAACATTCCCGAGGGAGATCGCCCTCTCGTCCATCTGCCTGCACGCATAGGATGGATGAACGATCCCAACGGCCTTTCCTTCTATCAAGGGAAGTACCATCTTTTCTACCAGTACTACCCGTATGATACCAAATGGGGCCTCATGCATTGGGGCCATGCTGTGAGCAGCGACTTGGTTCATTGGGAGCATCTCCCCGCAGCGCTCGCGCCCGATCAGCCCTACGATGGGTACGGGTGCTTCTCGGGCAGCGCGATCGTGCTTCCCGATGGTCGCCACATGCTCATGTACACGGGCGTCAGGAAGATCGACAACAACCTCGACGGCTCCATCGAGGTGCGGCAGACGCAGTGCATCGCCTTCGGCGATGGCATGGACTACGTAAAATACGAGGGCAACCCGGTCATCGACGGCGGTCAGCTTCCCGAAGGCTTCAGCCACCGCGATTTTCGCGATCCGAAGATCTGGATGGAACCCGACGGAACATTCCGCTGCGTGCTGGGCGCCTGCGACGATGCGCCCCGCGAAGAGCTCTCCAACGGCAAGATTCTGCAGTATAGGAGCCCGGACGGCATCGCATGGGAGTTCGAATGCGTTTTGGCCGAGAACAACATGCGATACGGCAGCATGTGGGAATGCCCCGACACCTTCGAGCTCGACGGCAAGCAGGTGCTTCTGGTGAGCCCGCAGGACATGCTCGCGGAGGCGGACGAGTTCGCGAGCGGCAACGGCACCCTTGCCATCATCGGCCATCTCGACGGCGCAACCGGCATGCTCGTGGGAGAGGAGCTGCATCCCATCGACTACGGCATCGATTTCTATGCCACGCAGACGCTGCTCTCGCCCGACGGACGCCGCATCATGGTTGCGTGGATGCAGAACTGGGATTCCATCTCCATGGGCGGCAACAGGCCGTGGTTCGGCCAGGTCACCATCCCGCGCGAGCTTTCGGTGCGCAACGGCAGGCTCTACCAGCAGCCGGTACGCGAGCTCGAGGATGCGCGGGAGAACCGGGTTGCCTATGAGAACGTGCTGGTCGAGGGCAAGGTGGAGCTCGAAGGCATATCCGGCCGCTGCGTGGATCTCACCGTAGAGGTGCGCCCCGCCGAGCAGGACCAGCCCTACCACGAGTTCACCATCTGGTTCGCCCAGGGCGAGAAGTTCCGCTCGTCGGTGCTGTTCCGCCCTTCGGAGCGCATGCTCAAGATCAACCGCAAGCACTCGGGCCTGCGCCGCGCCGTGGTGAAGGACCGCAAGTGCCATCTCGCCTCCTACGACGGCGTGCTGCGCCTGCGCATCATCCTCGACCGCTTCAGCGCCGAGGTCTTCGTGGGAGAAGGGGAGCAGACGCTCACCATGACGATACCAACCGATCCCGTTTTTGGCGGCATCTCGTTCTTTGCAGACGGGCGCGCGGTCATGGACGTGGAGAAGTACGACCTTGTATAGCAATGCGCCCGCGCGAGACGCGGGCGAGAGGAAGGAGCAGCAAACATGTCTGAGGTTGTGCTGAAAAACATCAAGAAGGTCTACGATGGCGACGTGACCGCCGTCCATGACGTGAATATCGAGATCCGTGACAAGGAGTTCATCGTGCTCGTCGGGCCCTCGGGCTGCGGCAAGTCCACCACGCTGCGCATGGTCGCGGGCCTGGAGGAGATCTCAGACGGCGAGCTCTACATCGACGGCAAATACATGAACGACATCGCTCCCAAAGACCGCGACATCGCGATGGTCTTCCAAAGCTACGCGCTGTACCCGCAGATGACGGTCTATCAGAACATGGCCTTCTCCCTGGAGCTGCGCAAGACTCCAAAGGCCGAGATCGACCGCAAGGTCCGCGAGGCCGCCGAGATCCTGGACATCACCCAGTACCTCGACCGCAAGCCCAAGGCGCTCTCCGGCGGCCAGCGCCAGCGCGTTGCCATCGGCCGCGCCATGGTGCGCGACCCCAAGGTCTTCCTCATGGACGAGCCGCTTTCCAACTTGGACGCCAAGCTCCGCAACCAGATGCGCGCCGAGATCATCAAGCTGCGCCAGCGCATCAACACCACCTTCATGTACGTCACGCACGACCAGACCGAGGCCATGACCTTGGGCGATCGCATCGTCATCATGAAGGACGGCTTCGTCAACCAGATCGGCACGCCGCAGGAGGTCTTCAACAAGCCCGTCAACCTCTTCGTGGCCGGCTTCATCGGCATGCCCGTCATGAACTTCTTCGACAACTGCAGCCTGTTAAAGGAGAACGGCGTCTACTACGCCGAGATCCGCGGGGTCAAGTTCAAACTGAGTCCCTTCCAGCAGAAGGCGCTCGCCCAAAACGGCCAGGAGGCATGCGAGGTTGTGGCGGGCATCCGCCCTCAGCACATCACGGTCGGCGAGGGCGATCTCACTGCGCAGATCGAGGTTTCGGAGATGATGGGCAGCGAGTACAACATCCACGCCCGTTCCAACGAGGACGAGGTCGTCATGGTGATCCCCACGGTCGATCTTGCAGCCGATGTGTCGATGGGCGCCACCGTCAACTTCACCACCAAACCCGACCTGATCCAGCTCTTCGACAAGGCCTCGGGCAACAACCTCATCTGGTTCGACCCCGATTCCGCAACGCGCAACGAGCCGGTCTGCAAGGACTACGACGTATAAGGCCCTCCTGTCGGTGGACGGAGCGCGGATGCCCCCGATCGCTCTGCCCGCCCTCCTTCCTTCCCGAGCGCCCCGCCCCCAGCTCATGGGGCGGGGCGCGCCTGATGCTCGGGCGCAGCGGCCTGCGCCGCACGCCCCGAGCCCGTAGACCGCTGCCCGCAAGGAGGCGAACGCCATGAAACTCAACAACTCGTGCATGCTCATCACCTACGCCGACAGCCTGGGAGCAAACCTATCCGAGCTCCGCGCCGAGCTCGACGAGCACTTCGACCGCGCTGTGGGAGGCGTGCACATCCTGCCGTTCTTCCCTTCGTCGGCCGACCGGGGATTCGCACCCATGCGCTACGATATCGTGGATCCCGCCTTCGGAACGTGGGACGACGTGCGCGCTATCGGCGAGAAGCGCTACCTCATGTTCGATTTCATGGTCAATCACATCTCGCGCCAATCCCCGTATTTCCAAGACTTTCTCGCCAAGAAGGACCAAAGCGAGTATGCGGACTTCTTCATCCGCTACAAGGACTTTTGGGCACGGGAGGGCGGCTTCCCCACGCAGGAGCAGGTGGACGCCATCTACAAACGCAAGCCCCGCGCTCCCTATGCCGAAGCCGAATTCGCGGACGGAACGTCCGAAAAGGTGTGGTGCACCTTCGGCGAGGAGCAGATCGACCTCAACGTGCAGAGCGAACGGGTGAGGCGGTTCTTCGCACACACGCTCGCCACCATGGCGGACGCCAACGCCTCCATCGTGCGCCTTGATGCCTTCGCCTATGCCTGCAAAAAGGCCGGGACCAGCTGCTTCTTCGTGCAGCCCGATACGAGCGAGCTGCTCGACGAGCTCCAGGGCATGCTGGGAGAGGACGTGATGGTGCTGCCCGAGATCCACGAGCACTACTCCATCCAGCTCAAGGTTGCCCAGATGGGATACTGGATCTACGATTTCGCGCTGCCGGTACTCACGCTGCATGCCCTCTATGCGGGCGAGGGGCGCCACCTCAAGCGCTGGCTCGAGATGAGCCCCAAGCGCCAGTTCACCACGCTCGACACGCACGACGGCCTGGGCATCGTCGATGTGAAGGATCTGCTTCCCGACGATCAGATCGATTGGGTTAAGGACCGCATGTTCGCGCAGGGGGCCAACGTCAAGCGCATCTACAACACCGAGGCCTACAACAACCTGGACATCTATCAGGTCAACACCACCTACTACAGTGCGCTGGGCAACGACGATGCGGCATACGCTCTCGCCCGCGCCATCCAGATGTTCGCGCCGGGCATCCCCATGGTCTATTATGTGGGTATGCTCGCGGGTGCCAACGACATCGAGCTGCTTGAATCTACCAAGGAGGGCCGCAACATCAATCGCCACTACTACACGCGCGCGGAGATTGCGCGGGAGGTGGAGCGCCCGGTGGTCAAGGAGCTGCTGCAGCTCATGGAGCTGCGCAACACGCACCCCGCCTTCGATATCGAGGGCGATCTGGAGGTGTCGATTCCCGGCGAAGGCCGTCTGCGCATCAGGCGCACGGCCGGCAGCGCGTGGGCGCAGCTCGACGCCGACCTGCTCGGCCACACGTACGAGATCGCGTGCTCATGATCGATGGCGGCCAAGACCTCGAACAGCTTCCGGCGCTCTCCCTGCGAAGCAGCCCCTATGGGGAATACAAGAAGGCCCTCAGATTGGGCAAGCGCACGTATTGGGAGTGCTTGAGAAAGAAGTTGGATCCGTATCCTGCGGTGCTCGAGGAGCGCTGTCCCAGCCTCTCGACGGCCTCGCGGGTCGATCTCGGGCTGCGCGAGATTCCGGTTGAGCTCATCGGCGGCACGAAGACGCACGGCAGGAGCAACTCGCTCGCCCGCGACTTCATGCCGCTGCTCGATGCGGGCACCGAGTTCTCAACCAAGTGGATGGCCCTCTATGACCAGCTTATGGAGGAGGGCCTCCGCGACCCCATCGACCTGCTCGAGTATCTCGGCGACCTCTACGTGGTCGAGGGCAACAAGCGCGTGAGCGTCATGCGCTACAACGGGGCCGTCGCCATTCCCGCGCACGTCATTCGCGTGGTCGTGCCCGGCACGGCCGACGAGCACTATCGCGATTTCTTGAGCTGCTTCGAGCGGACGGGCCTCTACGAGGTTCGCTTCGAGAAGCCGGGAACCTTCCCCAAGCTGCAGATGGCGCTTGGAGTGGATGCGGACTACGTATGGAATGACGACCAGCGCAAGCGGTTCTCGGCAGGCTTCGCGCGCTTCAAGACCGCATACGAGCGATTCGCGCGGGGCAAGAAGGGGGCCATCGCCCCGATGGATGCGTTTTTGGCGTGGCTCATGTACGTGCCCTTCTCGCAGCTGAAGGACTTCAGCGAGAAGGAGCTCGCCGAGAGCGTGAAAGACCTCGTGGCGGGCCTCGAGATCCTGCGCAAGGGCGCGAAGCGCGACACCAAGTACCCTGAGGCGAAGTGGGACGAATGAGGGTCCTCGCCGTTTCAGACGTGGAGTCGCGCCGCTACTACGACTACTACAAGCCCGGTATGCTGGAGGGTTTCGACCTCATCATCTCCTGCGGGGATCTGCGCCCCGACTACCTTGAGTTTCTCGTGACGCTGGCGGGCTGCCCGCTCCTCTACGTGCACGGTAACCACGACGGCCTATACGATGAGCGGCCGCCCGGCGGATGCATCTGCATCGAGGATCGCGTGGTGAAGGTGGGCGGCGTGCGCATTGCGGGGCTGGGCGGATCGTACGCCTATGCTCCGGGCCCGTACCGCTACACCGAGCGGCAGATGGCCAAGCGGATGCGGCGCATCATGCCGCGCATTTGGATGCGCGGGGGCGTGGACATCGTGGTCGCGCATGCGCCGGTGCGCGGCATCAACGATACCGACGCGCCCGCACACCGGGGATTCTCGTGCTTCGGCGCGCTGATCGACCGCTTCGAGCCGACCTTCTTCGTGCACGGGCACATGCACCGAACCTACGCCATGAACGCTCCGCAGACGACGGCCCACGGGGCGACGACCATCCTCAACGCCTTCGACCACGTAGTATTCGAGATCTGAGGCGCGCCTGCCTAGGCGCTCGCGCCGAGCACGTAGGCGAGGTAGTCCAAAGCCTGTTCCATGCGCGGCGTGTTTGCGATGATGCCCAGGTAGATGTGCTCATCCTCCGAGAAACCCTCGAAGAGCGCAACCTCCGACACGTCGATGGCGTTGGGAACCTCGATGGTTTCCGCCACATACGCGTCGGCTTCTCCCAGCTCGACCTCCACCCGGTTGTCGCTCAGAATCACGGTGTTGCTCACCATCGCCGCAGCAAGCTCCGCATCCTCTCCGCCGTTTTGCGCGAGCGCATCCTCGAGGTCGATGAGATAGCCCCACCCGGAAAGCAGGTCGTACGCCTCCTGGTTCATGAGCACCGCATCGAGCTGCTCGCCGTCGATCGAGGCGAGGAGCTTGAGCTTCGAGGCGTAGGCGTACTGGTGGTTCTGCAGGCTGTCATCGGTGGAGACGTACAGCTCGCGGTAGCAGGCCACCTCGTTGTCGGCGGAGTCTGCGCCCACGTGCTCGAGGTAGCCGCTCGTGAGCGCCGCGTCCGCCGCGCCTGCGGGCACGACGTTGCAATATCCCACGTACAGCACGGCGTTTTTGCTCGTGACGGCTTTATGCACGGCGGAGCCCACGGCGATGACGGCGATGAGGATCAGGACGATCGGCAGCTTGTAGTAGGAGAAGATATAGTCCGCCTTCTCGGAGATGCTCATGGCGCGAAACGCCGCGCGGTTGAAGGCGCGCTCGCTCTCGGGCAGCCTCATGAGTCCTGCTCCGAAGAGCCTCCCGCAGCATCCAGCACATCGCTCGCGCCGGAGGAATCATCCGGCTTCTGAGAGACCGCGCGCATGACGGGCAGCAGCAGGTACGAGCTGATCACGGCGCAAAAGCCCACGCCGAGCACGATGAGCGGCGTGAAGAGCGCGATGATCGCGATGGCCATGGCGGCATAGATGACGAAGACGCAGATGGTGCAGAACAGGTAGTGCGTGCCGATGAGCAGGGAGTTCTTGATCATGGCCCACGTGGTGTTCTCAACGTAGGCGATGAGGGGGAAGACGTAGATGAGCACGATGGTCAGGGCGATGCATCCCGAGATCACGATGGCGAGGGCGAGCGTGAGGAGAACGGCCAGCGCCCCCGTTGCTGCAGCCCTGAGGTGGGAGAGGATGTAGATATCGGTTCCCAGCAGCAGGCCTGCGGCGAGCAGGATGAGCCAGACGATCGTGGCCTGCTTGAAGTTGCTGCGAAACGCGCGGAAGAACTGGAGGAAGACGTCGCCCTCTTCGTCGGCGGCGATTTTGAGGGCCACGGAGTAGAGCGCCGCCGTCGATGCGCCGATGGTGACGATGGGGATGCAGCCCACGAACCACAGCAGGTTGAGATAGCATCCGTAGGCGATGCGGAAGAGCACCTGGCTGAACCTGCTTTCGTACGAGAAGAACCGAGGCATGATCCGGGCCTTTCTGCGGGGCTACTCCCGCATCGTGGACGCGCGGTAGATGAGCTCGGTCTCGGTGTACATCCGGCGGTAGTCGAGCGAGGGCTCTTCGGCGCGCGTGCGCAGCAGATGGATCGCGGAGTATGCCATAACCTGCGTGTGGATGTGAATCGTCGTGAGCGGGGGCACGCTGCGGCGCGATTCGGCGGAATCGTCGAACCCGGCGATCATCACGTCGCGCGGCACATCGAAGCCGAGCTCGCGCACGACCTGCATAAAATCGAGCGCCACGAAATCGTTGGCGCAGATAAAGAGGTCGGGCAGCTCGTCGAGGGCGCTGAGCGCGGGGCGCAGCGTGTCGGTGAGGTTGAAGGGGATGCAGAAACGTTCCTCCACAGGCGCGTCCGCCATCAGCATGGCAAGGCGGAATGCGGAGTAGCGCTCGAAGAACGACTGGCAGTGCTCCCAGTTGCCCACAAAGCCGATGCGGCGGCAGCCCCGCTCGAGCATGTCGTTCACCAGGCGCATGACCTGCGTGGTGTTCTCCATGTAGAGCTGGTCGCACGGGAGGTTCTCGCCGTGGAGGCTTGCCGGGCCGTCAACGAAGAGCACGGGAACGTCGAGCGCGCAGACCATCTCGTCGTAGCGCCGGTCGAACATCTCAACGCCGATGACGGCGGCGACGCGGCTCATGTCGAGGGTGGACGGGAGCGTGAGGTTATCGATGTTGGCCTGCGTGACGCGGTGGCTGTTGAGGGTGAGGCCAATGTGCGTGAGCGCGTTTTGCAGGCCGTCAAGCATGAGCGAGGAGAAGTGCGGCGCGGCGAGGTAGGCCATGGAGAGCAGCGCGACCTCGCGCTTATCGCTATCGGCAAGCAGGTGCGTCTGGGCATCGTCTTGGTAGTGCGAGATGAGCTGAGCATAGGCGAACTGCTTGTATCCCATGTCCATCGCCTTGGCGATGATGCGTTCGCGTGTTGCTTCGGCGAGGCCTTCGGCGCCGTTGAGCGCCTTCGAGACCGTGTTACGCGACAACCCGAGTTCATCGGCTATATCTTGGATGGTGACCCTGTTGGCCATGTTTCCTCTCTCTTTTGGATTTGAGGTCATTTTATCATACCGACCTATACGCTTTGTGCATTTACATCGTTGTTAGTGTGCATTTGTAAATTATATGTTGATACCGAATGGCATTGTCCTATAGTGTGAGAAAAGGTGCAGGTAAACGCGCGCACGCGCTGGAAGATAGGAGAGATCCCATGGCCGATGTCACTGCTCTTGGAGAGGTCCTCATCGATTTCACCGACGCGGGAACCTCCCCGTCCGGTCAAAAGCTCTTCGAACGCAACCCCGGCGGCGCGCCCGCCAACGTGCTCGTGGCGCTCAAGCGCCTCGGTCACGAGGTGGCGTTCATCGGCAAGGTGGGCGACGACATGCACGGCGCCTTCCTGCGCGAGACCCTCGAGGACGCCGGCATCGACTGCTCGGGCCTCATCTCCGATCCCGACTTCTTCACCACGCTGGCCTTCGTCGCCCTCGACGAGAACGGCGACCGCTCCTTCTCGTTTGCGCGCAAGCCCGGTGCCGACACCCAGCTCGCGCCCGACGAGCTGCGCCGTGACCTTATCGAGGGGTGCCGCGTGTTCCACGTGGGCTCGCTCTCGCTTACCGATGAGCCCGCTCGGTCCGCCACGCATGAGGCCATCGCGTGCGCGAAGGCGGCCGGCTGCACCATGTCGTACGATCCCAACTACCGTGCGAGCCTGTGGGCGAGCCCCGGGGCGGCTGCGGAGCAGATGCGCTCCATTGCGGGATTCATGGATCTCATCAAGATATCCGCCGAGGAATGCGAGCTCATGACCGGCGAAGCGGAGCCCGAAGCGGCTGCGGCCGCGCTGCTCGCAGGCGGGGCGTCGGTGGCGTGCGTCACGCTGGACGCCGAGGGCGCCTATGTGGCGGCCCGCGATGGCGCGCGGCTGGTGCCGAGCTTCCGCGTGGATGCGGTCGACACCACCGGCGCGGGCGACTCGTTCTGGGGCGGGTTCATCGCCGCCTTCATCGAGAGCGGCCTCGCGCCCGCCGAGATCGGCATCGACGATGCGGCGTCCTTCGCGCGCTTCGGCAACGCCGTCGCCTCGCTGTGCGTGCGCAAGCGCGGCGCCATTCCCGCCATGCCTCTGCGCGACGAGGTGCGCGCGCTTCTCGCGTAGGCCGCCCGCATGCGGCGGCGCATTCGGCAGTTCATGCGCGAGGAGGTTTCCATGGGCAGGAATCACGAGGTCACGAGCGTGCAGCCGCTCCTTGATGAGCGGGGAGAGCTGCGCGAGCCCGGGTGGTCGCGCAGGATGGTGCAGCGCTACAACCGCGCCGACGTCTGAGCTCCGGCTTGGCGCATCAAGGAATGGGATTACTATCTGGTGCTGGCCGACGGCTTTGCGGGCGCGTTCACCATCTCGGATAACGGCTATGTGGGCCTGCAGTCGGTGTCGCTGCTCACGTTTGGCGACCATCCCTGGGAGCACACCGAGACCGTGCTCAAGCCGTTCCCCTTGGGCAGGCTGCATCTGCCCTCAAGTTCCGAGCGGGGCGTCACCGCCTATCGCGATGGCCGGCTTCAGATGACGTTCTCGGTGGAAGGGAACACGCGGCGCATCCGCTGCATCTTCGCCAGCTTCTGCGACGGCAAGACGCTCGCCGCCGATATCGCTCTTACCCAGCCCAGCATGGATTCGCTGGTCATCGCGACGCCGTGGGAGCAGCAGCGCCGCTTCTACTACAACCAGAAGATCAACTGCATGCGTGCGAGCGGCTGGATCGAGCTCGGCGCACAGCGCTACGAGTTCGATCCTGCGACGGATTTCGGCACGCTCGACTGGGGGGCGCGGCGTGTGGACCTACGACAACACCTGGTATTGGGGTTCGGGCAACGCCGACATAGACGGGCACGCCTTCGGCTTCAACATCGGGTACGGGTTCGGCAACACGGCTGCCGCCACCGAGAACGCCATCTTCTGGGACGGCGTCGCCCACAAGCTCGATGACGTCACGTTTCACATTCCCGAGCGCAGCTGGTACGACCCATGGACGTTCACCTCGTCGGACGGTCGCTTCGAGATGGATTTCTCGCCCGTGCTCGACCGGGCAGCCCTGCTGGACTACAAGGCGATCGTCTCAGACCAGCATCAGGTGTTCGGGCGCATGACGGGCACCGCCATTCTCGACGATGGCACGCCGATTCACATCAAAGACGTGATGTGCTTCGCCGAGAAGGTTCACAACCGGTATTAGATTCGCGGCGGCTTTGCGCCTGCCGGCCGCGAGGCTACAGCACGTCCACCTGCAGCCAGCGTTCGGCGTTGCGCCAGCATATCAGCTCGTAGGTCTTCTCGGAGAAGCCCAGCGAGCGGAAGATCTTGTATTCGGACGCAGGGCTCCACATGGGGAAGTCGGAGCCGAACATCATGCGCTCGGGCCCGTAGAGCTCGCACAGCTCGCGCGTGCGGCGCAGGCCCAGGAACTTCATCGAGCTCGACATGTCGAGGAAACAGCGCTCATCTTCGAGATACTCCAGCGCGAGATCCTGCACCGACCAGCCGCCGAAATGCGCGGCGCAGATCCTGAGCTGCGGGAACTCGTGCAGGATGCGCTTCATGCGCGAGGGGTGGGAGTAATCGTAGCGATAATCGCCGCAATGGATGAGCAGCGCCAGGCCCGCGCGCTCGCACAGCTCGTAGATGCTCATGAGCCGGGGATCGTCCATGTTGACGTGCTGGGTGTCGGGGTGGAGCTTCACGCCGAGCAGCCCCAGGCTCGTGGCGCGGGCGATCTCCGCTGCGGGATCTTCGAAGTCCTGATGCATGGCGGCGAGGCCGAGGAGGGTCTCGTCCTCTGCGCACGCTCCGGCGATGAAATCGTTGATCGACACCACGGCTTGAGGCTTCACGGCAACGGAGCACACCACGTTATGGGTGATGGGCGATGCCGCGCGCAGCTCGTGCAGCGTCGAGACCGATCCCTCGTGGGCGGTCATGGGAATGTCGTAGAACATGCCCACGCTTTCGGTGGCCTTTTGGGCGATCTTGTCGGGGTAGATGTGCGTGTGCATGTCGATGACGGGCATGGTGTCCTCCGAGGTTCGATAGGTGCGGAGCCAGTATAGTTGAGCTGCGTTTCGTGCGCGTAACCGGTTGCGGAGCGGTGCCGGAGCCGGCAGGGCGTACAATCGGAGCAGGCCGGCGTGCGCCCGGCTCTCGAGGGGAGGAGCAATCCGTGTTTCGTGAACTTGTCCGTAAAAAGCAGCAGCTCAACGACGAGCGGTGCCTCGAGATCCTCGAGCACGGGCTACGCGGCGTGCTTGCGGTTAACGGCGACGGGGGATACCCGTACTGCATGCCGCATAACTACTACTACAACCCCGACGATGGGCGCATCTACTTCCACTCAGGCAAACGCGGCCACAAGATCGACGCGCTCAAACGCGATGCGCGGGCGTGCTTCACGGTTCTCGATGCGGGCACGCCTGCGGATGACAGCGACTGGGCGCTCTATTTCAACAGCGTGGTGGTGTTCGGGCGCGTTGAGTTCATCGAAGACCAGGAGGTGGTCGATGAAATGAGCCGCCGCCTCTCATATAAGTTCACCGACGACACCGCCTACATCGAGGCGGAGATCGCGCGCGTGGGCAAGGCGACCGCGCTCTTCGCGCTCGTTCCCGAGCAGATGGCCGGCAAGCGCGTGCGCGAAGACTAGCGCTTCTCGCTTGACCGAACCGCTGGCTGAGAGTAGAATTCTTACGCACGCGGGCGTGGCGGAATTGGCAGACGCGTACGGTTCAGGTCCGTATGGAGGCAACTCCGTGGGGGTTCAAGTCCCTCCGCCCGCACCATGAAAGAGCCCCCTTTTGCCTTTGCGGGCAAAAGGGGTTTTTCTTACGCTCAGGGTGAGCAGCGGGCGTGGAGCATCCGGATCTGAGGCGACTCGTCCGTCTGCTGAACCAAAAAATCTTCTAATGCTGCAGGGTTTCGGCAGCGGAGCATGTATCGGCTTTAGAGACTGCATATTATCGGCAAATATGCAGCATTAGATGCATAGAAACTGCTTCCAAGGCGGTCTCGAGCCGAAACCGTGCAGCATTAAAGACATTTTTGGTACACGCCCCGCGTTCGCGCGGCGATGTTCATGTCTGGGCGATGCAGGAAAAGGGCTTCAGGAAAAGGATTCGTGGATCTGCACCAGAAATCGTTCTGCAATCGGGCTGAACGCCTGGTGCTTCTTCCACACCAGGTACATGTTGACGGCGAGCACCGGCTCAAGCGGTCGGAAGACGAGCCCGCTTCCTGCTGCCGTGTCGATAAGATGGTCGAACGTCAGAAGATATCCAAGCCCCTCGCGGACAAACACGCCTCCGTTGTAGGCAAGTCGAAAGGAGCCCTCAAGGTGCAGGTCATCCATCCGTTCGCCGCACCAGCGGGGGATATCCGCACGCCATGACTGCTCCGAGCAAAACAGCGGAAGACCTACCAGATCATCAACGGTAACGCTCGATTCACCTGCCAGCGGGTCTTCGAACGGCATGACCAGCCCGAACACGTCTGCTTCGGGAAACTCGGCAAACTCGTATTTCGATGCATCCGGTCGCTCGGCCAGCACGGCAAAATCCAGAATGCCCCGGTCCAGCTTTTCGACAACCTGCTCCGTGTCGCCGCTGGTCACGTGATAGCGCATGTGGGGATACCGCCCCTTAAACGCTCGGATCTCGTGTGCAAGATAACGAATCTGATATGACTCCGCCAGACCGAGGTAGATGTCGCCTCCGGAGATGTCGTTCATCTTCTGAAACTCGGCGGATATCTTATCCGCCATCGCCACCAGATCATCCGCGCGCTTTCTGAGCAGGATACCCTCGTCCGTCAGGCTGATGCTGAAGGAATGCCGCTCAAACAGCTTGTGCCCCAGCTCCTGCTCGAGCGCCTTGACCGTTTTCGACAACGTGGACTGCGACACATGCAGAAGCTCCGCCGCACGCGTCATGTTCTCTTCGCGGGCGATTGCCAAGAAGTACCGAAGCGACTTGATCTCCATGTGGCGACCTCCGTTGCTGCACGTCAGATCATGAATTTCGATAATAGAATAATAGATATTCTAAAATTATATTAGCGAATATCAAAAGGAAGGTGCTATACCTAAGGCATAAAATCGTACACAGAAAGGCGGTATGGCAAGATGGCACACGAGGAACTTGCGCTGGTGGAAGAATGGGATAAGACTTTCCCGAAGAGCGATAAGGTGGAGCACCGCAAGGTGACCTTCCACAACCGCTACGGCATCACGCTGGCGGCCGACCTGTATGTCCCCGCACACGCGAAAAGCAAGCTCCCCGCGCTTGCGGTCAGCGGGCCGTTCGGCGCGGTGAAGGAGCAGTCGTCCGGCCTGTACGCTCAGGCCATGGCGGAGCGGGGCTTTGTCGCGATCGCCTTCGATCCGTCCTTTACCGGGGAGAGCGGCGGTCAGCCCCGCTACATGGCCTCTCCCGACATCAATACGGAGGATTTCCAGGCCGCGGTCGACTATCTCTCCACCTGCGAGCTGGCGGACCCGGAGCGGATCGGCATCATCGGCGTCTGCGGCTGGGGAGGGCTTGCGCTCAACGCCGCAGCGATCGATACCCGCATCAAGGCGACGGTCGTCAGCACCATGTACGATATGGCCCGCGTGAACGCAAACGGCTATTTCGACAGCGAGAACAGCGAGCAGCAGCGCTACGAAAAGAGGAAGGCGCTGAACGCCCAGAGAACCGCCGATTACAAAACCGGCATGTACCAGCGCGGCGGCGGTGTGGTCGATCCTCTGCCGGAGGACGCGCCTTCCTTCGTTCAGGACTACTACGACTACTACAAGACCGCACGCGGCTATCATGCGCGGTCCCTCAACTCCAACGACGGCTGGAATGTGACGGGGTGCATGAGCTTTCTCAACCAGCCGATCCTGCAGTACTCCCATGAAATCCGCAACGCGGTCCTCATCGTGCACGGCGAGCAGGCGCATTCGCGTTATTTTGCGGAAACCGCCTATGCGAACATGACGGACGGCAACCCCTGCCCCGACAACAAGGAGCTGATGATCATTCCGGGTGCCGTGCACACCGACCTGTACGACGGCGGGGACGAGGGATATATCCCGTGGGAGAAGCTCGAGGGCTTTTTCAAGACGTATCTCGCATAAGGCGGAGAGGGGTGAGCTTCGTGGCGAGGTGTCTGCTTGCAGCGTTGGTCTGCCTGCACCTTCTGCTATCCGGGTGCGCTGCGCAGGGAGAAGTCGAGACCACGCCTATGACCTCGCAGGATGAATCCCATGACGAAGCGACGAGCACGAGCGATACGCTGCATGAAAACCAGATACGCGTCTTTGTGGGGGAGGCGTCTTTTGTCGTGACGCTAGAGGACAACGAATCCGCGCGGGCCCTCCAGGCGCTGCTCGTCGAAGGAGATATGACGATCGCCGCCTCCAACTATGGCGGTTTTGAAAAAGTCTGCCCCCTCGGCACGACCCTGCCGAGCAGCGATGAGCAGACCACGACGCAAGCCGGAGACGTGATGCTGTACAGCGGCGATCAGATCGTGTTCTTCTATGATTCCAATTCATGGGCCTACACCAGGATCGGACACGTGGACGAGCTGTCTGCCGAAGAGTTGCGTGAGATTCTGGACGGCCCCGAAACGGAGATCACGCTGAGCATCCATTGATCGCGAAGCGGTATGAGGCGCCCGCAACGCGCGCCCTATGATTCCCGTCCATGGGGTTTCGGTGTTTTGCCTGATCGTCGCCTTTATGAGGCATGTAGTGCGCCAGCATCGTATGCAGGGCCAGCATGGAGCCGCCGAAGGGAGCCTCTATGAACGGATCGGTGAAACGGGTCGTTGCCACCGCCATCATCGTCCTGCTCTGCGCCGGAGCGTTCATCGCGGGTTTCCTGAGCCCGCAACGTACGCGCGGGGTCGAGACGGCCCGGTACATGTCGGAGAACGTCGAGGTCGTCAGCATCTCCAAAGACTCATACGAGATCGCCGACGATGGCACCGTGCTCATCTTTCTCAGCTACAGATTGAGGAACACCGGCGATGAGGCGCTCTGCGTGTCCGTAGGCGGCATCTTCCGCACCGAGAAAGCAGCCGGGTTCCTAGAAGAGGAACTGCTGATCGCGGATGAGCCGTATGTGCTTGAACCGGGGGAGGACACCTGGATCTCCGTCGTGCTTTCGGGACGCAACGGAGCCAACCCCACGATGCCGGACAGGTTGCCGCCCGACCCCTATGTGGTCGAATGCGATTCAAGCGCCGCGGCGTAGGCGCGCGGGCCTACCGCTTTGGCAGGAACGCGGGCACGATGATGCGCGTGAAGACGACCAGCCACGCAGCGGCAACGCAATAGCCCGCGATGACGTCCGAGAGGTAATGGACGCCCAGATACACGCGGCTGATGCCGATCATGACCACGGCGAAGAACAGCGCGAGCGACCACACCCAGCGCAGAATGGCGTCCTCCTCATAACGCATGATCAGCCAGATCATGAACCCATAGAACGCCACGGCAACCATGGAATGGCCGGACGGAAAGCTGTAGCCGCTCTCGGCGATGAGGCGGAACCCCTCGGGACGCGGACGCTGTACGATTTCCTTCAAGGCGTAGTTGAGTACCACGATGCCCACCAGATTTGCCATCGCGAAGCGCCCCGGCATGCGACCGGGCGCAAACGCGGCCACCACGACGAGCATGACCGTGAGCACGATGGGGGATGAGAGGCTGGTGAACGATTGCATGATGGGGGTCAGCCAATCGCGGCGCATGCGCACCACGAAGAACTGATAGGCAATGCCATCGAGGCGCCTGATGCCGCCCGAGAGCACGTTCTGCAGCAGATACACGAAGATGAGCAGCGCAACGGACAGCACGATCGTCAGGAGATTCTCGCGCATGACGCGCAGGACAACCCGCAGAGCGCCCTTGGCGCGCTGCGGTGCGTCGCTCCTCTCGTCTGCCATCTCGCCTCCACTGCTGGAAAACGGCACGCCGATAGTCGGCATGCCGTCCGATTCATCGTGCTTTTAGGATATACCAGGTGCGCACTGCGCGCATAGGAGAGCGCTTACAGGTGTGAGAGGATCTCGTGCTCGAGGTCGTCCTTGGGGCGGTTGCCCATGATGGTGTGGGCCGGCTCGCCGTCCTTGAAGAGGATGAGCGTGGGGATGGAGACGATATTGAAGCGGGCAGCGATGTCGCTCTCATCGTTGACATTGCACGTATAGAAGGCGAACTTGCCGGCGTTCTCCGACGCAACCTGCTCGAGGGTGGGGCCGAGCGCGCGACAGGGGCCGCACCAAGGCGCCCAGAAGTCTACGAGCACGGGAAGCTCGCTGGCAGCGAGGGTGGAATCAAACGTGGCAGCGGTAATCTCCTGTGCCATGGCAACCTCCTGTAGGATGAGGGGAAATGCGATGCGTCTTAGCTACCCGAGATATACCCGGATTACAATAATCTAGTACGACGTTGGGAGGTTCCATGGCGCGCGACCGGGCGGCACTCAGAAAAGCGTACCAGGGCAAGGTGGACGCCGAGGCGGCCGCCCTCGCCGAGCAGGGCATCTGCTTTTCCGGAAACGCCTTCTCGTCGGTGACGCTCGCCAAGGGCGACGCGCGCGACGAGTGCGCCGCTCCGCTTTCGGGCGAGGATGGCACGGCGCTGCGTCGCTCGCTCATCGCCCTCGGCTACGCGCCCGAAGACTGGAACGCATTTCTCACCTGCGACGAGGAGGGCATGCCGCTTTCCGCCGAGCTGTTCTTGCACGTGGTGGCGACGCTCGATCCGGCAACGCTCATCCTGTGCGATGAGGCCGCCGCGCATTGCGCGCGCAACGCGTTCGCCTCCGACCTTGCGGAGCTCGACGATTTTGACGCCGCCATGCTCGCACCGGGTGCGCTGGCGATCGTTCGCGGCATTCGGGTGATGAACCTGGGCGGTTTTTCCGCCGCGTTGGACGATAATCGTGAGAAGCAGATAATGTGGGCTCGGCTCAAGAAGCTTCCGCCTCTCGGCGAGCCTTACTAGTACGATTCCATCGGGGAAGGAGCCAGCATGAGCACCATCAAAGCACCGATCGATCCCACGTCATGCGCTGCCTGGAAGGCGCTGGATGAGCACAAGGCTGCGTTCGACACGCAGGGCATCACCCTCAAGGAGCTGTTCGCCAACGACCCCGACCGCGTTGCCAAACTCTCCTTCGATGTGGCCGACCTGCACTTCGATCTCTCCAAAAACCTGGTGACCGACGAGACGCTGCCGCTGCTCGTGCAGCTGGCCCGCGAGGTGGGTCTGGAGGAACGGCGCGATGCCATGCTCGCCGGCGAGCACATCAACACCACCGAGGATCGCGCGGTGCTGCACACGGCCCTGCGCAAGCAGAAGAACCAGGCGGGCAGCCTCATCGTCGACGGGCAGGATTGCATCGACGACGTGCACGGGGTGCTCGATCGCATGTACGACTTCGCCGAGCGCGTACGCTCCGGCACCTGGCGCGGCGTCACCGGTCGCGGCATCAAGAACGTGGTGTCGATCGGCATCGGAGGCTCCGACCTGGGGCCGGTCATGGTGTACGAGGCCCTGCGCCCCTTCCTCGACGGCCCCGCGTGCCGCTTCGTCTCCAACATCGACCCCAACGACATGGCCGAGAAGCTGCGCGGCCTCGACCCCGAGACCACGCTGGTGATCGTCGTCTCCAAAACCTTCACCACGCTCGAGACCATCACCAACGCCCGCGAGGCGCGTACGTGGCTGCTCGACACCCTGGTCGACCAGGGCGCCATCAATAACACGCCCGAGGATGCGGCCAACGCCGTCGCCCACCACTTCGTGGCCGTCTCCACGGCGCTCGACCTGGTGGCCGACTTCGGCATCGATCCCGCCAACGCCTTCGGGTTCTGGAACTGGGTGGGCGGTCGCTACTCCGTGGATTCCGCCGTCGGGCTCTCGCTCATCCTGGCGTTCGGTCGCGAGCGGTTCGTGCAGTTCCTCTCGGGCTTCCGCGCCATCGACGAGCACTTCGCCGCCGCGCCGCTCGAGCAGAACGTGCCCGCGCTCATGGGCCTCATGAACGTGTGGTACGTCAACTTCTTCGGCGCCGAGAGCCACGCCGTGCTGCCGTACTGCCAGTACCTGCATCGCTTCCCCGCCTACCTGCAGCAGCTCACCATGGAGTCCAACGGCAAGGGCACGCGCTGGGACGGCTCGCCCGTCACCACCAAGACCGGCGAGGTGTTCTGGGGCGAGGCGGGCACCAACGGCCAGCACGCGTTCTACCAGCTCATTCATCAGGGCACACGCCTGATCCCGGCGGACTTCATCGCCTTCGTCAACACGCCCAACCCCACGCGCGACGGCGATCAGGACGTGCACGAGGTGTTTTTGGCCAACTTCCTCGCCCAGACCAAGGCCCTCGCCTTTGGCAAGACGGCCGACGAGGTGCGCGCCGAGGGAACCGCCGAGTGGATGGTGCCCGCCCGCGTGTTCACGGGCAATCGCCCCACCACATCCATCTTCGGCAAGGAGCTCACGCCGTTCGCGGTTGGGGCTCTCATCGCCCTCTACGAGCACATCACCTTCACCGAGGGATGCGTTTGGGGCATCAACTCCTTCGATCAGTGGGGCGTCGAGCTGGGCAAGCAGCTTGCCAAGCAGATCGTTCCCGCGTTCGATGACGATGAGGCCCTTGCCAAGCAGGATCCCAGCACGCAGGCGCTGCTCACCTACTATCGCACCTATCGCACGTGGAACGAGCGCGGCGGCAGCCCCTTCGTCCGCGATTCGGGAGCGTAGTGCCGAGCGTGGGCGGGCGGACCGGCCGCATGCCCACGCGCACTGCAGCCTCCGCCCACCTTGCTCCGGCGCAGCCTGTTCCACTGCTGAAGCGTGGCAAGAATATGGTGTTTATATGGCAACGCACACGATGCTGCAGCGCCAATCTGTTAAGCGGCTATCTGTTTCTGCAGGTAGCGGGGCTGTTGGCTGCTCGTGTCCGCGGCCCGCGCCGCCGCGCCTCGCCGCCCTTGACACGGAAAAAATCGGAGCCTAGCTTGTGAAGTTGCATAATCAACTATTACTCCGATCAACGATGAGGAGAGCTGAGAGTATGGCGCAAACGCCGTTTGAAAGCTTTATCGCCGCATTCGGCCTGAAAAGCAAAGACTCCCGAGCCGTCGATGTGGTGGCAGGATGCCCGGTATCCCTGAAGTTCGGCAAGCGGGATGTGACGATCAGGACCGCGATGGACAAGGAGCAGTTCGAGGCCGTCAAGGACGCGCTCAACGCCAGCCTCGCCTCATCGGGCATCAAAGAGGCGAGATTCTACAACGGCTTCGTGCAGTTCGAGTTGAGCTCGCCCGGCGGCGCCATCGAAGACTACACCCTCATCCGTAACGCGATCCAGACCCATATCGCGCCTGCGTCCGCGCAGCGCCCCTGCCCCATTTGCGGCAAAGGCTCGTGCGATATGGCGGCATTCCACGATTTCTCGGATGACACGAACCCGTTGAACGAGTTCGTGCGGGTTCATGCTTCCTGCCATGCGCACGCCGTCGAACAGGCGCAGGCGAGGATCACGTCGGGCGCGGGAAGCTACCTGCGCGGCATTCTCGGCGCCCTTCTCGGCGCCGCCCTGGTTCTGGCGATCTGCTTCCTCATCGTCATGGTGAGCGACACCGTTATCGCGCTTCTGTTCGTCGCGGTCACCGGTGCGGCAGGCATAGGCTACCGCCTGCTCAACGGGCCCTACGGCGCCAAGGGCACGATCGCGTTCGTCGTGGTCAGCATCCTCGCGTTTGCCGGATATATCTACGTCGAGTGCGCGCACTATATCGCTCAGTACTATGAGCTGTCCATATTCGCCGTCCTGCTCGAGTTCGAAGTTGTCGCACAGACGGCGTTTTCACCCGCGTATCTTGCCGAGGACTGGTTCCAGATCATCTTCTTCATCGTAGGACTCGTTCTGGCGGCTATCGCGAGCCCGGCGTCTGCAAAATCTGCGCTCAACGATATCCAGGGCTTCGAGTCGATGGTGCTCCCCCTCGATGACGTCGGAGAGCTTCCGCAGCCCGTCAACCGATAGCGTGCCAGTTCCGCCCGCCTAGCCGCTCCGCTCCCTGAGCATCTTGACCAAGCTGCGGAAGCGCGTCTCGGAGAGCGCCTTGCAGGGAATGTAGACGTACCTGCGCTGGCCGAACTTTGCGAGCGCGCCGTCGGAGTCCTCGGCGACTCCCTTGAGTTCGGCGAGGGGATACGTGCAGGCAGTGCCGTCGTGCCCTTCGACGATCATCGCCTCGGCGGTCACGGAGATGCGGCGGCCGGGAGCGCTGCCCTGGGCGAGGTTCGATCGCGCCACGTAGCGTTCGCGCAGCGAGGGCCAGTTCCTGCCAACGGCACCGCAGGCGAAAAACAGCACGAATCCGGCGATCGTTGCCGGATAGAGGGGCTGCTCCCGGTTGTAGACCGAGGCGATGATGACGAGCAGGAACACCGCCGAGGACACCGTTACGATCTGCTGTATGCGGCTCGGTCCCACCAGCCGCGCAGCGTTGAGGTAGTTCACATCATCCATATCGTATGAGAACGAATAGAGCGCTTCGCCGTGCCGGTCATCGTCGCGGCGCGCCGTCTTCTGCGCGGTGCTCTTGTGAGCCATGGGGATCCTCTCGCCCGCCCTGCATGCCTTAATCCTACTCTGGATGGAGGATGCGTGGAGCAGATGTGTAAAAGTTTTGGTGCCAGCGCGCCCCTCGTGCGCTCGCCGAGATAACCATCGCGCTTGCGCGGCGTTCGTGTAAGGCGGAACCCGATGGGGGATGATATAAGTGCGGATGGCGAGGAAAGTACTTGACTCGGCCGAACTGCCACCCGTACAAGCCGGAACGGCTTGAAGCGTTACCAAGTGGAGGGCTTTGACCTATGTCAGGGCCCTCCGTCCATTTTCATGCATGCGGGCATGCTGAGCACGCTCGATGTATCCGCAGCGTGCCCGCATGTGGTACAGTACGTATTCGAGCGTATTGGATGGGTGCGGGCGACGCCACACCCCGAACCTGGTCAGGGCCGGGAGGCAGCAGCCATAAGGAGTCACTGGCGGGCGCCCGCTCCCATCGAGCACGCTCAGCACCGGTGCCGTTTGGCAGACCGATGGGAACACATGAGATTCATCAACTACATCATCGACCTTATCAAAGACCCGCGAACGGCCATTGCAACGTGGATCGGCATGGGCCCCGTTGCCGCTTACGGCTTTGTCTTCCTCATCATCTTCATCGAGACGGGCGTGGTGTTCTTTCCGTTTTTGCCCGGCGATTCGCTGCTCTTTGCGGCGGGATACTTCTCCCACCCCGAGAGCCTTCCGCAGGGCCACTTCACCCTGCCCGCGCTCCTAGGTTTGGTGTGGGCCGCCGCCATCATAGGCGACCAGATGAACTACGCCATCGGGCACTTCTTCGGCCGCTCGATCGTCGATTCGGGCAAGGTGAAGGCCATGACGCCCGAACGCATCGCAAAGAGCGAGGCGTTTCTCGAGAAGTGGGGTCCGCTCGCCATCTTCCTGGGGCGCTTCTTCCCCTTCATCCGCACCTTCGTCCCGTTTCTTGCGGGCATGGGCGGCATGCACTGGCGCAGCTTCGCGATCTACAACGTGACGGGCGGCATCACCTGGTCCACGATCTTCGTGGTGCTAGGCTACCTTGTGGGCGGGATCCCCGCCGTGCAGGAGCACTTCGGCCTGCTCGTGGGCGCCATCATCGTGATCTCCGCCATCCCTGCGGGCGCGACGTTCATCCGCTCGCAGCTCAATAGGGGCAAGAACAAGCAGAGCGCGTAGCCTCCGCCCATGCCGCAACCCGCAGACAACGACCTCGAGCTGTTCGCGCGGTGCGCAGCGGGCTTCGAGGCGGTTCTCGCGCGGGAGCTGCGCGATCTGAGCATGCACCGCGTCAGGTCGCTCAAGGGCGGCGTCGCGTTTTTCGGACGGGTGGGCGACGCCTACCGCGCCTGCCTGTGGAGCCGCGTTGCCACGCGCATCCAGCTCGTGCTCACGCGTCTCGACGCCCGCGATGCCGAAGCGCTGTATGCGGGGTCCGTGCGGTTTGCATGGGAGAAGCACGTGGCGGCAGGGGCTACGATCTCCGTGCGGGCGCATGGCGTCAACGATCAGCTCCGCAACACGCAGTTCACGGCGCTCAAGGTGAAGGATGCTCTGTGCGACCGCCTGCGCGAGAAGCGCGGGCAGCGTCCCGATGTCGATGCGCATGACCCCGGCTTCTCGATAGACGTCTCGGTCCATCGCAATCACGCCACCCTGTACCTCAACCTGTCGGGTCCCTCGCTGCATCGCCGCGGATACCGTGAGGAGGCGGTGCAGACCGAGGCGCCGCTCAAGGAGACGCTCGCGGCCGGCATGCTGCTCGCCGCAGACTGGCACCGCCTCGCCCGCGCGGGAGCGGGCTTTGCCGACCCCATGTGCGGCTCGGGCACGCTCGCCATCGAGGCGGCGCTGATCGCCGCAGATCGCGCTCCCGGCCTCACGCGCACGCGCTGGGGTTTCACGGGCTGGGCCCGTCATGAGGCATCGGCATGGCACGATTTGATTGAAGAGGCGCGCAAGCGCGCCGATGCCGCGCATGTCAGCATCCTGCTGGTTGCGGGAGACCTCGACGAACGCGCCATCGCCATCGCACGCGCCAATGCAGAGCGTGCCGGGGTTGCCGACCTCATCGATTTCGGCGTTGCACATGCGGAGGACCTGGGCAGGCGTCTCGAGGCGGCGTACAGTCGTCTGCCCGAGCGCGGGCTTATCGCCGTGAACCCGCCCTACGGCCACCGCATGCAGAGCGAAGGCGGGCTTCTGCAAACCTATGCGGCGCTCGAGCGGGGCATCGCTGCCGTGCCCGAACGCTGGCGCATGGTTGCCATCACGCCCGACGCGGGAATCGACACGGCGCTCGGCCGCCGTGCGGAGCGCGTCGTGCCATGCTTCAACGGCCCCATCCGCACCGCCGTGCGCTTCTATGGGCTCGCGCCCGTCCAACGCACGCAGCTCGAGGTGATCTCGCTCTCAGGCACCCGGCTGTCGGTTGCCGTTGCCGAGAAGAACAGCGAGCAGTTTGCGGCGCGGCTGCGCAAGGTGGCCAGGGAGCGCGCAAAATGGGCGCGGCGCGCGGGCGTGGCGAGCTATCGCGTCTACGATTCCGATCTGCCCGACTATGCGCTCTCGGTGGATGTGTACGCAGGCGCCGGGCCCGATGAGGGCGCGCGCTTCGTCCGCGTGGCGGAGCACCCGGCGCCCGCTTCGATCGATGCGGACCGAGCGGACGTGCGCTTTGCCGACGCCTGCGCGCTCATCCCCGCCATCCTCGAGGTGGAGCAGGCGCGGTGCGCCGTTCTGGGACGTGCGTCCGAACGGTCCGTCGCGGCGGAGCCTCTGATCGCGCATGTTGCCGAGCAGGGCTTTACGTTCGAGGCGAACCTCTCCGCACGGCAGGACACGGGCCTTCCGCTCGACCATCGCGCCACGCGCGACCTGCTCGGCTCCCTGGCCCAGGGCGCGCGGTTCCTGAGCGTGGGGTCCTACGCCGGCGTGCCTGCAGTCTACGCTGCGGCGGGCGGGGCGGCGAGCGTCACGGTGGTGGACCCTGCGGCAGCGCATGTGGCGTGGGCGCGGCGCAACGTCGCGCACAACGGGTATGCGGCAACGTTCCAGCAGGCGGAGATCGCTGCGTGGCTTTCCCGCGCCCCGCGTTTCGACCTCATCTACGGCGATGCAGCGGCGCTCTCCACCTTCGATCTGATCAAACAGGCCGCCGAGCTGCTCTCATCGCAGGGCATGCTCGTGCTCACCTCGAGCGCCCGCAATGCCTCCCTCGACGCGGAGGCGCTTGCAGCCGCAGGATATGCGTGCGAGGATGCAACGGCGCGCACCATCGGTCACGATTGCGCGCGCACGCCCAAGATCCATCGCTGCTGGCTCATCGCGCGCGGTTGATGCCGCAGGCATCCTGCCCGCTATGCGGTGTCCTCCACCGTTATGCGGATCATCTTGCGCACCGGCATTTGGGAGACGAGCAGCGTGAACTCGCGGTCTTCGATGGGGTTAGCATAAGCCCCGTCATCCGGGGCGTTGATCACATAGGGCACATGGACGAGACGCTCCGTGCGAGGATCCGCGGCGATGCCGCTGTGATGCGGCCAGAGCGAGATATCCGAGAACATATCGAGCTGGAGGCACTCGTTTCCGCGCCCGGGTGTGAGCAGTGCTTCAATTAGGAGAAAACCGCCCTTCTCGTCTCCGTCGTTGCGTATGACCAGATCCACGCAGACGACGCTGCGCTGGTCGCCATGCTTGCCGATCTCCTCGGGGTTTTCACCATAGGCGCTCATGTATTCGTCGTAGGTCATCACGGTGACGCGCTCGACCTTTACCGAGTAGTCCTGCGTGGGTTCCGAGTCGGCGTCGTAGTGGAAGCAGCCCTCGAGCGCAACCCATTCGCCCTGTTCGTAGTATTCGTGCGGAATCCAGGGAAACGTCGCGTTCACCCACCAGATGCGCACGCCGACGGCGATCGCCACCGCCGCAGCCGCAACCGCAACCGCGATCAGCACACGCCGCATCCTCGCGCCCATGTCACCGATCCTTCCCCGCAGGCGGCGTCAACCTGCCTGCGTCCATGTGGCAGCTCCGGGTGCAGACGGAATCGAGGAAGTCCTTGTCGTGGCTCGACACCACAACGCAGGCGCCGCGCTGCCGCTCCTGCGCGATGATGTCGATGAGCTCCACCACTCCCGAGTCATCGAGGCCGCTCGTAGGCTCGTCGAGGATGAGCAGTTGGGGCTTCTCCATGAGGGCCATGGCGATGCCGAGGCGCTGCCTCATGCCGAGGGAGTACGTCCGGCACCGCTTGCGGTTGTCGGGGTCGAGGCCCACGCGCCGTATGGCCTCGCGGAGGTCGTCCGTGGTGGCGATGCCCTTGACCATGGCCAACAGCTCCAGGTTATCGATGCCGGAGTAGTTGTTGAGGATGGCGGGGGTTTCTATGAGGATGCCCGCGCTCGGAGGGAACGAGATGTCCTTCCAGAGGGTTGCACCGTCGATGGCAACCTCGCCCGAGGTCGGCCTGACCAGCCCGCACATCACCCTCATGAGCATGGTCTTGCCCGATCCGTTGCGCCCCTCAAGCCCCACGACCTCGCCCAGCTCGCACGAGAGGCTGACGTTGTCGAGGATGGTTTCTCCTCGGATCTGCTTGGATATCTGGCAGACGTCAAGATAGCTCATATCCGATCCTTCCTCAGCACGTCCCGCGTGGAGACGATCATTCCTCCTGCGATAACCGCAGCGAGCGAGACGATCCCGGATAGCGCCGCGGATACCCACAGCTGTATGCCCGGCGCATAGGTGCCGAATTCGGTCTGAACCGGTCCTTGGACCACGAACTCCGCGCTGCGCGAGGCCATCATGAGATTGCCCATGAGAAGCGGGCTCATCGCAAAGAGCGATGCGCAGATCGAGGCTGCAATCAGGGCAAATGCAATGTTGCGGTCAAGTGCGGCCGAGAGTGCGCACTGCGCGAGGGCCAAGGCGCATGATGCGATGAGCGTGGAGATGCAGACGGGCAGGCCGCTGCGCACCGCGCCATGCGTGAGCGTCTCGTGCGTGAAATCGCACAGCGAGGGCAGCCAGGTCGAGGTTTCGAATGTCAGCTCGCCGCCCAGGGCGAGCGTCGCGGCAAGGCATACGGCGGCAACGCTCGCCCAGTAGGCGAGCACGCTTATCAGAGCCGACAAGAAGATGCCCTCCCAACAGGCACGGCGGCTGCCGCTGGCAACCATCACGCCCTGCAGCTCCTGGCTGTCGGGGTATACCGCCGAGACGAGGTAGACCGCAACGAGCATGAGCGCCAGCCAGCCGAAGGGAATCTTCAGCTGCTGCATCACCGTGAGCACATCTGGATTTGGCGGGGGCTGCGGCATGCCGGTAAGAACCGCACAGACGAGATCGCCCAGTTTCGGAGCGCGCGCAGCCTCGCTCACAAGGAGCTTCAGCCACAGGCCGACGCATTCGCCCAAGGCGATGAGCGCACCCAAGGCGCAGCAGGCGCGACGTTCGAACCTCGAGGCACGCAAGGTTCGTTTCAAGACGCGCAGGGCAGCGTGCACGCCGCCCACCATCATCGTCTCCCTCCTATGCCTATGTCGATGCGCGATGCTAGCGCCAGACCGCCCAAAAAGGCTGCTATACCTGCGAGAACGAAGAGCGCAAGACCTGCTTCCGGTCTAAGCAGCCCGTCTGCAAAGATGCTGCTGCGGGATGCGAGGAGATGGGCGAGGGGCATCGAGGAGTCCTTGACGAACCATGCGGTGGCCAGGTGCGTCACCGATACGATGAACGCAGGAACAGCGCCGATTGCCAAGGAGAGGGCGAGCTGCACCAAAGATAAAGCGATAAGCCCCACGAAAAAGATTCCCGCAAAGCCCATGATGTGCGTCCAGGGGTAGTGCATGGGCGCGGTGGGGTCTCCTCCCCAAAGAGAATAGGCAGCGCACTCGGACCCAAGGCTCACATGCCCGCCCAGTGCAAATGTCCACAAAAGCGTGCCGATAAGGAGCGCCGCGCAGTCTATGGTAACGGTGAGCGTGCATACGAGAGCCTCGGCTCCCCACCAACGCGCCCTGCTCCCCGAGAGGGCGATGAGAGCGGTGTCGAACGAGCCTTGTCCACCGTGCACGGGCGCGCGGGTCGAGACGAGAACGCATAGGATGATGACGCTCCAAATGCTGATCAGGTCTATGTCGTTGCCCAAGGGGCCGAAGAGCACATCTCCGCCTGCAAAGGCGGTGCCGGACAGGCGGCGCAGGGCAAGCCCGCTTTTGAGCCCCACGGCATCGGAACCCGAGATGGCAAGGATCAGCCCCCAGCACGTCCAGCGGCGCGAGCACCGTGCACGCCACAGCGATACTGTCGTCCCGAAAAACGCGCTGCGGCTCATAGCAGGTCTTCCCTGCGGCGTAAGCGCGGTACGATGATCGATGCTAGAGCAAGCAGCACGAGCACGATGATGAGCCACTCGGTTCCGCCGCGTCCCGTGCTGGGGGAGAGAACCTGGAAGAGGTTGAGCGAGAGCGGGTCCCAGCCAAGGATGTTAAGCGCGCTTTGATTGCGCCCCACCACCCCTGCGATTGCCGACCTTACCTGTGCGCTTATGAATGCGAGCAGATAGAGGACAACATATGATCCTATGATGGCCTCTGCCGGCCGCCTGATGAAGAGCGTGAAAACGAGAACCGTGGTTGCCCAGAGGCCGGCGATGATACTCGCTATGACCGACCATACCAAGCAGAACACGAAGGGATGCTGGTAGAAGAGGGAGGATAGGGGGGCATCTTGAAAGATGCCAATGTATCCTTGGTCACTTGCCCAAACCGGTGCAGCTGGGGCAAAGCAGGCGCAGATAATGAGGTTGAGCAGGTAGGGCACGAGAACCACGAGTGCGCCGGAGATGAATGCCGCCGTTGCCTTCGCGCGATAGCAGCGTTTTCTGCTCGTGCGCAGAGCCTCCTGCTGAAGTACGCCCCGCCGCCTCTCAACGCCCCAAGACCATGCATAGGGAGCGGCCACCAGCAGCGGCCAGGTGAGCGTGAATACGCCGAAAAAGATTCCGTAGTTGTAGACCGGCATCCAGAGCGCGAAGCAACCCAAACTTGAATAGCTCCTATTTAAGGAAAGCGAAAGCTGCAGGGTGTTCCGAAAGATCGTATAGCAATAGGCGGCCGAGCCAATCGCTAGCGCACAGCCGACGGCGAGGGGCAGCCAGAACCACGGGTTCGCGCCGAGCGCCTTTCTCAGTTCGGCGCGGACGATGCCGGGAATCCGCGACGGACGCGATGCGCGGGGCTTATCCGACCCTTGTGTGCTGCTGAGCTGCATGGGCATCACTCTTCATTCAAGCATATACGCCGTCGGAAGCGCATAAACGATGATTCTCTCCTCATTTCAGGCCTCAGTTCTGCTGCGATTAAGCGTGTTAAGTGTACCCAACAGAGTAGCCCGCTCCTTGATATCGATACGGCGCAGAGCGGCATTCTCGCTATAAAAGGTAGGAAATGCCAGATGAACGGGGACGCACCGCACCCCCACAGTCCTGCCCTCCGCACGCGAACTATCCGCTGAGCGCTTCCGTGGCCTATACTGAGACAAGCACGTACGCACAGCAGCGGAGGTCAGATGGAATCCCTGTACAACAAGTATCGTCCTACCACGTTCGATGAGGTCGTGGGCCAGCATCATGTGGTCGAGACGATCGAGCGCGCCGTGCGCGAGCAGCGCGTGAGCCACGCGTACCTGTTCTGCGGACCGCGCGGCACCGGCAAGACCACCATGGCGCGCCTGCTTGCCAAGGCGCTGCTCTGCCAGCAGGGGCGCGGCGAGCTGCCCGACGGCACCTGCGAAGACTGCAGGCTCATCGCGGCAGGCAACCATCCCGACGTGCTCGAGATCGACGCTGCCTCCAACACGGGCGTCGATAACGTGCGCGACCAGATCATCTCGCGCGCCAGCTATGCTCCCGTGCGCGGCGATTACAAGGTCTACATCATCGATGAGGTCCACATGCTCACCCCGGCAGCGTTCAACGCGCTGCTCAAGACCCTCGAGGAGCCGCCCGAGCACGTGGTCTTCGTCATGTGCACCACCGACCCGCAGAAGATTCTGGGCACGGTGCTTTCGCGCGTGCAGCGGTTCGACTTCCACGCCATATCCAACAACGACCTGCAGGCGTATCTCGTGGAGCTGTGCGCGCAGGAGGAGATTTCCTACGAGCCCGCCGCGCTCGAGCTCATCGCCCGCAGCGCACGTGGCGGCATGCGCGATGCGCTCAAAACGCTCGAGCAGCTCGCGCTCTATACCAGCAAGAACGTGACGCTTGATGCTGCGCGCGATATGCTGGGCGAGACGGACGCGCGCACGCTGGCGCTGGTTTCCCAGGCGCTCGCCGCCCGCGACATCCCCAAGCTTTTCTCGCAAGTCGCCAGCCTCGTCGAGGGCGGACGCGACCTGCTGCGCTTTACCAACGATCTTGCGGCGCACCTGCGCGATGTGTATGTTGCGGCGGTAGCGGGCTCGGGCAAGGACGTGCTGTCTGCGGCGGACGACCCGGCTGAGCTTGCTGCGGAGGCGGCGGCGTTCGAAGACGCCGACCGGGTGGCGCGCGCCCTCGGGGTGCTCGCCGATGCAGCGGGCGAGATGCGCCACACCACCAACCAGCGCCTTGTTCTGGAGGTTGCCCTCACGCGCATCGCACGCCCCAAGAGCGACCTCACGCTGGACGCCCTTGCCGAGCGCGTGGCGGCTCTCGAGCGGAGCGTACGCGCCCTTGCATCGCATGCCGGTGCTGCGGCCGCTCATCGTGCGGGCTCTGCGGCGGAGCCTGCCTCAGCGCCTGCTGCGCCGGTTGCGCCCGAGCCGGCTGCGCCTGCTGCGTCCGCCATGCCTGCCGCGCCCGCAGCGCCCGCAGCGCCGTCGGCCCCGGTTCCGGTGCCCGCGCCCGAACCCGAGCCGGTTGCCACGCCCGCGCCGAGCCCTGCTCCCGCGCCCGAGCCTGCCCCAATCGCCCCATCCGAGGTCGGCTCGAACAGCGCCGACCTCCAGCGCAGGTGGCGGCAGACGGTCGAGAAGGTCCGCGCCAGCAGCGCCGCCAAGGGATCCTTGCTCGCCAACGCCGTTCTCGAGTCCGACGATGGCAGCTCCCTCTCGATCGCCTTCCCTGCAGGCTCGCGCTTCGCCATGCAGATGCTCGTGCGCGAGGACGTGCGTTCGCTGCTCAACGCCGTCATCACCGAGGTGTTCGGCCCGCGCACCTTCACCTGCCACGAATCCGCCGACGTGGTGCCCGTGCCGCGGGAGGTCGAGCCCGTTGCCGCCCCTGTTCCTGCGCCGCAGCCCATGCCTGCTCCCGTTCCGCCGCCCTCCCCTGAGCCGTCGTACGAGGAGGTTCCCGCCTCGGCGTACGGAGATGCTGCGGAGGATCGCGAGTCCCCGCCGTGGGAAGACGACGCGCCCGCGCCGAACCCTGCTCCCGCGCCTGAACCTGCGCCCGAGCAGCCCGCTGCCACCGTTCGCAACGAGGTGGATTACGCTACGCCCAGCGAGCTCGCCAACCTCGCCGCCATGCTCGAAGACGCATTCGGGCACGGCGTGAACATAACCATGGAGGATGCCGGCACCGATGATATAGATGCTGTCG
This sequence comes from Atopobiaceae bacterium, assembly GCA_040307385.1. GTDB lineage: Bacteria > Actinomycetota > Coriobacteriia > Coriobacteriales > Atopobiaceae > RUG721. The sequence continues at coordinate 40,006 of JAWRJQ010000099.1, forward strand.
AGTCCGGAGATGACGACGGATTCGACGACTACGACAAGTACGATGGTGAGGGCAGCGCCTCCGACGAAGAGGATAGCTGAGAGAGGGGAAACGCATGGCGTACGGACGTCCCAATATGGGCGGCATGAACCAGAAGCAGATGATGAAGCAAGCCCGCCAGCTGCAGGAGCAGATGATGGCGGCGCAGGCCAAGCTCGTGGAGACGGAGTTCAACGCGTCTACGGGAGGCGGCGCCGTCAAGGTTGTGGTCACGGGCGATCTGCGCGTGAAATCGCTTGCCATCGATCCCGAGGCGTTCGATCCCGAGGACATCGAGATGCTCGAAGACATGGTTATCGCTGCGGTCAACGATGCCATCGAGTCTGCCGAGGCCGCATCGAGCCAGTCGATGAGCGCGCTCACCGGAGGCCTCAACATCCCGGGGCTGTTCTAAGGTGGGCGGAGCCGGCGGCGACAATCGTGCGCTGCAGCGCCTGCTCGACGAGCTGGGTCGCCTGCCCAGTATAGGCCCCAAAACGGCTCAACGCATCGCCTTCCATCTGCTCTCGACCGAGAAGGAGGAGGCGCGACGCCTTGCCCAGGCCATCGCCGACGTGACCGATCAGGTGCACTTCTGCCCCGTCTGCTTCAACTACGCAACGGGCGACACGTGCTCCATCTGCGCCGACGCAACGCGCGACCGCTCCACCATCTGCGTGGTGGCCGAGCCGCGCGACGTGACGGCTATCGAGCGCGCCGATACGTACCATGGCCTCTATCATGTGCTGGGCGGCATCATCTCGCCCATGGATAAGATCGGCCCCGAGCAGCTCCATATACGCGAGCTGCTCGCTCGCCTTTCGTCCGACGAGGTGGAGGAGGTCATCATCGCCACCAACCCCAACGTCGAGGGCGAGGCAACGGCGACGTACCTTGCGCGCACCATCCGCCCGCTGGGTATCCGCACATCGCGCTTCGCCATCGGCCTGCCGGTGGGGAGCGAAGTCGAGTATGCTGACGAGATCACGCTCGCCCGCGCCATCGAAGGGCGCAGCGAGTTCTAGGCCGGGTAAGGAGGCAGCCATGGCATCCCATTTCAAGCGGAGCTATACGGATGAACGTGACTTCGAGACAAAGGCGAGCCCTATGGCCACTGATGATATTACCAAGCTGCATTCGGGCGAGGGTGCGCGCAAGTTTGCCGCGCGACCCAAGCAGAGGCGGGAGGAATCCAAGCCCGCTCGTGCGGCTCTCATCGGAGTTGCTGCAGCCGCCTTGCTCGTGATCGCGGCGGCATTCTTCATCCTGCGCGGCATTCTCGGCCAGCCGGTCGCCAACGTGGATGATGCTGAGTCCGGCTCGAACGATGCCCCTCAGCAGGTTGAGGTGAGCGTTGATGCGCAGACGGGTGCGGTTGAGGCGGGTACCATCGACTACCTGGGCGAGACGATTTCGATGGAGGTCGTCGAGGGTCATGCTGCGGTTATGGCAACCGACGAGGCGGGCAACCAGCGCACCCTCTTCGTGCTTCCGGGCACGCCGACCACCATGCTTTTCTTCAATGGAACCCTGCTCGTTCCCGAGAACCTTTCCGACGGCTGGGATGTTATGGCCTATGTATTGGATGGCGAGGCACAGCCCGGTCCCATTGTGGAAGATGGCGAGCCCGTTCATGGCGAGGGGGAGATCGTCGAGGCGTATCTTGACGGGGCGGAGCTTGTGGTGACCGACTCCACGGGCGCCACGGTGCGGCTCGCTCTGTAAAAAATGCAGGCGTCCCGCGATTTGCTCTTTACAGCCTGTGCTTTTTTCGCTAAAGTATCCTATGCACTTGTTACGGGGTGTTAGCTCAGTTGGTTAGAGCGCCGGCCTGTCACGTCGGAGGTCGAGGGTTCAAGTCCCTTACATCCCGCCAGATATTCCGAGGTCAGCCCTGTGCGGCTGGCCTTTTTTGTTTCTCTTTCGCAGTTCCCGATGGGGGTTGTTCCCCGGTTGGAGCAAGGCTGCGGCATGCCGCGTACCAAAAATGTCTCTAATGCTGCACGGTTTCGGGCATCGGGTACGTATCGCGGCGAACGGATGCATATTTTTTGAGGTGTATGCCGTATTTCTGCATATAAATGCGTCCATGGAGGGCGTCGGATCGAAACCGTGCAGCATTAGAGACATTTTGTGTTCTAAGCATCGCTGCAGCAAACAGGCTGCTGGGGACCGCAGCCCCGCAGGGGGAGTGTTCCCGCGTGGAACATATAAAACCCGCTTACTTATGTTAGGATGATAGCGTCTACGAGGTGAAACGATGGCTCTGCTCCGAGCTTCGCCCGTAGATTCGCGCCTTCCCCACTCTGCTTCCGAAGGCCCTCATCGATAGCTCTGCAATCACGTGCTGTCTGCGGCGCCTTATCGAAACGGAGGTCCATTCTGTATGGCGCATGTAATTTGCAACGATGTTTCCTTCGCGTACCCCGGATCGGACAGGCTGGTTCTCGGCGGGGTGAACATGGACGTTCCCGAGGGCGAGTTCGTCTGCATCCTGGGGCAGTCCGGGTGCGGCAAGAGCACGTTTCTGAGGCTCTTGGCCGGTTTGGAAGAGGTTACGAGCGGAGAGCTGCTCCTTGATGGGCAGAGAGTCTCCGGCGCAGGCCTCGATCGCGGGGTCGTCTTCCAGGATTACGGCCTCTTCCCGTGGATGACAGCGGGCAAGAACATCCTGCTGGGCCTTCAGCAGAAGAACCCGAAAGGCGACAAGGCGGCGCTCAAGAAGCGCGTCATCGAACTCCTCAATATAGTCGGTCTCGACGGGAGCGTGTACAACCTGTTTCCCAAAGAGCTCTCGGGCGGCATGAAGCAGCGCTGCGCCATTGCCCGCATGCTCGGCATCGATCCGCCGGTCTTCTTGATGGACGAGCCCTTTGGTGCGCTGGACGCCATCACGCGCGCGCATCTCCAGGACACGCTCATGGGCGTGTGGCAGCTCGAGGAGAAGAAGACCGCTTTCTTCGTCACCCACGACGTCGACGAGGCGCTGCTGCTTGCAACCAAGATCTACGTGTTCGGGCAGTCGCCGGCCGGCGTGATCTACTCGTGCGAGGTCCCTCGCGGCGAGCGGGTAACGCGCGAGGGCATCTTCGCCGACGCCGATCTATTGGAGTTGAGAACCGAGCTCATCCGGCAGATGAACTTGGATGTTACCGGACATATGCAGGCACAGGCCCACTAGAGACGCTTCAAGTTCCAACATGCGAGGTAAAGGAGAGAGCGCAATGAACCAGATGGATTTCTCGCACGTATCGATGTCCCGCAGGTCGTTCCTGGGAGGTGTGGGCGTCGCTGCAGCTGCCGCCCTGTCAGGCTGCGGCGGCGAGACGCCTTCCGATCCCGTCGAGACGGATTCCCCCGCACCTTCGGGAGATAACCCCGCCCTGGCCGAGGTGCCCGAAACCTCGACCATTCACTGGGCGCGCGCGAACAGCGGCAACATCTTCGTGACGCTCGGCCAGAAGAAGGGCTACTTCGCCGAGTACGGCCTGGAGGTCATCGAGAACCCGGTGCAGAACGACGTCGATGCGATGACGTCGCTCAGCAGCGGCAAGGTCGATGTCACGTCCAACCAAGGCACCGTCACGCCCCTGCAGCACATCGCCAGCGGCGAGGACTTCACGATCGTCGGCGGCTACATGCTGCAGGGCATGTACATGGTCGCCCGCACCGGCACCTTCACGTACAACGGCCCCGAGGATCTGGTCGGCAAGAAGATCGCCCACAAGGCCCCGCAGATTCCCGTCTGCTACGCGCTCGATCAGATCGGCGAGGATCCGCTGACCGCCGTCGAATGGGTCCAGACCGACACCGGCGCCGACCGTCTGACGGCAGCCATTACCGGCGAGGCCGATCTCGGCTATCTGTCCGGCGACCTGCTGTATCAGGTTGGGCAGAACCCCGATGTCGAGATCGTCGTCTACGCCGACGAGCTCATGCCCGCATACGGCTGCTGCCGCATGAACATGCGCACCGAGTTTGTCGAGAACAACCCGACTACCGTGAAACTGCTGCTCAAAGCCTTGATCCGCGCCGAGGCGTACTTCCAGGCCAACAAGGACGAAGCCTGCGAGATCCTGGCCGAGGAACTCAACACCACGCCCGAGTTCTGCGCAGCCTACCTCAAGAACGAGCACTACATCATCTCGATCGACCCCGTGCGCAATCAGGTTCTGAAGAGCTGGGATATCATGAAGAAGATCAACTACGTTGACGAAGAGCAGGCCAAGACCGACGTTGACGGCCACATCAACACGAGCATCTACAAGACCGCGCTCGACGAGGTCATTGCCGAGCATGGCGACGAGTATCCCGAGTGGTGGGCAGGCCGCCAGGAGTTTTTCGATGAGTACAATGTCTGATTCCCGGCCGACAAGCACCACGAAGAAGAGCGCCAATCCCGTGGTCGCGTTTGCCATGAAATACTGGATCACCGGGCTGATCTTCCTTGCCATCGTGCTCGTGTACGCCTTCATCGCCGAAAACGGGATCCTGAACAACTTCCTGTTCCCGTCGATCAGCCTCATCGGGGAAGCGTTCGTCAACAACTGGCATATCTTCTTGATGAACATGGTCTACTCGTTCAGGCTGCTGGTTCCCGCCGTCGCGATCGCGACACTCGTGGCGCTCATCATCGGCTTTCTGCTGGGAATCAGCGGTCGCGTGCGTGAGGTGTTCCACCCGGTGGTGTATACCGTCAGCGTGATCCCGTCGATCCTGCTCGCACCGTTCGCGCTTCTGCTCGCCCCGAGCTTCAGGGCCGCATCGCTGTTCCTGGTAACGTTCGCGACGATCTGGCCGACGCTGTTCGCTACGATCACGGGCGTCCAGACCATCGACAAGCGCTATCTGGACAACGCCGCGACCTTGGGCTTGACGGGCTTCAAACGGTTCTACAAGGTCGTGCTGCCCGCCGCGAGCCCATCCATCATCGCCGGCTTCGTCAACGCGCTGCGCGGCTCGTTCGTCACGCTGGTGTACGCCGAGATGTATGGCGCCCAGTACGGCATGGGCTTCTTCGTCAAGAAGTACACCGAGTACGGGCTGTATGGAGAAGCCTGGGCGGGGTTCGTCTTCATGGTCGTCGTCCTGGTGATCGTCATGCAGATTTTCGAGAAGATCAAGAACCACATGCTGCGATGGGCCATAGACTAGCCGGCAATGCTGCCGGCAGGAAGCGGTAAGGTGAGGGTATATGAGGATCACGAAGGTAGACGTCGTTCTTATCGAAGAGATGCCAGAGGACAATCCGGCGTGGTCGCCTGTTGTATGCCGCGTATACACCGATGAGGGCATATACGGCGACGGCGAGGCTGCGATGTCGTACGGCCATCCATCGCGCGGGGCATTCGGGGCGGTTCAGGACTATGCGCGGCTCGTGATAGGCAAGGATCCCCTGCAGAGCGAGAAGATCTGGGAGGACCTGTACAAGGGCACGTTCTGGGGCCAGAACGGAGGCCCGGTTGTCTTCGCCGCCATCTCGGCTCTGGACGTGGCGCTGTGGGATATCAAGGGCAAGTACTTCAATGCGCCCGTCTACCAGCTGCTCGGTGGGAAATGCCGCGACAGCTTGCGCTGCTATGCCAGCCAGCTGCAGTTCGGTTGGGGCGACAGGAAAACGCCCGCGTACACCATCTCCGAGTACGTTGAGAACGCCAACCGTGCGCTGGATGAAGGCTACGATGCTGTCAAGTACGACTTCTTCACCTTTGACGAGGAGGGCGGCCAGTTCACCTACCGGCAGACCAACGGGCTGCTGCCGCCGCGCCTGACCGATCTGGTGCGCAGGCGCGTGGAGGCCGTGCGCGAAGCCGTGGGCCCCGACGTCGATATCATCATGGAGAACCACTCCAACATCGATGCTCAGGGCGCCGTGCAGCTTGGAAAGCTGGTGGAGCCCTACAACCTGTTCTATTACGAGGAGCCGTGCACGCCAACGCCGCGCCTTACCAAGCTCGTCCATGACAACGTGCGCATCCCCATTTCCCAGGGCGAGCGCGTGTATTCGCGCTGGCAGTATGCCGAGTACTTCGCGAATGGTTCCGTCCAGCTGATCCAGCCCGATCTGGGCAACTGCGGCGGTCTGACCGAGGGGAAGAAGATCTGCGACATGGCGCACGTGTTCGACGTGGGCGTGCAGGTGCACGTGTGCTCGAGCCCGCTGCTCACCGCCGCTGCGCTTCAGCTCGAATGCGTGATCCCCAACTTCGTCATCCACGAGCACCACGTGTACAACCGCTTCGATTACAACAAGCGGCTGTGCGTGCACGATTATCAGCCGGAGAACGGGCGTTACTCGGTGCCCGATCTCCCGGGCATCGGCAACGAGCTCAGCGAGTACGTTTTCGAGCACGGCGAGGTGGCGACGATCGGCCAAGCTCTCTGATTGTGGGCGTTCTGGTACACAGGGAGCCTATAATCTGCTAATATGTTCTCCGCAATCGGGACGTGGCGCAGTTTGGTAGCGCGCACGGTTCGGGACCGTGAGGTCGCTGGTTCGAATCCAGTCGTCCCGACCAGACATTCTAGGGTCAGAGGCGCAGCCCTCTGGCCCTTTTCCTTTCGAACATAACCGCTCATTGAGCAGCTCGACCGTTCAACCACTCTGGAGCGTACGGAAATGATACCATTTAGAGGTGCTTTCGCATAATGTCAATGGCGAGAAAACCGCGCGCATCTGACCTGCGGCTCCTTGAAGCGCCTCGCGCGTACACGCACATTATGCGAAAGTCGGGGCCGCGCGCCGCCCGCACCCGGCATGCTACCGCCAGATTCGCGCCGTTCCCTCCCAGGGACGGAGCACCCCATCCGCGCCGGGCTCGTCGTAGGTGCTCACGAGCGCCTCGCCGCCCTCCCACGCAAGCGCAGGCTGCTCCTCGCCTGAGAAGTTGCATTGCACCAGCACGCGCTCCGAGCCGAGCGTGCGCTCGTAGACGATGACCTTCTCGGCGGGAGAATCGAGAAAGCGCACGTCTCCCGCTTGGATGATCGGCTCTGCCTTCCGCAGCGCAATCAGGCGCTTAAAGAAGGAGAAAACCGATGCGGGGTCGTCCGTCTGCGCCTGCGCGTTGAGCCAGGTGTAGTTCTCGGCCACATCGATCCAAGGTGCAGCGGTGGTGAAACCCGCATGGGGCGAGGCGTCCCACTGAACGGGGGTGCGCGCGTTGTCGCGCGATTTGTATGCGATGATCTCAAGCGCCTCCTGCTCGGACATGCCCCTATCCTCCTGCAGGATGCGATGGTAGTTGATGCTCTCCACGTCGCGGAACTGCTCGATGCGCGTGAAGCCGGGGTTCGTCATACCGAGCTCTTCTCCCTGGTAGATATAGGGGGTTCCGCGCATGAGGAACGTGCAGACCGGCAGCAGCTTGGCCGACCGCAGCCAGCTCTCGGGCGTGGTGTCGTCGCCAAAGCGCGTGACGGGCCTCGGCTGGTCGTGGCAGGTCCAGAACACCGCGTTCCACCCGCCCGCCTCGGTCATGCGCTCCTGCCAGCCTGCAAAGATGTCGCGCAGCATGGCGATGTTCGGCTTGGCCTTGGACCAGCGGGTCCCGCCGACGTTATCCACGCGGAAGTGGTGGAACGAGAATGCCATGGCGAGTTCGTGGTTCTCGGGCTTCGTGTATTCGATGCAGCGCTCGATGGTGGTGGAGCTCATCTCGCCGACGGTCATCATGCCCTCGATGCCCCCGTCGCGCACCAGCTCGCGCAGATACGCGCCCACATGTTCGCCGTCGGTGTAGAATCGCTTGCCATCGCCCTCATGGTCGTCCTCGAACACGGCGGGCTTCGAGATGTTGTTGATCACATCGAAGCGGAAGCCCTTCACGCCGCGATCCTTCCAGAACCGGAGCACGTCGGCGAGTTCGGTGCGGACCTCGGGATTGCGCCAGTCGAGGTCGGGCTGCGAGACATCGTAGAGATGCAGGTACCACGCGCCCATCTCGGGCGACCACGCCCAGGCGCTGCCGCCGAACTTGCTGCTCCAGTTGGTGGGCGGCTTGCCGGGATCGGCCGCGCTGCTTCCGTGCCGAGGATCTTGCAGCAGGTAGTACGCCTGGTACGTGGGGTTTCCCGCCAGCGCCTTCTGAAACCACTCGTGCTGGTCGGAGGTGTGGTTGAAGACCATATCGAGCATGAGTCCGATGCCGCGCGCCTCAGCCTCGCGTACCAGCTCGTCGAAGTCGTCCATCGTGCCGAACACCGGGTCGATGGCGCGATAATCGGCCACGTCGTAGCCGCCGTCTCTGAGGGGGCTTACGAAGAACGGGGTGATCCAGAGGTAATCGACGCCGAGCTCGGCGAGATAGTCGAGACGTTCGGTGATGCCGCGCAGGTCTCCCACGCCGTCCCCGTTCGAATCGTTGAACGACCTGATATAGATTTCATAGGCGACCTTCGAACCGAGTTCGAACGCCCTGCCGGTATCTCCTAGCGCCATGGGTGCTCCTCACAACGTGGCTGTGCCCGTGCGGGCCATTGTAGCGAAAAGGAGGGACGACGATGGCCGCCCCTCCCTGAACCCTCGCGGGGAGGGCACGTGAAAAAGGCCGTCTAGCTGATCTTAAGAACGGGCGCGCCCGCATCGACGGGTCCGAGTGTCGCCTCGACGGACGCATAGTCATCGGTGTTGGTGATGATGACCATGGTGGTCGCGGGCTTTCCAGCTGCTTCGACGGCATCCAGATCGACGACCATGAGCAGGTCGCCCGCGCTCACCTTGTCGCCCGCGACGCACTTCGCGGTGAACGGAGCGCCGCCGAGCTCGACGGTATCGATGCCGATGTGGATGAGGACCTCGGTGCCCTCGTCGGTGATCATGGCAAGGGCGTGGCCGGTCTCGGCGACCATCACGATGCTGCCGTTGGCGGGGGCGTACACGGCACCCACGGTGGGTTCGACCGCAAACCCCTTGCCCATGGTCCCGGAAGCGAACACGGGGTCGGCGACCTCGGAGGTGGCGACGGCGGTGCCGGTCATGGGCGAGACGATGGTGCCGGGCGCATAGGATGCCGCGATGCTGGCGGGCAGGCTCTCGGCGAGCACGTCCTTCTCGGCGATAACCGCAGCGACCTTCTCGGCCTCCTTCTCGATGCCCTTGCGCTTGCCGAAGATGAAGCACAGCGCAAACGGCACGGCGACGGCGATGAGGATGCACAGAGCGTAGGGAAGGATGGACTGCGACTGCATGGAGAGGATGCCGGGCAGGCCGCCGACGCCGATGGCGTTGGCGGTGCAGGACAGGGCGGTGCACACGATGGCCGCGCAGGCGCTGCCGGTCATGCCGCACAAAAACGGGAAGACGTACTTCATGTTGACGCCGAAGATGGCGGGCTCGGTGACGCCCAGGTAGCAGGAGATGCATGCGGGGATGTTGATCTGCTCCTTGGCCTCATCGCGCCTCTGCAGGATGATCATGGCCAGGACGGCGGAGCCCTGGGCGATATTGGACAGCGCGATCATGGGCCACAGCATGGTTCCGCCCGTGTCGGCAATGAGCTGCAGGTCGATGGCATTGGTCATGTGGTGCAGGCCGGTGATGACCAGCGGGGCGTAGACGAAGCCGAAGATGGCGCCGAACACAACGCGGAAGCTGCCGGAGATGCCCGCCATGACGATGTCGGAGATGAAGCGGCCGATAATCCAGCCGATGGGGCCGAGCACGAAGTGGGCCGCGATGACGCTGAGCAAGATCGAGCAGAACGGCACGACGATCATCTGGATGATCGACGGCGTGATCTTCTTGAAGAGACGCTCAAGGTAGTTGAACGTGATGGCTGCGAGAATTGCCGGGATGACCTGGCTCTGGTAGCCGATCATATTGACCTGGGCGAACCCGAAGTCCCAGAACGGGATGTCGCCGGGCGCCGCTCCCGCAACCGCATAGGCGTTCATGAGCTGGCCCGATACGAGCGTGAGGCCGAGCACGATGCCGAGCATCTCGGTGCCGCCCATCTTGCGCGTCACCGACCAGCAGATGCCCACGGGAATGCCCACGTGGAAGACGGCCTCGCCGATGAGCCACAGGAAGTTGTAGACGCCGGTCCAGAAGACGGACAGCGACGCGAGGGTTTGGGTGCCGTCGGGACCGAAGTTGGGCAGGTCGCCCAGGATGTTGCGGAAGCCGAGGATAAGGCCGCCGGTGATGATGGCGGGGATGAGGGGTGCGAAGACCTCGGAGATGGAACCCATGGCCTGCTGGAGCGGGTTCTGGTTGGCACGCGCGGCCTTTTTCGCCTCTTCCTTGGAGACGCCGCCCATGCCCGAAACCGCCACGAAGTCCTCGTAGAATTCGCCGACTTCGTTTCCGATGATGACCTGGAACTGCCCGGCCTGCGTGAAGCTTCCCTTTGCCGCAGGAAGGGCTTCGATCGCCTCGACGTCCGCGATGCTTGGATCGACGAGGGTGAAGCGCATGCGCGTTACGCAGTGCGTGAACGCGGCAATGTTCTCCTTGCCGCCGATCAGACGGAGCATCTCGCGGGCGTCCTTCTCGAACCTGCCCATGTGTGCCTCCCATCGTATGTGCGCCGCAGCGTGGTTGCGGCGCCCTTTAGCTGGATTATTTCAACCGCATGCGGAACGCACAACTGCAAGTTATGTGCATAAGGTCTGGCCTGCGTCTATGCTGAGTGTACGACCGTTGGGGAATCCCCATTCAGGGAGTATCCCCCATTCGGGGAGTATTCCCGAGCGGGGGGGGGCGCACAGGGCGCGGGAGATTGCCATGAGGTCAATTTACTTCGATATCTACGAGGACCTGCGTGATCGGATCGAGGCGGGGGAGTTTTCCTACCGGAAGTTCATCCCCTCCGAGGCGGTGCTTGTCGATGAGTACGAGTGCTCGCACAACACCCTGAGAAAAGCGCTTTCCGTGCTCCGCCTCCACGGCTACGTGCAGCCGATCCACGGCAAGGGCGTCATGGTCATCTGGCAACCCGACCGGCATGCACGCTTCGTCCTGGGCGATATCGAGTCGTTCAAGGAGGCCGCCGAACGCAACAACATCGTGGCCAGCACGCGGGTGCGCTCGTTCAGCGAGGCCGTCGTCGATTCCCATATAGCGCACGTGACCGGCTTTCCGGAGGGGGAGGAGTTCTACCGCGTGGAGCGCGTCCGCATCATCAACGGCTCGGCGCTCATCTACGATATCAACCACTTTCTCAAGTCGGCGGTGCCCGGACTCACGCCGGCCATCGTCGAGCGTTCGGTGTACGAGTACCTCGAGGGCGAGCTGGGCATGCGCATCACAACCAGCAGAAGAACTGTCAAGGTCGAGCATGTCACGAACGATGACAGGGAGGTGCTCGACCTGCTCGACTACACCATGGTGGCCGTGGTCGTCAGCCAAACCTTCAACTCCGACGGCGTGATGTTCGAGACCAACTTCTCACGCCATCGTCCCGACTTCTTCACCTTCCACAACACAGCCGTGCGCGGGTACTGACGCCTGCCGGGCGCACACGGCGGCCGGTACCGCGCTGCCCTTACGACTCGCGGCCGGGCTTCACGATGATGGGAATGTTGGAGAGCGCTTCGGCGGCCTGTTCGGGCAGATATACCGAGAGAAGCGCGCACGCGGCGGGGAAGGTCGCCCAGCCTTCATCGTCGATCTCGACGGTGCGCTCCTCGCCGAGCACGCACACCCAGCGCTCGCCCGCATGGGCTGTGCCGACATGCATGCGTTTCTCGCCGTTCGCGCGGCGCGAGACCAGCACGGCGCAGCCGGGGCCCTCGTCGGAACCCGCGCGCGTCCAGCCCACGATGTCGGGCTCATCGAAGTAATCGTGCTGCTCGCCGAACGCGCAATCCTCGCGGATCTCCATCAGCAGCGGCAGCTCGGCCACTGCGGGGATGCCGTCGTTGGGCAGCCCGTAGAGGTCGGCGAAGAACACGCAGGGGTAGCCCGCCTCGCGCAGCAGGATCAGGGCGTAGGCGGCCGACTTGAACCAGTGGCGCACCGTTGACTCCAGCGCTTGGTCGGGCTGGGTGTCGTGGTTCTCCACAAAGGTGACGGCGCGGATAGGGTCGGCGGTCACGAGCGATCCATCGAAGAGGGTGCGCAGATCGGCACCCTCGGGATCCTCGCTCGCGTGGAAGAAGTTGAAATGCAGCGGCACGTCGAAGAGCGAAAGCGACTCCTCCTCGCCGATGTAGTCCTGAAGGTCCTTCAGGTCCTTGGACCAGTATTCGCCCACCACGAAGAGCTCATGGTCGACGGATGCGCGCATGTCGGCAAGCCAGCGCTGGTAGAACGCGCGGCTGATGTGCTTGAGCGCGTCGAGGCGCAAGCCGTTCACGCCCGTGGAGCGCAGATACCAGCGGCCCCACGTGGCGAGCTGAGCGTACACGCGCTCATCCGAAACGTCCACGTCCATGCCCATGAGGTAGTCGTAGTTGCCGTTCTCGGAGCGGTCCACATCCTCCGCCCAGGCCTTCTCGCCGAAGCGCCACACGCCCGAGCGCTGCTCGGCCTCGTTCCAGTCGCAGCCGGTGAAGCAGCTCGCGTCCCAGACAAAGCGGTCGAGCTTGCCCGCACGTCCCGGAAAGGTGAAGCGCGACCACGTGCCGATGGTGCCCGGCTCGCCGATATCCTCGGTGCGGTTTGCGGGATTCACCTCGGTGGCGACGGCCTCCTCCAGCTCGTCTCCGCCCATCTTGTGGTTGAGCACGATGTCGCCGAGCACTTGCACGCCCTCGCTCTGCAACGTGCGCACGGCGTCGACATATTCCTCGCGGGTGCCGTACTTGGTGCGCACGGCTCCCTTCTGATCGAATTCTCCCAGGTCCCAGAGGTCGTAGGCGCCATACCCGACGTCGGCGGTTCCCGCCTCGCCCTTGTATGCGGGAGGAAGCCACACGGCGGTGAAGCCGCGCGATGCAAGCTCGGGTGCCCGCTCGGCCATGCGGCGCCAATGCTGTCCGTCGGACGGCAGGTACCAGCTGAAGCCCTGGAGCATCATTCCATTCATATGCACCTCCTTACTGTGACACGTCGTGCCGGCACAGTGCCCGTGCGTCGAGCCGACAACTGCCTATCCTACCCATTTTCAAGGCACGATATGCACAGGGGGCTTTTGACGTAGGCACCCGAAACGCTACAGCTTGGCGACAAGCTCATCGGCGAGCGCCTCGATCTGAGCGCGGGAATCATCGTCGAGCGACCCCATCACGGTAGCCGTGTGCTCCGCGAACTCGATCTCTGCGCACGTCTCCATGTCGGCGCGCATGCCCTTTGCGGCTGCGGGCATCCACGTGCCGTTCTCCAAGAACGCGACCGTGCGCTTTTGGAATGCGTGGTCGACCAGATGCTGGACGAAGTTGTGCATGATCGGGAAGTAGCCGCCGTTGTAGGTGGTGGTGGCGAGCACGAGAATACCGTGACGGAACGCATCCTCCGCCGCCTCGGCCTGGTCGTCGCGCGCGAGGTCGGTCACCACCACGCGCTCGCAGCCCTTCTCGCCGAGCACCTGCGCGAGATACTCCACGGCCTCCTTGGTGTGGCCGTAGACGCTCGTGTAGGCGATGACGATGCCCTTGGTCTCGACATCGTAGGCCGACCAGGTTTTGTACTGGCCGATATAGTGCTCGAGGTTCTCGGAGAGCACGGGGCCGTGGAGCGAGCAGATGGTTTGGACATCGAGCTGCTCCACCTTGGCGAGCGCCTTCTGAACGCTTGCGCCGAACTTTCCCACGATGCCGAAGTAGTAGCGCCGTGCCTCGCAATCCCAGTCTTCATCGACGTCGAGCGCGCCGAACTTGCCGAATGCGTCGGCGGAGAAGAGCACCTTGGCTGCCGCATCGTAGGTGAACATGACCTCGGGCCAGTGCACGAGCGGCGCGGTGATGAAGGTGAGCGTGTGCGTGCCCAGATCGAGCGTCTCGCCGTCTTTGACCACGCGGCTGCGCCCCTCGAACTTGGTGCCGAAGTAGTTCTGCATCATATTGAACGCGCCCACGGTGCCGATGATCGTGGCCTCGGGGTAGCGGTCCATGAACGTGGTGATGTTGGCGGAGTGGTCGGGCTCCATGTGCTGCACGACGAGGTAATCGGGCGCGCGCCCGCCGAGCGCTTCCTCGAGCTTGCCGATCCACTCGTCGCCGAAATGAGCCTCGACGCTGTCCATGACGGCGATCTTATCATCGAGGATGACATAGGAGTTGTAGGCCATGCCGTTGGGCACGATGAACTGGCCCTCGAAGAGATCCAGCCGGTGATCGTTCACGCCGATGTAGAGGATGTCGTCTGCGATCTGCATGGTGGGCGCCTTTCTGCGTAGATATCGAATCTCTATAGGATAGGATACCGCTTTGGCGCAGCCCCGTTCACCGCAGCGGGCGTTTCGAAAAGCTCGGCGGAGCATCGCATCCTCCAACGCTCGGTTCCTATAATGGAAGGTGTGGAAAGGAAGCCCCATGCGCAAGCTATTTCTCGTGCGTCACGGCCAAACCTATTTCAATATGAGGAAGCTGATCCAAGGCTGGTGCGACTCGCCTCTCACGGAGCTGGGCATCAGGCAGGCCGAGACGGCGCGCGAGCGTCTGCTCGAGCGGGGCATCCGCTTCGATCACGCATGCTGCTCGTCCTCGGAGCGCGCCTGCGACACCGCGGAGATCATCCTGAACGGGGAGATTCCCTACGAGCGCCGCAAAGACCTGCGCGAGTTCCATTTTGGAACCCTGGAGGCGGGCAGCACGAGCATCATCAGGCAGAGACGAGGCCGCTTCGACGATTTTCTCGTGCAGTTCGGCGGCGAGAGCAGGGCAGGGGTTGCCGCGCGGATGAACGCCGCGCTCACCGAGATCATGCTACGGCCCGGATACGAGCGCGTGCTTGCCGTTTCGCACGGGGCGGCGATCCTCGAGTTCCTCACCCTCTGGCAGGACGAGAGCCCCATGAAGGTCGAAGAGGTGCTGGGCAACTGCACCGTCTACGAGCTCGACTTCGATCCGGCGCGGCGCGCGTTCGCGTGCGTGGACTTCATCCAACCCGACGTCGGATAAGCGCCGAGCGGCCTGACGGCTCCGCGCCCCGGTCGCTCGACGCCCGGATTTCCCGGATTTAGAAGAAGCGCTCCACGAGCTCGCGGGAATACTCCGCCGTCTCGTCCATGTTGCCGAACGACATGATCTCGCCCGCATAGAAGGTGTCGTAGACGCCCTGCAGCGCCTCCACCCTGTCGTACCAGCCGGCGGCATAGTCGGCGGTGACGACATGGGGGAAGTGGTACACGCTCCATGCATCGACAACCTCCAGGGCCGGGTTGCCCATGGTCGCCAGATCGTCCAGAACCATCTGCGCGCACTCGTCGCGGCCGATCTCGGCCATATCGCGATGCTTGCGCAGGGCGTAGGCGGTGATGACCTGGCTGCTGTCGTCGCGCCAGCGGCGGTAGCACGCCATGAGGTGGCCGAGGCGCTCCTTGACCATGTTATCCAGGACGTAGTAGGAGCTGTCGGGATACTCCTCGGGCTTGGTGAGGACGGCCTGCACGTCATAGCGCTCGTAATCGATCTTGGAGAAGAGCTCGATCTCATCGGGCCGGGCATCGAAGTACGCGATCATGCCCCGCTGGCCGTCGGCGCGCTCGTCGGGGACATAGAGCGGGGCGGTGACGATGACCTTGTCGTACTCCTCGACCGTCCCGTTGACGGTGACGAAGACCTTGCCGCCCGTGCGCTCGACCTTCTCGACGGCGGCGTTGAGGCGCGCGGGGTTCTTGAGACGGCCGTTGAGCTGCTCCCAGATGTGCTGGGTGCCGTTCTCCCAGGTCCAGAGGTTGACGTTGAGGTAGTTCATCACGGTCTGGAAGTCGAGGAATTTGAGCACGTACCCTGCGGGGATCTCATCGAAGTACCCGTAGCCGGACGAGGTGAAGGGCCCGCGCCACAGATCCTGCACGAGCTCGACGCCGTTCTTCTCGCAGAACCGCTTGAAGGGCAGCGCGAGATCCTTGAGGTTCTCGTTGACGCCCGAGACCGGCTCGCGGCCGGGGGTGACGGTAAAGCCGTCGTAGCGGCCCTCGGCAACGCCCCGATGACCGTTGACGTCGTAGCCCTTGTACTTGGTCTCGAGCAGCTCGCCGAACTTCTTCAGCTGGTCTTTCATCTTCTTGAGGTGCGGGATCTTGAGCGGGTTCTTCTTCGGGTTGAACGGGTCGATCGCCGCGCCATCGGCGGTCCGGTAGGTGCGGTTGATTTTGGGGCCGTCGTGGGTGATGCCGCAGAATTCCTCGATGTCGTGCACCGCATAGAAGGAGGGAACGCCCACGGCGGCGCCCATCTCGAAGCGACGGCCGTTGTGCACGGGCGACCAGCACGTGCCTCCGACGCGCTCGAGGCGCTCGAGGATGACGTAGTTCTCGTAGCCTTTTTTCTCGAGGTACATGCCGGCGGAAAGACCGGCGGGACCGCCGCCGATGATGCAGATTCGCGCACGCTTGTCCATGGATACCCTCCCGATCGTCGTGCAGAACGTGCAGAGCTCACTGCCCACCATTATGATGGTTCGACGGACATCCATCAGGATGTGCCGAAATTCTCCCCACGCGACGTTGCTTACGAAGCCGATCTACAGCACCAGAACGCCCAGATGTTCGAGCAGCACCTTCGTGCCGATGAGAATGAGGATGATGCCGCCCGCCAAGGTGGCGAACCTGCGATGCACGGCTCCGAAGCGATGGCCGATGAGGACCCCTGCCACGCTCAGGGCAAACGTGGTGATGCCGATGAGGGCCACGGCGGCGACGATATCGATGCTCAGCGATGCGAGCGCAATGCCCGAGGCAAGGGCGTCGATGGAGGTGGCCACAGACAGCACGAGCAGCTCCCGGAGGGGCACGCGGGTAACCGAACCCCGCTCGATCTCCTCGTCTTTCGACAGCGCGTCGCAGATCATGCCGTAGCCGATGAACGCGAGCAGCCCGAACGCGATCCAATGGTCGATGGGGGCGATGAGCCACAGCAGCCGGCTGCCCAGCGCCCAGCCGATAAGCGGCATGCCCGCCTGGAAGAGCCCGAACGCGCATGCGATCATAAGGGTTGTCCGCCAGCTGATCCGCTCCATGCCGAGGCCTTTGCAGATGGATACCGAGAATGCGTCGAGCGAGAGCCCGACGGCAAGCAGCGTCAGTTCGATAAAGCTCACGTTCTACTCCAGAATCTCCGCGCAGGAAGCAAGGAGGTCGATGATGGGCAGGTGCTGAGGACACGCCGCCTCGCACTGCCCGCAGGAAATGCAATCGGAGGCGCGGCCCCCTTCGGCGGTTGCCTCAGCGTACCATGCGCGTGCAGGGGCGGTCTGCCCGTTGCCCAGATGCTCGTTCATTGCCGAGAAGATGCCGGGAATGTCGATCGTTTGCGGGCAGCCCGCCGTGCAGTAGCCGCACGTCGTGCATGGGATGATCGCCGATTCGCCGAGCGCGACCTGCGCTTGGCGGATGGTTTCGCGCTCCGAGGCATCGAGGGGCTTGAAGTCGCGCATGAACGAGAGGTTGTCCGCCATCTGCTCGATGGACGACATGCCCGAGAGCACCGCCATCACGCCGTCGAGCGATGCGGCGAAACGGATAGCCCACGAGGCGGGGGAGGCGTTCGGGTCGGCGGCTTTCAGGATGCGCGCAACGCTTGAGGGCGGTTTGGCGAGCTTGCCGCCCTTCACCGGCTCCATGATCACGATCTGCTTGCCGTGCGCACGGGCGACCTCGTAGTTTGCGCGCGATGCGATGCGCGGGTCCTCCCAGTCGGCGTAGTTGATCTGCAGCTGCACGAACTCCGTGTCGGGATGCTTGGTCAGAAGCTCGTCGAGCAGTTCGGGGCCGTCATGATAGGAAAAGCCCCAATGGCGGACGACGCCCTCGCGCTTGAGCTCGCGCGCGTAATCCCACAGCCCCATGCGGTCGTACTTGCCCACATTGCCGTCCATGATGGTGTGCAGCAGATAGTAGTCGATGTAGCCCGCTCCGGTGCGGCGCAGGCTCGTCTGGATCTGCTTGCGTGCAGCCGCTCCGGTGAGTGCGGCGGGAGCGTTGAGCTTGGTGGCGATGGTGAACGTCCCGCGTGCATGGCGCTCGACCAATGCCTTTCTCGTTGCGCTCTCAGACCCCACGTAGACGAATGCGGTATCGAAATACGTGAAGCCCGCATCGAGGAACATGTCCACCATGGTGCAGGTTTGCGCGATATCGGTGACGAGGCCCTTGCGCGGCAAGCGCATGAGTCCGAAGCCCAGTTGAGACACAGCTCCCCTTTCTTCGTGTCGCTCTGCCCATGATTGTACCGCTGCCGGTGCGGCAGTGCAGTCCGCCGCCACCATCGCGCGACGACGATGCTCCTCGTCAGCGTTCGGCAGATACGCTAGAATAGGCACGCGCTGGATTAGCTCAGTTGGTAGAGCAGCGGTCTTGTAAACCGCAGGCCGTCGGTTCGAGTCCGACATCCAGCTCCATCTTCTCAGCATATGGGCAGGAGTCCCGTGCGTGCGTGAGGGGCGCTCGGTCCTGCGATACCGACAGGTGCGAGAGTTCGCTACTCAGGCACCTCGATGGAATCGAGCTCCATCTCGTTGCCCTGCAGCAGCACTGTGTCGGGGCTCGCGCAATGCGGGCAGATCCTGCCGTGCTCCACGGTGCCGTACGTGCGTCCGCAGCTGTTGCATACCGTGATGGCGGGGACCTGCTCAACGGCGAGTTCGCAGCCGCGCAGCAGATCGCTTTTGTCGGCGGCCCAGCGCCAGCAATCCTGCAGGTAGTCGGGTAGGACGCCCGACACCTCGCCCAACCTCAGGTTGACCTTGGCCACGGAGCTGAGGGCGTTTTCGCGCCCCAGCTCCTCGACCATGTCCACAATATAGAAGACGATGCCCAGCTCGTGCATGCTACTTCTTGGCCCTGCCCGAGATCTTGTTGCGTATGATCTTGACGCCGCGCTTGGCCGCATACGGCAGGATGGCCTTGACCTTGTCTTCGGCAGCGTACATCGTGCTCGCCTCGGGATGGTCGCGGCGCAGGTGGATGGCATCGAACTCGCAGCGCGTGGTGCATAGGCCGCAACCGATGCACTTGTTGGCGTCCACCACGGACTTGCCGCACTTGAGGCAGCGCGCGCACTCGACCTTGAGCTGCTCTTCGGTGAAGACCGCGCGCGGGTCGTCCCAGTTATGCACGATGGAGGCCACCTTGGAGGTGGCGGGAACCTGGCGGCCGGAGTGATCGTAGCCGTTGTTCGCGAGGTCGATGTCGCTCTTGTCGAGCTCCACATAGTAGCGCTGGTTGCGCGACAGCGTGAGCGATGAGCCGGACTGCACGAAGCGATGCAGCGAGATGGCGGCCTCATGGCCTGCTGCGATGGCGTCGATGATGAACTTCGGGCCGGTGTAGGCGTCGCCGCCGATAAAGATGTCGGGCTGCAGGGTCTGATAGGTCTTGGGGTCGGCGGCCACGCGCCCGCCGCGTCCCGCATCGATGGCGTCCTCGTTCACGAGCAGGTCGCCCCACTCGATGCTCTGACCGATGGAGAGCACCACGTTCTCGCAGGCCAACGTCATGGTATCGCTCTCATCGTATTCAGGCGAGAAGCGCCCCTCGTCGTCGTAGACGCGCGTGCAGCGCTTGAAGACGATTCCCGCGACCGTGCCGTCCTCGGCGACCTCGATCTTGGCCGGGCCCCAACCGTTCACGATCTCCACGCCGTCCTCTTCGGCCTCCGCGATCTCTCCGGGCAGCGCCGGCATCTCGTCGCGCTGCTCGAGGCAGACCATGGTGACCTTGTCGGAGCCGCAGCGCACGGAGACGCGCGATGAGTCGATGGCCACGTTGCCGCCGCCCACCACCACAGTTGCGCCTGCAACCTCGTGCGCGGGGTCGTCGAGGGCGGTGCGCAGGAAATCGACGGCGGTGGAGACGCCTGCAGCGTCTTCGCCCTCAACGCCGGCGCGGCGGCCTCCCTGGCATCCGATGGCCAGGTAGAAGCCCTGATAGCCCTCGTCGCGCAGTTGATCGATGGTGACGTCCTTGCCCACGGTCACGCCGCAGCGGATCTCGACGCCCATTTCGCGCAGGATGTCGATCTCAGCCGCAACGACATCCTTCTCCAGCTTGTAGGAGGGGATGCCGTAGACCATCATGCCGCCGGGCTTCTCGTCCTTCTCGAACACGGTGGGGTTGTAGCCCATCTGCGCCAGATAGAACGCGCAGGAGAGGCCCGCCGGTCCGCCGCCGATGATGGCGATCTTCTCGAGCAGGCGTCCGCGCGTGGAGGGGATCACGGGCTCGGGCACGTAGCGGGTCTCGGCGTCGAGGTCCTTCTGCGCGATGAAGTTCTTGACGTCGTCGATGGCCACGGCCTCATCGACGGTGCCGCGCGTGCAGGCGTCCTCGCAGCGCTTGTTGCACACGCGCCCGCAGACGGCGGGGAAGGGGTTCTCCTGCTTGATGAGGGCGAGCGCGTCGCGATAGCGGCCCTCGCTGGCCATCTGCAGATACCCTTGGATCGAGATGTGCGCGGGGCAGGCGGTCTTGCAGGGCGCCGTGCCGGTCTCATGCGTCTCGATGCGGTTGTTGTTCTTGTAGTCAAGGTCCCAGTTCTTCTCGCTCCAGGGCAGCTCGTCGGGCAGGGGCTGCGTAGGATACGCCACGGCGTCGCCGCTCGAACGCGGGAGCTTCTGGCCCAGCTGGACGGCGCCGGCGGGGCAGACCTCGACGCACCCGCCGCAGGCAACGCACCGGTCGTCCTCGATATGGGCGCGATACGCGCTCGCGCTCATGTTGGGGGTGTTGAAGAGCTGCGAGGTGCGCAGCGCGTAGCACACGCTCACGTCGCAGTTGCAGATGGCGAAGATCTTGTTCTCGCCGTCTATGTTGGTGATCTGGTGCACGTAGCCGTTCTTCTCGGCCTCGAGCAGGATGTCGATGAACTCGTCGTAGGTGACGTAGTGGCCCTTGCCGGTTTCGACGCAGTAGTCGGCCATGTCGCCCACGCCCAGGCACCAGTTCTGCGGATCGCGCCCGCCGTTGTCGCCGCGCGCACGTTCGGAGAGGGCGCACGAGCAGGCACCGGCGGAGTAGCGGTCGTACTTCTTGAGCCAATGCGAGATGTGCTCCACATCGGCCGTGACGTTCTCCTGTTTGATGGCGTGTTCGACGGGGATGACATGCATGCCGATGCCCGCGCCTCCGGGCGGCACCATCTTGGTCGCCACCGTGAGCGGCAAAAAGGTCATGCGCTCGAAGAAGGTGCCGATCTCGGGATGTTCCTCGAGCTGCTTCTGATTCATGACGGTGAACTCGGCGGAGCCGGGCACGAACATCGGGAGCACGTAGCGCTTCGCGCCCTCGGGGTTCTTGCCGTCGAGGTTCTCCCAGCTGTACTCGATGATCCCCTTGATGCAGAGGGCGTCGAGCAGCTCCTGCACGTGCTCGGGCTTCATGCCGGAGCCGGCGACGACCTGCTCGAAGGTTTCGGGCACGCGCACCTTCATATGCTTGGTGAGCTCGGCCTCCTCCTCGGTCATCACGCTGCCGAGGCCCCAGTAGTCGGGGTCTTGGTAGGTGGCCTTCTTGAGGCCCAGCTTGATGGGCAGGCGATCGGTGATCTTCTTGCCCTCGCGGAGCACGGCCGGCTTGGGCGCGGCGAAGGCAGCCGGACCCGGATCGTCGGGCGATGCGGGCTTGTAGCTCGTGAACGTAGTGTTCTCGGAATAGTATTCCTCGGCGATGATACGATGGGGATCGCCGTTGGGGGCCGTCTCGGGGATGGCGTTGCGCGCCGCGATCTCCTCATCGGTGAGCGTGCCGCGCATGGAAGCGGCGCGTTCCTCCACGGTTGCGCCGCCATAGGGTTTCTTCGGTCGCGGCGTCTTCCTGCCGGGTGTTTCAGCCATATCCTCTCCTTTTTGGCCGGATTACCTGTATGATCGCCCGCATCCGGGCGTGCGTGCGAGATGTGCTAGGCCTTGTGCGCTGCCACCTGGTCGCGCAGCCACCGATACCACTCGTCCATGCCCTCGCCGGTCTTGGCACAAACGGGGATCACGCGGGCGCCGGGGTGGCGCTTCTCCACGTTTGCACGGCATGCATCGAGGTCGAAGTCGAAGTAGGGGAGCACGTCGATCTTGTTGACGAGAACCACGTCGCAGACCTGGTACATGAGCGGGTATTTGAGGGGCTTGTCGTCTCCCTCGGGAACCGACAGGATGGTCGCGTTGACGGCGGCACCGGTATCGAACTCGGCGGGGCACACGAGGTTGCCCACGTTCTCGAGGACGATCAGGTCGGCCTCGTGGGCGTCGAGGCCGTCGAGGCCCTGCTCGCACATGCTGGCATCGAGATGGCACATGCCGCCCGTATGCAGCTGGATCACCTTGGCGCCGGTGGCGGAGATGGCGGCAGCGTCCACGTCGGAGTCGATGTCGGCCTCCATGACGGCGATCTTCATCTCGCCGGAAAGCGCCTCGATGGTGCGGGCGAGCACGGTTGTTTTGCCCGATCCGGGCGAGCTCATGAGGTTGATGAGCAGCTGGCCGCGAGCCTTGAGCTTGGCGCGCAGCTCGTCGGCGCGGCGGTCGTTGTTGGCACGCACGGCCTCCTTGACCTCGATAACGCGGTAGTTCTCCATAGGCCTTCTCCTTAAGGCTATTCATTCTTCATATAAATATATACGAGTATGGGCTACAGCGCGGGGCGGCTTCTTTCCCCATGCGCCTCGCCGATGCCGTGGTCGGCGCGGTGCGCTATGCGATGACCTCGTCCTTGGGACGGAAGATGATCGAGATGAGCGCAGCGTCCTCGCCGTCGATGGCGATCATGCCGTATTCGCGGCCGGAATCGAAATAGAGGGTGTCGCCGGCGGAGACCTCCTCGACGTGGTCTTCGAAGGCGTAGCGCAGGCGCCCCTTGAGGATGTAGTCGAACTCCTGGCCCTTGTGGTGGGACAGGGCGATAGGGGCGTCTTCCAGCTCTTCGTTGTAGGGCACCTCGATGTAGAAGGGCTCGCCGATACGGTTTTTGAAGAACGGAGCCTTATGCAGGTAGTTGAGGCCGTCGGGGCTCTCCACCGGCAACCCGTCCCCGGCGCGCACGATGGAGTAGTGCTTGAGGCGCGGGCTTTCGCTGGTGAGCAGGTCCACCACGTCGACGCCCAGCTTGGCGGCGCACTTGTAGATGAAGGTGAAGGTGAGGTCGTGCTCGCCGCTCTCGAGGGATGCGTAGACCTCGGGCGTGCGGCTGGTTGCGCGGGCCATCTCCTCGATGGAGACGCCGTTGTCCTCGCGCAGCGATCTGATGCGGTCGGCGACTTCGCGGATGTGCTCGGCCATGGGTCTTCTCCTCGGGCGGAAGCGAACGGTCCCGTTTATCATACGTCATCTCCGCGCACGCCCGGCGCATCGAACGGCCAGCGTATCGGCTTTGTTACGTCCTGCGAGCGGGTTTTGGCGCCCCGCGCGCGTATGATATAACTGTGTGCACGTTACATGCGGGGTGCATCCGAGCATCCGGCGCCGTGGAGGGAGGGCGTAACATGATCGACCGTGCTCGACTCAGCGTCCTCGCTGCTCCTGTTGCCGGCTCCGCCGGCGTCCTCGTAGGGTAAGGCGCAGCCTGTCGCAACCGGCTGTGCCGAAAACCTCGAGCCGCGCCGTTGCGTACCCACCCCGCCCTCAGGAGATTCGATCGTATGCTCAACATCCACAGACGCTATTGCACCGAGACCTTCGATACCGCAGGAAACCTGGCCAGCTTTCGCATCCACGTCCCCGTAGACTTCAATTTCGCATACGACGTCATCGACACGATCGGCGCGGCGGAGCCCGAGCGGCGCGCCATGCTCTGGAGCAACCCCGAGGGGGAGGAGCACCTATTCACCTTCGCGGATCTCGCGCACCTCTCCAACAAGGCCGCCAACTACCTGCTCTCGCAGGGCATCGGCAAGGGCGATAAGGTCATGGTGATCCTGCGCCGCCACTATGCGTTCTGGGTGACGGCGCTCGCGCTGCACAAGATCGGCGCGACGGTCATTCCCGCCACGTTCATGCTCAAGGAGCATGACGTGGTGTATCGCATCAGGGCGGCGGGCGTGAAGGCCGTCGTCGCCACCACCGTGGGCGCCATCGCGCAGATCATCGACGACGCATGTGCGCTTCTCAACGAGGATGAGCGCCCCCTGCTCTTTCTCATGAACGGCTCGCAGTACGATATTTCCAGCTCGGAGGGGACATCGTATGGCGCTGCGCTCTCGGGACCGGCGCTCTCGGGCCCCGAAGGCCTCTTCGCGGCCACCTGCGCACGCTCCGGATGGATCGATTACGGAGCCGGTGTGCGCGCGGCCGGCGACGCCCTCGAACGCATTCCCACGCACGTCGACGACCCCATGCTCATCTACTTCACGAGCGGAACCTCGGGCGAGCCCAAGATGGCGCTCCACGGCCACGACTACGCCGCCGCCCATCTCACCACGGCGAAATGGTGGCACGGCGTCACGCCCGACAGCGTTCACATGACCATCGCCGACACCGGCTGGGCCAAGTGCACGTGGGGCAAGTTCTACGGCCAGTGGTTCATGGAGGGCTGCCAGGTGGTCTACGACTTCGACCGCTTCCACGGCGGCGAGCTCCTTGCGCTTATCGGCACGCATCGCATCACCACGTTCTGCTGCCCGCCCACCATGTGGCGCCTCCTCTCCAAGGAGGACGTGGACGCCTACGACTTCTCGTCGATCGAACGCTTCACCACGGCGGGCGAGGCGCTGCCGCCCGATCAGTTCGATTTCTGGCTCGAGCACACCGGGCTTCCCATCTATGAGGGCTTCGGCCAGTCGGAGAGCCCGGTCATCGTGGCCAACATGATCGGCTGCAAGCCGCGTCCCGGATCCATGGGCAAGCCCATGCCCTTCGGCAACATCAAGCTGCTGCGCGAGGACCTCTCCGTGTGCGATCCCGGCGAGGAAGGCGAGATCTGCATCAAGTGCGATCCCAAGCCTGCGGGCATCATCCACGAGTATTACCGCGATCCCGAGAAAACCGCCGAGGTGTTCCGTGGCGGCTGGTACCACACGGGCGACGTCGCCTATGCCGACGAGAGCGGCTACTACTATTACTGCGGTCGCAACGACGACCTCATCAAATCGAGCGGTTACCGCATCTCGCCCTTCGAGGTGGAGAGCGCCCTCAACTGCCATCCGTCCGTGCACGAGTGCGCGGTGACGGCCGTGCCCGACCCGCTGCGCGGCTTCGCCGTCAAGGCAACCGTGGTGCTCGAGCCCGGCGTCGCGGGATCCGATGAGCTCACGCGCGAACTGCAGGTGTGGGCCAAGCAGCAGACCGCGCCCTACAAGTTCCCGCGCATCATCGAGTACGTGGACTCGCTCCCCAAGACCTTCTCGGGCAAGATCCGCCGCGCCCGTATCCGCGAGAACGACAGCTAGCAGCCCCCGTCCAGGGAGTATCCCCCTGTGGGGGAGTATCCCCGGACGGGGAGGGATACGCCCGGAGCCGTGGCGTGTTGACAACTGCTTTTTGCAGGCATAAAGTTTTTCTTTGCGCTAACTCAGGGCAAGCGGTGCTGCGCTTCCCTTCAAGGTACTATTCGTGCACGTCAACATATGCAAGATCATTTTTTCGAGAAGGAGTGAACGTTGCCTACCATCAACCAGCTTGTCCGTCAGGGCCGCAAGAGCGTCGCCTCCAAGTCCAAGAACGCCGCTCTGCAGCATAACCCCCAGAAGCGCGGCGTCTGCACGCGCGTGTTCACCACCACGCCCAAGAAGCCCAACTCGGCGCTCCGCAAGGTCGCCCGCGTTCGTCTCGTCAACGGCATCGAGGTCACCGCATACATCCCGGGCGAGGGCCACAACCTGCAGGAGCACTCCATCGTGCTCATCCGCGGCGGCCGCGTGCGCGACCTCCCCGGCGTCCGCTACAAGATCATCCGCGGCACGCTCGACTGCGCCGCCGTCCAAAACCGCAAGCGCGCCCGCTCCCGTTACGGCGCCAAGCGTCCCAAGGCGTAATGCGCCCACGTCAGACCACCATTCGATTCTTTGAGGAGAAATAACTATGCCGCGTCGTTCAACCGCAGTCCATCGTCGCGAGGTCATGCCTGACGTGAAATACAACAACCGTCTTGTGACCCAGCTCATCAACAAGGTCCTTCTCGACGGCAAGAAGTCCGTCGCCGAGCGCATCGTCTACAGCGCGTTCGACATCGTCGCCGCCAAGACGGGCGAGGACGCCCTCGCCACGTTCAAGAAGGCCATGGACAACGTCCGTCCCACCGTCGAGCTCAAGCCCCGCCGCGTCGGCGGCGCCACCTACCAGGTGCCCATGGAGGTCAACTCCCGCCGCTCCACCACGCTCGCCATCCGCTGGATGGTCGGCTTCAGCCGTGCCCGCAAGGAGAAGACCATGGCCGAGCGCCTTGCCAACGAGATCATCGACGCATCCAACGGCGTCGGCGCCTCCGTCAAGCGTCGCGAGGACGTCTTCAAGATGGCCGAGGCCAACCGCGCCTTCGCGCACTACCGCTATTAAGCTCGTGAGGAATCATTGATATGGGAAAAGTAAAGTACAAGCTCGAGAACCTTCGCAATATCGGCATCATGGCCCACATCGATGCCGGTAAAACGACCACGACCGAGCGCATCCTCTACTATACCGGCAAGACCCACAAGATCGGCGAGGTCCACGACGGTGCGGCAACCATGGACTGGATGGTCCAGGAGCAGGAGCGCGGCGTAACCATCACCTCGGCGGCCACCACGTGCTTCTGGGGCGATCACGTCATCCAGATCATCGACACCCCGGGACACGTCGACTTCACGGCCGAGGTCGAGCGCTGCCTGCGCGTCCTCGACGGCGCCGTCGCCGTGTTCGATGCCGTCGCCGGCGTCCAGCCCCAGTCTGAGACCGTGTGGCGCCAGGCAACCAAGTACGGCGTGCCCCGCATCGCCTTCATCAACAAGTACGACCGTATCGGCGCCGACTACTTCCGCGCCATCGACACCATGAAGGAGCGCTTGGGCGCCAACGCCATCGCCGCCCAGATCCCCATGGGTTCCGAGAACAACTTCTGGGGTCTCATCGATCTCGTCACCATGGAGGCGTGGGACTTCAAGGAAGACTCCAAGGGCATGATCTATCCCGAGAAGATGGATGAGATCCCCGCCGAGTTCGCCGAACTCGCCGCCGCCAAGCGCGACGAGCTGCTCGATGCGGCCTCCAACTTCTCCGATGAGCTCATGGAGCTCGTCCTCATGGAGGAGGACGTGCCCGTGGAGACGGTCAAGGCCGCCATCCGCACCGGCGTCATCTCCGGCGAGATCAACCCCGTCTTCGTGGGCTCCGCCTACAAGAACAAGGGCATCCAGGAGCTGCTCGATGCCGTCGTGGACTACCTGCCCAGCCCGCTCGACGTCAAGGAGATCGACGGCGAGACCCTGCGCGGCGAGGCCGACGTGCGCCACTCCGACCCCAAGGAGCCCTTCTCGGCGCTCGCGTTCAAGATCATGACCGATCCGTACGTGGGCAAGCTCACCTACATCCGCGTGTACTCCGGCCAGGCCGAAGCCGGCTCCTACGTGTACAACTCCGTCAAAGACAACCGCGAGCGCCTGGGCCGCATCCTCGAGATGAACGCCAACGACCGCGTTGACCGCGAGGGCTGCTATGCAGGCGACATCGTTGCGTGCGTGGGTCTCAAGAACACCACCACCGGCGATACCCTGTGCGACGAGAAGCACCCCATCATCCTCGAGTCCATCAAGTTCGCCGACCCGGTCATCGACGTTGCCGTCGAGCCCAAGACCAAGGCCGAGCAGGAGAAGATGAGCGTGGGCCTGGCCAAGCTGGCCGAGGAAGACCCCACCTTCCAGGTGCACACCGATCAGGAGACCGGCCAGACCATCATCGCCGGCATGGGCGAGCTGCACCTCGAGATCATCGTCGACCGCCTGCGCCGCGAGTTCAAGGTGGAGTGCAACGTGGGCAAGCCCCAGGTTGCCTATCGCGAGACCGCCGGCCGCGCCGTCTCCCACGTCGAGGGCAAGTTCGTGCGCCAGTCCGGCGGGCGCGGCCAGTACGGCCATGCCATCATCGACATCGAACCCAACGAGACCGGCAAGGGCTATGAGTTCGAGAACGCCATCGTGGGCGGCGTCATCCCCAAGGAGTACATCCCGTCCATCGACAAGGGCATCCAGGAGGCTCTCGAGAGCGGCGTCATCGCCGGCTATCCCGTGGTCGATGTCAAGGTCAAGCTCGTCGACGGCTCCTACCACGAGGTCGACTCCTCCGAGGCGGCTTTCAAGATCGCCGGCTCCATGGCCATCAAGGAGGCCCTGCGCAAGTCCGATCCCGTCCTGCTCGAGCCCATGGAGGCCGTGGAGGTCGAGACGCCCGAGCAGTACATGGGCGACGTCATGGGCAACCTCTCCAGCCGCCGAGGCAAGATCGAGGGCATGGAGGACCGTCGCGACACCAAGGTCATCAAGGCCAAGGTGCCTCTGGGCGAGATGTTCGGCTACGCGACGGACCTTCGCTCCCAAACGCAGGGCCGCGCGAGCTACACCATGCAGTTCGACAGCTACGAGGCGGTTCCCAAGGCGGTTCGCGACGAGATCGTCGCCAAGCACGGCGGTGTTGCGTAAGTTGTAGCCCAATGCGCGGAAACGCGCACGTACATGGAGGTTTTGAAAGTGTCAAACCAGAAGATCAGGATTCGTCTCAAGGGCTACGACCATGAGGTTGTCGACCAGTCCTCGAAGCTCATCGTCGACACCGCCCTTAAAACCGGCGCCCGCATCTCCGGGCCCATTCCCCTGCCCACCGAGCGCAACCTCTACACGGTCATCCGCTCGCCGCACAAGTACAAGGACAGCCGCGAGGAGTTCGAGATGCGCACCCACAAGCGCCTCATCGACATCCTCGATCCCTCCAGCTCGACGGTCGATTCGCTCATGCGCCTCGACCTCCCCGCTGGCGTCGATATCGAGATCAAGCTCTAAGCGAGCCTTCTGTTGCACGCATGCGCGCCCCCGGCCTTCGGGCTGGGGGCGCTGTGCGTTCGCAGGGCGAAAAGGGCATGGCGCCAAAACGCCTTATTCCTGCGGATTCTGGCACGAGAAAGCCCTATTCCTCAGGAACAAGGCGTTCTGGGGGATCAGGCCGCAGAAATAAGGCGATTCCGTGCCACGGTGCGCGCAGCACTCTACCAGCTCACCGTTTCCCAGATGGAGAAGAGATAGCTTTCATCGAGCGTGATGCCGCCTTCGCGGATCGACGGCTCCACGACCAGGATCTCGAGCGCATTGCCCTCGTCGATCTGCACGGCTGAGACGAAGCACATGTTGGGGCGGCCGTATTCGTCATCGAAGCGGTACCAGCCCCACAGCACCTCGTGCCCGCCGACCTCGGTGCGCATGACTTCGCTCACCTCGACCTGCGTGTAGCGTCCGCCGAAGAGATGAGCGCCCACAATGGTGTCCGCATCGAGCTGGCAGGCGAGGTACTTCTCGGCATCGTCGGAGGTGTAGGCGATGTCCACGCTGCCCCGCGCCCATAAACAGCCGATGCGCTCCTCGGCAACGCCTGCATCGTCGGCGAGCGGTTCGTACTTCACGGTTTCCAGCCAGGCGGGGAAGCCCACGGTAACCTGCGGGGCCGCGTCGTCATGCCACGGCACGAGCACCACCGAATCCTGCGTGGAGAGGTCGACCTCCACGGCGTTGGGCGACATGCCGTCGCCGCACCCGGCGAGCGTCAGGCATGCGAGCAGGGCAACGAGCGGAAACAAGAGGCGTGTACGCATGAAGGCTCCCAACGACGATGACAGCACAGCAAGTGTACGCTAATCCCGCATCGCCGCACGAAATCGCCCGAAAAACTTCTTGAGATACGCCCGGCGCAGTGGTAATCTAGTAGAGCTGCTCTCTCTAGCAGGTCATGCACCCATGCCACGAGCAAGCAGCGCTTCTGACGGATGTGGTCCGCTGGGGACGTGCGATAAGGGATCGCGCGCAAAGGCCCATGACCACCAAGGGAAAGGACCAGCGATGGTCAACACTATTCTCGGCCGCAAGCTGGGGATGACGCAGGTTTGGGACGATGACGACAACGTCGTTCCCGTTACCGTCATCCAGGCTGGCCCCTGCACGATCTCGCAGGTGAAGACCAAGGCGACCGACGGCTATGACGCCGTCCAGATCGGTTTTGGCGAGATCAAGCCCAAGCGCGTCAACAAGCCTCTCGCGGGCCACTTCAAGGCCCAGGGCGTCGAGCCCATGCGCTACCTCCGCGAGGTGCGCGTCGAGGACGCCGGCGAGTACAAGGCGGGCGACCAGGTCACCGTCGAGATCTTCTCCGACACCAAGGCCGTCGACGTAACCGGCACCTCCAAGGGCAAGGGCTTCCAGGGCACCATCAAGCGTTGGAACTTCCATCGCGGCCCCATGACGCACGGTTCGCGCAACCAGCGTCGCCCGGGTTCCATCGGCCAGTGCGCGTACCCAGCCCGTGTTCGCAAAGGCCTCCACATGGCCGGCCACATGGGCAACGAGCGCGTCACCGTGAAGAACCTCAAGCTCGTGCGCGTTGACGCCGAGCAGAACCTCTTGCTCGTCAAGGGCGCCGTTCCCGGCGGCAAGAACGCCCTCGTCCAGGTCCGCATGGCTTAAAGGAGGGTACAGCAATGGCACACTACGATATCAAGAAGGCCGATGGCAAGAAGGCCGGCACCGCCGAGCTTTCCGACGCCGTCTTCGGCATCGAGCCCAACATCCCCGTCATCCACCAGGTGGTCGTCTGCCAAGACGCGTGCATGCGTCAGGGCACCCATTCCACCAAGAACCGCCACGACGTCTCCGGCGGCGGCAGGAAGCCCTACCGCCAGAAGGGCACCGGCCGTGCCCGCCAGGGCTCGATCCGTGCGGGCCAGTGGACCGGTGGCGGCGTCATCTTCGGGCCCATGCCCCGCAGCCACGCCAAGCGCATCAACAACAAGATGGTCAAACTGGCCATGCGCTCCGTGCTCTCCGGCAAGGTTGCCGACGAGGAGCTCGTCCTTGTCGACGCCCTGAGCTTTGAGAAGCCCTCCACCAAGGAGGCCAAGGCCGTCCTCGACGCCCTCGGCATCAACGGTAAACGCGTCACCCTCGTGGTTCCCGACGACGATGTCAACACCTACCTGTCGTTCCGCAACCTCCCGAAGGTGTCCATCTTCGGCGTTTCCGAGGTCAACGCCCGCTACCTCATCGACAACGGCGTCCTTCTCATGACCGCCGACGTCGCCAAGCAGCTCGAGGAGGTGCTCGCATAATGAACTCCGCATATAACGTCATCATCCGCCCCATCGTCTCCGAGCGTTCGTACGAACTCATGGAGCAGGGCAAGTACACGTTCGAGGTCGCCAAGACCGCCGGCAAGGAGGAGATCGCCGAGGCCGTCGAGAAGCTCTTCGACGTCCACGTGGTCAAGGTCAACACCATGTCGGTCAAAGGCAAGCACAAGCGCGTCCGCTATCAGACCATGGGCATGACCCGCTCTTGGAAGAAGGCCATCGTCACCCTGAAGGATGGCGAGACCATCGAGATCTTCGGCAACCAGCAGGTGGCCGCAGAGTAGGCATTCCACCCGCGCCCGAAACCGGGCCGGGTTCTTATGCCGCGTGTAATGGATACGCGCGGTACCGTGGTAAGTCCGGTGTCGTTGCGCCACACCTTCGAGCGGAACGGCCAACGGAACACAGAAGGGATTTGAGTAATGGCAGTCAAGCACCTCAAGCCGACGTCGCCCGGTCGTCGTTGGCAGACGGTCTCCGATTTCGCGGAGATCACAACGGACAAGCCCGAGAAGTCGCTTCTCGAGCCCCTGCCCAAGAAGGCAGGCCGCAACAACAACGGCCGCATCACCACCCGTCATCAGGGCGGCGGCCACAAGCGTCAGTACCGCAAGATCGATTTCAAGCGCCTTCATGACAACGTTCCGGCCAAGGTCGCATCCATCGAGTACGACCCCAACCGCAGCGCCCGCATCGCGCTCCTGCACTATGCCGACGGCGCCAAGGCCTACATCCTCGCGCCCGAGGGCCTGAAGGTGGGCTACACCGTCGTGTCCGGCACCTCCGGCGTCGACATCAAGCCCGGCAACGCCATGCCGCTCTCCGAGATTCCCGTCGGCACGCTCGTGCACGCCGTTGAGTTCCAGCCCGGCAAGGGCGCGGCGCTCGCCCGCTCCGCCGGCACTTCCGTGCAGCTCATGGGTAAGGACAACGGCTATGCCGTCCTGCGCCTTCCCAGCTCCGAGCTTCGCCGTGTCCTGCTCACCTGCCGTGCCACGATCGGCGAGGTCGGCAATGCCGATCACTCCAACATCGTCATCGGCAAGGCCGGGCGCAACCGCTGGGCCGGCGTCCGTCCCACCGTCCGCGGCACGGTCATGAACCCCGTCGACCACCCGCACGGCGGCGGCGAGGGCAAGAACCACACCTCCGGCCGTCCTTCCGTCACTCCCTGGGGCATCCCCACCAAGGGCAAGAAGACCCGCGACCCCAAGAAGGCGTCCAACCGTCTTATCATCCGTCGTCGTAAGACCAAGAACAAGTAGTCGGAACACGAGTGAGTGGAGAAAGATAGTATGAGCAGAAGTCTCAAGAAAGGCCCGTTTGTGGAGACTCGCCTCCTCGCGCGTGTCACCGCACAGAACGAGGCCGGCACCAAGGAGGTCATCAAGACCTGGTCGCGCTCCTCGACCATCTATCCCGAGATGGTAGGCCACACCATCGCCGTCCACGACGGCCGCAAGCACGTCCCCGTATACGTCACCGAGTCCATGGTCGGTCACAAGCTGGGCGAGTTCGCCCCCACGCGCACCTTCCGCGGGCACAAAGCAAAGTAAGGAGGGTAGACGCTCATGGCAAACACCGAAGTCAAGGCCACGGCCAAGTACGTGCGCACCGCGCCGCGCAAGGCCCGCATGGTCGTTGACATGATCCGCAGCAAGTCCGTCGCCCAGGCGCTCGAGATCCTCCAGTTCTCCAACCGCGCCGTCGCCGTCGACGTTGCCAAGGTCATCCGTTCCGCCGTCGCCAATGCCGAGAACAACAGCGGCCTGCGCGGCGAGAACCTCATCATCAAGGCCTGCTACGTGGATGAGGGCCCCACGCTCAAGCGCATCCGTCCCCGCGCCAAGGGTTCCGCGAGCCGCATCAACAAGCGTATGAGCCACATCACCGTCGTCGTCGCACCGAAGGAGGCGTAAAAGAGCTATGGGCCAGAAGGTACATCCTACCGGTTTCCGTCTCGGCACCACCGAGAATTGGCGTTCTCGCTGGTACGCCGATAAGAAGAAGTATGCCGCAACCGTCGGCTCCGACCTTGCCATCCGCACGTTCCTCGAGAAGCGCCTCGCCAACGCCGCGCTCTCGCGCGTTGAGATCGAGCGTGCCGGCGACAAGATCGCCGTCACCATCTACACCGCCCGCCCCGGTGTCGTGATCGGCAAGAAGGGCGCCGAGATCGACACGCTCCGCACCGACCTCGAGAAGGTCGCCGGCGTGGAGAAGGGCATGGTCGCCGTGGACGTCGTCGAGGTCAAGCGCCCCGAGCTCGATGCCACGCTCGTCGCCCAGTCCATTGCCGACCAGCTCGAGGGTCGTATCGCGTTCCGCCGCGCCATGCGCAAGGCGGTCCAGACCGCACGCAAGTCCGGCGCCAAGGGCATCCGCATCCAGTGCTCCGGCCGCCTCAACGGCGCCGAGATGGGTCGTCGCGAGTGGTACCGCGAGGGTCGCGTGCCCCTGCACACCCTCCGCGCCGTCATCGATTACGGCGAGGCCGTCGCCTCCACCACCATGGGCGCCTGCGGCGTCAAGGTGTGGATCTACCACGGCGAAAAGCTCCCCGGCCAGGACGCCCCCAAGCCCGCGCTCGAGGGCTCCGCGCGTCCGCGCCGTCCGCGTAACGAGAGGAGGAGCCGCTAATGCTTGCACCTAAGCGCGTTCTGCACCGCAAAGTCCAGCGTGGCTCCATGAAGGGCCAGGCCAAGGGCAATACCAGGCTGCATCACGGCAGCTACGGCATCCAGGCGCTCGAGGCCCACTGGATCACCAACCGCCAGATCGAGGCCTGCCGTGTCGCCATGACGCGTCACATGAAGCGTGGCGGCAAGGTGTGGATCACCATCTTCCCCGACAAGCCCATCACCAAGAAGCCCGCCGAAACGCGCATGGGCTCCGGTAAGGGCAACCCCGAGGAATGGGTGGCCGTCGTCAAGCCCGGCCGCATCATGTTCGAGATCGACGGCGTGTCCGATGAGATCGCCCGCGAGGCTCTCCGCCTTGCCCAGCACAAGCTTCCCATCAAGACCAAGATCGTCACCCGTGACGACCAGGACGGGGAGGAGTAACCATGAAATATGCCGATGTTGCCAAGCTCACCGATGAGGAGCTGGCCAAGAAGCTGGAGGAGGGCCGCGCTGAGCTCTTCAACCTCCGTTTCCAGATGGCCACCAGCCAGCTCGACAACACTGCGCGCGTGAAGACCGTCAAGCGTGACATCGCGCGTGTTCAGACCGAGATGCGTACCCGTCAGATCGCAGCGGACAAAGCCGCTGCGGCCGAGTAGAGCCAGGAGAGTAAGACATGGCTGAGAACGAGACCAGGAACGCTCGAAAGGTCCGCACCGGCATCGTCGTCTCCCTCTCCGGCGACAAGACGATTACGGTCCAGATCACCTATCGCAAGCGTCATCCTCGGTACAACAAGATGATGACTATCAACAAGAAGCTCCACGCGCACGACGAGAGCAACGACGCCGGCCTCGGCGATACCGTCCGCGTTATGGAAACCCGTCCGCTTTCGAAGACCAAGCGCTGGCGCCTGGTTGAGATCGTGGAACGCGCCAAGTAAAGGAGGAGTGCCCCATGATTCAGATGGAGTCCATGCTCAATGTGGCCGACAACAGCGGCGCAAGGCGCGTGAAGTGCATCAAGGTCCTCGGCGGTTCCAAGCGCCGGTATGCCGGCCTCGGCGACGTGGTCGTCGGAGCCGTCCAGGAGGCAACGCCCAATGCCGCCGTCAAGAAGGGCGACATCGTGCGCTGCGTCATCGTGCGCACCGCCAAGGAGACCCGCCGCAAGGACGGCAGCTACATCAAGTTCGATCAGAACGCCTGCGTGCTGGTCAACAAGGATGGCGAGCCCCGCGGCACCCGTATCTTCGGGCCTGTTGCACGCGAGCTGCGCGACCGCAAGTACATGAAGATCGTCTCGCTTGCGCCCGAGACGCTGTAGGAGGAGACGAGATTATGCCTAAGATGAACGTTAAGAAAGGCGATACCGTCGAGGTCATCTCCGGCAAGGACAAGGGCAGGCAGGGCCAGGTTCTGCGCGCCTTCCCCGACGAGGGAAGGGTTCTTGTCGAGGGCGTTGCCATGGTCAAGAAGGCCATGCGTCCCAACCAGATGAACCAGCAGGGCGGCATCGTAGACCGCCCCGCCAAGATCGACGTGTCCAACGTCATGCTCGTGTGCCCCACCTGCGGCGAGGCCACCCGCGTCGGCCACACCGGCACGGGTGCCGACAAGAAGCGCGTCTGCAAGAAGTGCGGCGCAGAGTTTTAAGCCGCCGCATCTGTTGCACAGCACGTAAAACGACCGACCCCGTCCGAGCGCGGGGTCGGTTTTCTCATATCGGCGGTAGGCGGCGCATATCCGATGACGCGAATTCAAATCCTTCTTGTGTCACGCCGATTTACGCAAATGGCATAATTATCCGTTTTTCTGCTGATTTTGGGGCTCGATTCTCCATCGGACGAAAACCTGCCCTCCATTTGCGCAGGTCAGACAGCCTGTGAATGCGACCCCGTTTTTTCCGGTGCCGTTTTTCGGCAGAAAAACGGAAAATTATGCCATTCCCGCGTGTCGGCGTGACACGATTGCGCCTGCGAGGCCATGCGTGCAGCATTGAAATCGCAGCATGATAAATGACTCATAAAATCTATTGTGTGAAGACTTAGATTATGTATATTAATAACCTTGAAAGGATATAACCTGTACTAGTAAAAGAAATCAAGCGCGTCAAAGCGCAGGAAGAAGGGATTCAAAATGGCAAAGATTCTGGGCATCGACCTGGGCACCACCAACTCGGCGATGGCTGTTCTCGAGGGCGGCGAGCCCACGATCATCGTCAATGCCGAGGGCGACCGCACCACCCCGTCCGTCGTGGGATTCCGTTCCGATGGCGATCGCATCGTGGGCAAGGCCGCCAAAAACCAGGCCGTCACCAACCCCACCAACACCGTGTTCTCCATCAAGCGTTTCATGGGTCGCAAGATCGACGAGGTCGAGTCCGAGCTCAAGACCGTTCCCTATCAGGTCAAAGCCGGTACGGGCGGCCGCGCGGTCGTGGGCATCGGCTCCGAGGACTTCACTCCCGAGCAGATCAGCGCCATGATCCTCGCCAAGATGAAGGCCGATGCCGAGAAATACCTTGGCGAGCCCGTCACCGAAGCCGTCATCACCGTTCCCGCCTATTTCAACGATGCCCAGCGCCAGGCCACCAAGGACGCCGGCAAGATCGCCGGCCTCAACGTGCAGCGCATCGTCAACGAGCCCACCGCTGCGGCCCTTGCCTACGGCCTCGACAAGAAGGGCGTCGACCAGAAGGTCCTCGTCTTCGACCTAGGCGGCGGCACCTTCGACGTGTCCCTGCTCGATCTGGCCGACGGCGTGGTCGAGGTTCTCGCCACCAACGGCGACAACCACCTGGGCGGCGACGACTGGGATCAGCGCGTCATCGATTGGCTGGCCGACAGGTTCAAGGCCGATAACGGCATCGATCTGCGCAGCGACCCCATGGCTCTGCAGCGCCTGAAGGAGGCTGCGGAGAACGCCAAGAAGGAGCTTTCCAGCGCCCAGCAGGCCCAGGTCAACCTCCCGTTCATCACGGCCGACGCAACCGGCCCCAAGCACCTCGACTACACGCTCTCCCGCGCCGAGTTCGAGCGCATCACGCGCGATCTGCTCGACCGTTGCAAGGCGCCCGTCACCAAGGCCCTGCGCGACGCCAACCTGCAGATCTCCCAGGTCAACGAGGTCATTCTCGTGGGCGGCTCCACCCGCATGCCCGCTGTGCAGGAGCTCGTCAAGACCATGACCGGCAAGCAGCCCAACATGTCCGTCAACCCCGACGAGGTCGTCGCCGACGGCGCAGCCGTTCAGGGCGGCGTGCTCACGGGCGACGTCTCCGGCATCCTGCTTCTCGACGTCACGCCCCTGTCGCTCGGCGTCGAGACCCTCGGCGGCGTTATGACCCGAATGATCGACCGCAACACCACCATCCCCACGTCCAAGACCGAGATCTACTCCACGGCGTCCGACAATCAGACGTCCGTCGAGATCAACGTCCTGCAGGGCGAGCGCGAGATGGCCGCCGACAACAAGAGCCTGGGCAAGTTCAACCTCACCGGCATCCCTGCAGCGCCGCGCAACGTGCCCCAGATCGAGGTCACGTTCGACATCGACGCCAACGGCATCGTGAAGGTGACCGCCAAGGACAAGGCCACCGGCAAGAGCCAGCAGATCACCATCTCCGGCTCCACCGCCCTCTCCGATGACGAAGTCGATCGCATGGTCAAGGACGCTGCGGCCCATGCCGAGGAGGACAAGGCCAAGAAAGACGAGATCGAGGTCCGCAACCAGACCGACTCGCTGTGCTACTCCACCGAGCAGACCCTGAGCGAGCTGGGCGACAAGGTTCCCGCCGACACCAAGGCAGACGTCGAGGCTGCCGTGGCAGAGGCCAAGAGCGCCCTGGGCGGCACCGACATCGAGGCCATCAAAGCCGCCGGCGAGAAGCTCAGGCAGACCGGCTACAAGCTGGCTGAGATCGTCTACTCCGACCAGCAGTCCCAGACCGCAGACGGTCCTTCCGCCAGCGATGGCGGCGATGACGTGGTGGACGCCGATTACGAGGTCGTAGACGACAACTAAGGCGAAAGCAGGCTGCGATCATGGCAGATAAGAAGAAAAAGATCCGGGTTGAGGACGGGGCCGCCGAGGCTCCGTCCCAGCCCAACGAAGCAGAAGAGCGCGAGATGACCGAGGAGGAGATGATCGAGGCCGCAAAGCGCGCGGGAGCAGAGGCCGCCGAGGCCGAGATCGCCGAGAAGGCCCAGCAGGACCTTATCGACCTCGAGGCGCGCGCCGTGGAGGCCGAGACGCGTTTGGAGGATGCCGAGAAGGCCGCGCAGGACGCCACCGACAAGCTCCTGCGCCTGCAGGCCGACTGGGACAACTTCCGCCGCCGCACCGCAACGGAGCGTCTCGCCGAGCGAGACCGCGCCACCGAGGGGCTCGTCGAGAAGCTGCTGCCCGTCATCGACGATCTGGAGCGCGCCATCGACCACGCCGACACCTCCGAGAGCACCGAGCTCGTCCAGTTCGTGGAGGGCATCGTTGCGGTGCACGCCAAGATCGTCTCAGTGCTCGAGAAGGAGGGCGTCGAGGTGATCGACCCCGTCGGCCAGCCCTTCGATCCGCTTGCGCACCAAGCGGTGGGCCGCGAGGAGAACGCTGAGACGTACGACGAGACGGTTGCCCAGGTGTACCAGAAGGGCTACCGCATGGGCGGCAAGGTCATCCGCTCCGCTATGGTGACGGTCACGTTCGGCGGACCCCAGCGTCCTGCCGATGATCCCGATCCCGCAGAGCAGACATAGCGTCCCCAACAGGGGAGTACCCCCAAGCGGGGAATGAAAGGAGGCGAGCTTTATGGCAGGTAAGGCAACGTACTACGACATCCTGGGCGTAAAGCGCAGCGCCTCCCAGGATGAGATCAAGGCCGCGTTCCACAAGCTCGCGGCCCAGCATCACCCCGATCGCGGCGGCGATGAGACCAAGTTCAAGGAGATCTCTGAGGCGTACAACACGCTGTTCGACGAGAAGAAGCGCAAGGAATACGACCAGCTCCTCATGTTCGGCGGCATCCCCGGCGCCGGAGGCCCCGGTCACGGCTACAGCTACTCCACCAACGTGGGCGGCCCCGACTGGGCTCAGATGTTCAACAACATGAGCAGCGGCAACGGTGCCTTCGGCGGCTTCGATTTCTCGCAGTTCTTCACCGGCGCGGCGGGCGGCGGCGCACGTGCGCAGCGCTCGACGCGCGGACAAGACCTCACGTTGTCGGTCGATGTTTCGGCCGAGGAAGCCTTCACGGGCACCACGCGCAAGGTCACCTATCGCATCCCGTCCACGGGCGAGGAGCAAACCATCACGGTCAAGGTGCCCGCCGGTGCCGTCGATGGCGGCAAGCTGCGCTATAAGGGGCGCGGAGAGTACAGCACGAGCGGCGGCTCCCGAGGCGATCTCGTGGTGACCACGCGCGTTGCGGAGGACCCCCTGTTCAAGCGCGACGGCGCCGACGTGCGTATGGAGCTGCCCATCAGCGTATACGAGGCGGCGCTGGGCGCCCAGATCGACGTGCCCACGCCCGAGCACAAGACGGTGCGGCTCAAGGTGCCCGCCGGCACGCAGGACGGCAAGACCTTCCGATTCAAAGACCTCGGCGCACCCAACGTCAAGCGCAAGGGCGCACGCGGCGCCCTCTACGTCACCGTGCGCGTGAAGGTCCCCACGCGCCTTTCGGCAAAGGAGCGCGAGCAGCTGCAGGCGCTGTCCGATGCCGACAAGCGCACCTATAGAGAGGACGTGGAACGCCATGGCGCGTGAACACGCGAGCGATAAGGACAAGCCGCTCTATATGATCAGCGTTGCTGCCGACCTCACGGGCATGCACCCGCAAACCCTGCGCGTCTACGAGCAGAAGGGCCTCGTGACCCCCGGTCGCAGCCGAGGCAACACCCGTCTCTACAGCCAGGCTGACATCGAGCGCCTCAACCTCATCAACAAACTCACCGACGAGGGCATCAACCTCGCCGGCGTGGTGCGCATCCTCGACATGCGCGAGCGCCAGCTCGAAAAGGATGAGAAGATCGACGAGCTCACCCACCGTGTGCGCGAGCTCGAGAACGAGGTTCACGAGTTCAAGATGCAGCAGCGCATCACGGCGCTCGCCCGCTACGAGGGGCAGAGTGCCGAGGCCGTCATGCGAGGGCTTCTCGACGGCAGGGACGACTAGCGGAATCAGCCTGCTTAGACGGCCTTCCCGCCGGCGATGCCCTCGCGAAGGACGATCATGGCGTTCACGTGCACGGAATAGGCGAGCAGGATCACGGCGCTCTCGAAAAGGTCCTCCAAGCCTCCTGTTGCCGGCTCTCCCTGGGTGTTGAAGAAACGCAGCGCAGTGTGCATCCGCGCAGACGGTTCGCCGGGCTTGTGGGAAACGAGGCCGCGGAGCGTCTCTTCGAAGAGTTCGATCATAGCGTCGTACGCTCGCGCGCTATCGACGTCTGCCTCCTCCGCAAGGGTGAGCAGCACGCGGATCTGCTCGATGGAGAGCACCTGTTTGAACGCGCACACGAAGAGCAGCGTCGCAAGGTGGCGCCGCGCGTAGCGCTTCCGCACGGGTGCCGGGACGATGCGCTGCTTCACATAGTTGTTCACCATCGCCCCCGTCACGACGCGCTCGCCGGGGGCGTACATGAACGCAAGCTCTGATGACACGATCGAGAGCACCTGATCGAGGTAGAGCTCGATGCGCGGCATCTCGGAGATGCGCGAGATGTGCAGGGCGCTCACCCGTTCGGCATAGGCGGCGTAGCACGTCTCGTACTTGTTGCGCTGGTCTTGTTCCGCAGTATCATCGCGCGTCATGGCATCCTCCTCGCGTCCTGCCGTGTATCTCTGCATGAGCCCACTCCCATGATATGTTAAAAATGATAACCCAAATATCTAGTATTAAAAACTAGGTCATGCGGTTATAATATCCCTATATGCACATCAACACTGCAAGGGAAGGGACGGGCATGGGTTCACGGAGCATCGCCATCCTCACCGATACCGGCACCAACACCCCGAGGTCCTTCATCGCGGAGCATGATGTGCGCGAGGTCGCCCTGCGCATCAACCTCGCCGACGGGTCGAGCCTCCGTTCCGGAGCCGACATCTCATCCGAAGGCCTGACGGCCCTGCTCGCCACAGAAATCCCCACAACCTCCCTGCCCTCACCCGATGAGATGCTTCAAGCGCTGCAGCAGGCTCGCAACGACGGCTATGAGAACGCCGTCTTCGTCACCATCGCCGCCGGGCTCTCTGCAACCAACCAGACGGCGCAGCTCGTGGCCGAGCGCATGGAGGGCTTCCCGGTGGCGGTGATCGACTCTCGGAACATCGGCATCGCGGCAGGCATGGTGACCATCGCGGCCGTTGAGATGGCCGATGCCGGCGCTCCCTTCAATGCGCTCGCCCGCGCGCTTGAC
Organism: Atopobiaceae bacterium; assembly: GCA_040307385.1. Classification (GTDB taxonomy): domain Bacteria; phylum Actinomycetota; class Coriobacteriia; order Coriobacteriales; family Atopobiaceae; genus RUG721. Next base: position 81,381 of record JAWRJQ010000099.1, read on the forward strand.
GAGCTTTCGCGCGATACCCGCGTGTTCTTCTCGACGAAGACCCTCGAATACCTGCGCAAGGGAGGGCGCATCTCCGAAGCGGTGTACCGCCTGGGGTCGTTTCTCCGCATCAGCCCCGTCATCACCTGCGATAAGGACGGGCGCTACACGGTTGCGCGCAAGGTGCGCGGCTGGGAGCGTTCGCTCGACGCGGAGGTGCTGCTTGCGCTCGACCATGCGCAGAAGCTCGATCGTCCGGTGCGGCTCGCCGTCTGCTGCAGCGCCGCACACGATCGCTTCGACGAACTCGAGGGCAAGCTCCGTGACGGCCTTGCGCAGCGCGACGTCGAGGTGGCGGGAGATGTGCTGCGCTCAGGCGTATCTCCCGATCTGCTCGTGCACACCGGTCCCGATCTCGTGGGCGTGGGCATCCAGCCGCAGTGGGTGCGCTCCTGGTAGGTACCGGATGCCGGCGCCTGCCTCCAGCATGAGAATCTTATACAAACGCACTTAGATTTGCTTAGCGCCTCTATGCGATGGGCATAACTCCTTTTGATATACGGCAACGCCCCTCGGGCACAGAAGGAGTGGATTTCAATGAGAATCGATAAATGGGCCGTCACTGCTCAGGAGGCGCTCCAGGCGTCCATGGGCATTGCAGCCGATGCGCAGGCCGGCTCCATCGAGTCGATCCACCTGCTCAAGGCACTGCTCTCAGGCGGCGAGCGCAATATCAGCGCCATCATCGAGCGCGTGGGAGCCGACCCCAAGCTGCTCGAATCGCAGGTCGATGCCATAATCGCGGGTAAACCCAAGGTAAGCGGCTCCGTGGGCCTGACCGCTCCCGGCAGCGACTTCATGCGCGTGGGAGACGCCGCCGAGAAGCTCGCCTCCAAGCTGGGCGACTCCTACGTCACCTCCGAGCACCTGCTCTGCGCGCTCGCCGACGACAAGGGCGATGCGGGCAACGTGCTCCGCACGCTCGGCGTCACGGCGAAGCGCGTGGAGGAGGCCTACACCAACCTGCGCGGCGACGACCGCGTGACCAGCCAGGATGCCAAGCCGCAGTTCGAGGCCCTCGAGCAGTACGGCCGCAATGTGACCGACCTCGCCCGCCAGGGCAAGCTCGACCCGGTTGTGGGGCGTGTGGAGGAGATCCGCCGCACCATCCAGGTGCTCAGCCGCCGCACCAAGAACAACCCCGTGCTCATCGGCGAGCCGGGTGTGGGCAAGACCGCCATCGTGGAGGGCCTCGCCCAGCGCATCGTCTCGGGCGACGTGCCCTCCACCATCCGCGACAAGGACATCGTGGAGCTCGACATGAGCGCGCTCGTGGCGGGCGCCAAGTACCGAGGCGAGTTCGAGGACCGTCTGAAGTCCGTCCTCAAGGAGGTCCAGAAGTCCGACGGCCAGGTGATCCTCTTCATCGACGAGCTGCACCTCATCGTGGGTGCCGGCGCCGCCGAGGGCTCCATGGACGCAGGCAACATCCTGAAGCCCGCGCTCGCACGCGGCGAGCTCCACGCCATCGGCGCCACCACGCTCGACGAGTACCGCAAGTACGTCGAGAAGGACGCCGCTCTCGCGCGGCGCTTCCAGACGGTCATGGTCTCCGAGCCCTCCGTGGAAGACACCATCTCCATCCTGCGCGGCCTCAAGGAGCGCTACGAGCAGCACCACCGCGTGCGCATCACCGATGCGGCGCTCGTCTCCGCTGCCGATCTCTCCAACCGCTACATCTCCGAACGCTTCCTGCCCGACAAGGCCATCGACCTCGTGGACGAGGCCTGCGCCATGATCCGCACAGAGATCGATTCGATGCCCACGGAGCTGGATGAGATCTCCCGCAGGATCATGCAGCAGGAGATCGCCGAGGCCGCCCTCAAAAAGGAGACCGACAAGATCTCCATGGCGCGGCTCGAAGAGGTGCGCAAGGACCTCGCCGGGCTGCGGGAGCAGTTCAATGAGATGAAAGCCCGCTGGGACAACGAGAAGGGCGCCATCGTCAAGGTGCGCAAGCTGCGCGAGGACATCGAGTCCGTCAACGCTCAGATCGAGCGCGCCGAGAATGAATACGACCTCAACAAGCTGGCGGAGCTGAAATACGGCCGCCTGCCCGAGCTGAAAAAGCAGCTGGAGGAGGCTGAGGCGCTCAGCGAAGGGGAGCACAGCCTCCTGCGCGACACCGTCGGCGAGGAGGAGATCGCCCGCATCGTCGGCCGCTGGACCGGTATCCCGGTCTCCCGTCTGATGGAGGGCGAGCGCGAAAAGCTGCTGCACATGGAGGATATCCTCCATCAGCGCGTCATCGGTCAGGACGAGGCCGTTCAGAAGGTCTCCGACGCGATCCTGCGCTCCCGCGCCGGCATCCAGGACCCCAACAGGCCTATCGGCTCCTTCATGTTCCTGGGCCCCACAGGCGTCGGCAAGACGGAGCTTGCAAAGACGCTGGCGCAGGCGCTGTTCGACGATGAGAACAACATGGTCCGCATCGATATGAGCGAATATATGGAGAAGTTCTCCGTGTCGCGCCTCATCGGCGCGCCTCCCGGATACGTGGGATATGAGGAGGGCGGTCAGCTCACCGAGGCCGTGCGCCGCAAGCCCTATTCGGTCATCCTCTTCGACGAGATCGAAAAAGCCCATCCCGACGTGTTCAACATCCTGCTGCAGGTCCTCGACGACGGCCGCATCACAGACAGCCAGGGCCGCACCGTCGATTTCAAGAATACCATCATCATCATGACTTCGAACCTCGGCTCCCAGTATATCCTCGAAGAGGCCGAAAAGGGCGAGATCAGTCCCGAAACGAAGGATACGGTCACGGCTCTGCTGCGGCAGCATTTTCGCCCCGAGTTCCTCAACCGCATCGACGAGACCGTCTTCTACAAGCCGCTGACGAAGCCCGAGATCTCACGCATCGTCGATCTGATGCTGGAGTCGCTGAAAAAGCGCCTGGCAGACAAGCAGCTGACCGTGGAGGTCACGGAGGACGCCAAGGACTTCATCATCGAGGGCGGCTTCGATCCCGTCTTCGGCGCACGACCGCTGAAGCGTTTCATCCAGCAGCATGTGGAGACGCTGATCGCCCGCATGATCATCCGCGACGACCCCGCGCCCGGCACCTGCATCGTCGTGAAGCTGCAGGACGGCGCGCTTGCCGCAAAAGCAGAATAAGCCTCAAAAGCGCGATGCGCCGTGACAGACGTCACGGCGCTTTTTCTATTTACGCACGCCTTCGATATGGATGAACCGTGCCCTGCGCAGCGTCAGAAATGACGACAGAGGACGGCAGTCGTCGTCGCCCGTATGGGCGGCGATACGGATGGTGTCGAAGCTCGGCGCGCCGTCGATGGAGACGATGACAGGCGTGTGGTGGAAATAATCGTGGATGGTTGCGATCTGCACGATATCGCCAGGCTCCATCTCGTCGATCGACGTCTCTGCAGCGAAGGGGCCGACGCCCCGGTTCGTGGTCAGGAAATTGTAAAGGTACTGCACGCCGGTCCAGGAAGCCGTGCGGTCGCTGGCCGTCCGGTAATACCAGCCGTAGACCGGCGTGAAGTTCATCACGCCGCTGCCCGCGAAGATGCACTGGCTGGCGAAGTTCGTGCAGTCGCCGCCGATCTCCTGAAAGTTGTAATAAGCCGGATTGCGGAAGTAAGCCCATCGGTGCGCGTAAGCGACAGCCGCCTCCCGGTCGTAAGGGACGATCTCAGGCAAGAGTCCCACCTCCTTTTCATTCTGGGATACTCTATGCTGTATTCGTCTCCGGCGTGAAAAACAGCCTCCCACATGTCGTGAGAGGCTGTTTCGTTCTGTAAAGGTCAGAGCTTTACACGTCCAGCTCCAGCTGCTTTTCCAGCGCATCTTCCTCTTTGATCAGAGCGCCGGCGCCCGGCAGGGAGCGCACGCGGTATCGCGACGGGTTTTTGATGTCCGCCTGCGCAAGGGGCAGGGCTGCCTGTACGGTCTGGCCCCGCTTGAGGGCGAAGGCGGAGACGCCCTGCGATGCGCGGGTGGACTTTGACGTGACGATGGAAGTGTCGAAGATCAGCAGTCTGCTCTGGGTATAGACAGCGATCTCGCCCTCCTCGGGCATGTGCAGCACGGCGGCCAGCGGCGACTTGTTGCTGAACGCGCCCGTCAGACGGCGGCGGTTCGACTTGGTATCGTACGTCTTCGTCTCGATCTTCGCCAGTTTGCCGTTCTCGAACAGATAGATTATGTGGCCGCTGTAATCACCGGGCAGGAACATGAATACGGGCGCTTCGCCCTCGTCCATGCCCAACTTCTGAGGCAGGTAATCGCCCAGGACGCTGGCCTTCAGATCGTCGAACTCGTGCAGCCGCGTCTTGTAGGCCTGCGCCTTGTTGGTCAGGAAAATGATCTCCTGCTTGTTGCTGGCCTGCAGCGTCAGACGCAGGCCGTCGCCCTCCTTGTATTTCTGCTCGCTGCCCATGCGCAATGACAGCGGCGTGATCTTCTTGAAATAGCCCTCCCTGGACAGGAAGATCGAAACAGGGTAGTCCTCGATGTTCTCGGTCTCGTCGTACTGCTCGATCTCATGCTCGAAGATGATGGCTGATTTACGCTGAGTGGGATACTTCTTGATGATCTTCTCCAGCTCGTCGATGATCAGCGCGCGGACTTTTTTGTTGTCCGCCAGCAAGCCATTGAGGCGCTTGATGTCCTTTTCGAGGTTGTCCACCTCGGTCAGTCGGTTTAGGATGTGCTCCTTGTTGATGTTGCGCAGCTTGATCTCGGCGATGAACTCCGCCTGATCCTGATCGATGCCGAAGCCCATCATCAGGTTGGGGATGACCTCGGCGTCCTCCTCGGTCTCGCGGATGATGGCGATGGCGCGGTCGATGTCGAGCAGGATCTTCTTGAGGCCCAGCAGCAGGTGCAGCCGCGCCTCCTTTTTCGACAGGTCGAAATGGATGCGGCGCTTGACGCATTCCGTGCGCCAGGCGCTCCACTCCTCCAGGATCTCGCGCACGCCCATGACCCGCGGCGTGCCGCCGATCAGCACGTTGAAGTTGCAGGAGAAGCTGTCGGTCAGCGGGGTCAGCTTCATCAGCTTCTGCATCAGCTTGTCGGGATCGACGCCGGACTTGATGTCAATGGCGATCTTCAGGCCGTTCAGACCAGTTTCGTCGCGGACGTCCGAGACCTCCTTGAGCTTGCCGGCCTTGATCAGCTCGGTCATCTTGTCGATGATCGCCTCTGCGGTGGCCGTGTAGGGGATCTGCGTGACCTCGATGATGCGCTCCTTCTTGAGGTAATTCCACACGGACCGCACCTTGAAGGACCCGCGGCCCGTGGCGTAGATCTCCTCCATCTGACTGCGGTTGAAGATGATCTCGCCGCCCGTGGGGAAGTCGGGGGCGGGGAGGGTGGAGAGGATATCGTGTTCCGGGTTTTTCAGCAGCTCAATGGTCGTGCGGCATACCTCGTTGAGGTCGAAGCCGCAGATGTTGCAGGCCATGCCCACCGCAATGCCCAGATTGGGGTTGACGAGGATATTGGGGAACGCCGTGGGCAGCAGCAGCGGCTCCTTCATCTTGCCGTCGTAGTTGTCGACGAAATCGACGGAATCGTTGTCGATGTCGGCGAACAGCTCATTGCAGATCTTGTCCAGCTTGACCTCCGTGTAGCGCGGGGCGGCGTATTCCATATCGCGGGAATACACCTTGCCGAAATTGCCCTTCGATTCGACGAACGGCACCAGCAGCGACTCGTTGCCTCGGGTCAGACGGACCATCGTCTCATAGATGGCCGCGTCGCCGTGGGGATTGAGCTTCATGGTCTGACCCACCACGTTGGCGCTCTTTGTCAGATTGCCGCCCAGAAGACCCATTTTGTACATGGTGTACAGCAGCTTGCGGTGGCTGGGCTTGAAGCCGTCGATCTCCGGCAGGGCGCGGGAGACGATGACGCTCATGGCGTAGGGCATATAGTTGCTCTCCAGCGTCTCCACGATGGGCTGTTCCAGATAATAGTCTTTTTTTGCCATGGCTTAGCTCCTAACTGATATCGGCCATTTCGAGATAGCGCGCGCCATTTTCGGCGATGAAGTCCTTGCGCCCCGTCAGGTTGTCGCCCAGCAGCACGTCGAACATCCGGGCCGTGGCCTCGGCGTCGGCGGGCATGACCTTGATCAGCCTGCGGGTCTCGGGGTTCATGGTCGTCTCCCACATCATCTCGGGCTCGTTTTCGCCCAGGCCCTTGGAACGCATGATCTCGACCTTTTTGCCCTCCAGCTTTTTGAGGATGTCGTCGCGCTCCTTTTCGGTGTAGGCGAAGTAGGATTTGTTTTTGTAAACGATCTCGAACAGCGGCGTTTCCGCGATGTAGACGTACCCCTCCTCGATCAGCTTCGGCGCGAGGCGGTAGATCATCGTCAGCAGCAGCGTCCTGATCTGGAAGCCGTCGTAGTCGGCGTCGGTGCAGAAGATGACTTTGCTCCAACGCAGACTGTCCAGATCGAAGGTGGCCATCTCCTTGTTCTTGCTCTTGACCTCCACGCCGCAGCCCAGGACCTTGATCAGGTCGGTGATGATCTCGCTTTTGAAGATGCGGTCGTAGTCGGCCTTGAGGCAGTTGAGGATCTTGCCGCGGATGGGCATGATGGCCTGGAAATCGGGATCGCGGCCCTGCTTGCAGGAGCCGAGGGCGGAGTTGCCCTCCACGATATACAGCTCCCGGCGGCTGACGTCCTTGGTGCGGCAGTCGGCAAAGCGCTGCACGCGGGTCAGCACGTCCATGCCGCCCGACAGCTTCTTTTTCAGGTTGAGGCGTGTTTTCTCCGCCTGTTCGCGGGAACGCTTGTTGACGAGGACCTGGTCGCAGATCTTGTCGGCCTCGGCCTTGTTTTCGATGAAATAGATCTCCAGCGTCGAGCGCAGGAAGTCGGTCATCATGTCCTGAATGAACTTGTTGGTGATGGCCTTCTTCGTCTGGTTCTCATAGGAGGTATAGGTGGAAAAGCCGTTGGTGATCAGGATCAGAGAGTCGGAAATATCGTTGAACTTGATCTTCGGCTCGTTCTTCTGGTACTTGTTGCTCTGCTTGATGTAGGCGTCGATGGCCGAGACGAAGGCCGAGCGAGCCGCCTTGTCGGGCGAGCCGCCGTGCTCCAGGAAGGAGGAGTTGTGATAATACTCGATGACGGGATTGGCATTGCAGAAGCAGAAGGCCACCTCAGCCTTGACCTTGTACTCCGGCTTGTCCTCGCGGTCGCGGCCGGTCTTTTCGGTCCTGGCGTACTGCACTGACGTCAGCGCGTCAAGCCCTGCCAGCTCGCCGACGTAGTCGACGATGCCGTTCTCATAGCAGAAGGTTTGCTCCTCAAACTTGTTCTTTTCCGTCTCGATGCGCAGAATGAAGGTGAGGCCCGGATTGACGATGGCCTGCTTTTTGATCACGTCCGCGAAATACTCATAGGGGATGCTGATGTCCGTAAAGACGTCGATATCGGGCAGAAAATGCTGGACCGTGCCCGTGCGCCTGCCGGAATAAGGCTCGCGCTGGAGCTTGTCCTTGCCGGGCGTCATGTTCTCGCCGCGCTCGAAATGAAGGGAGTATTTGAATCCGTCACGGTAGGAGGTGACGTCCATGTAACGGGAGGCGTACTGCGTGGCGCAGGCGCCGAGACCGTTGAGGCCGAGAGAATACTCATAGCTCTCGCCGTCGGTGTTCGAATACTTGCCGCCGGCGTACAGCTCACAGTAGACCAGCTCCCAGTTGAAGCGCTTCTCCTTCTCGTTGTAGTCAAGGGGAATGCCGCGGCCGAAGTCCTCGACCTCGATGGAGCGGTCCTGATAGACGGTGATATTGATCTTGGTGCCGAAGCCCTCGCGGGCCTCGTCGATGGAGTTGGAAAGGATCTCGAAAAAGGCGTGTTCGCAGCCCTCGATGGAATCGGAGCCGAAGATGACGCCCGGGCGCTTGCGCACACGATCCGCGCCCTTGAGGGCGGAGATGCTTTCGTTGCCGTAAGACGGCTTTGCGGTTTTTGCCATGGATGACCTCCGTAGCTGGAAAGGTTATTTCTTGCATGTACGGCAATACTTTATCATATATATGCAGTAATAAACCGGACAGGAGAGATGGTATGATGCTGGGCAGACGAAAAAGGGAGACAGTCAGGACCGAGGAACAGGCGCTGCTGGAGGACCTGTTCGCCGCGAAGAGCCAGCTGGACGACGCCCGCAGGAAGTTCGACTACGTCACCGAGCCGGAGATGGTGGCCTCCTGCATCTACCAGATGCACGCTCTGCAGGAGCGGTATTCCTACCTGCTGTCACGGGTGCGGGAGCAGGAGCTGACGGGAGCGCTTCGATGGAGAGGGTGACGCTCGTCCTGCTGATGGGGCTAGGCGCCTGGGCAGTCGTGTGGCTTCTTGGGAAGCCGCTGCGCCTGCTGCTGCGGGTCGCGGTGGGCTCAGGCGTCCTCTGGCTGTTCGACAGCCTGTGCGGCCGGTTCGGCGTGCGCCTTGGCCTCAACGGGATCAATGCCTACGTCGTGGGATTGGGAGGCCCCTTCGGCCTGACGGCGCTGCTGCTTCTGCGCTGGATGAGCCTTTAGCCATTCTGCCCGCGGATCGATGGGGGCCCAGCCTTCCAGCGGGTACCGCTGCATGGCGCCGAAGATGTGCTCCCGCAGGCCGCGGTACTGCTTTTCCAGCGACCGCACCAGCGTCTTAATCTCTTCGCGCCGCGTCTCCTTGTCGGCCGGGCAGGTGCTTTTGCAGATCGGCAGCGCCTGACGTGATGCGAACCGGACGATCTCGCTCTCTTTCATATAGAGCAGCGGCCGGATCACGGTGAGCCCCGTGCGCTCCAGATGGGTCACCGGCTCGAAGCAGCTGATGCGCCCTTCGTAAAACAAAGACAGGAGGAACGTCTCCACTGCGTCGTCGAAGTGATGACCCAGCGCCACCTTGCTGCACCCCAGCGATACGCCCGCGTCGTTGAGCGCCCCGCGCCGCAGCTTTGCGCACAGCGCGCAGGGGTTCTTTTCCTTCCGCACGTCAAAGACGATCTGACGGATCTGCGTTGGAACGATCGTATACCGCACGCCGATCGTCTCACAGAACTGCGCGATGGGGGAGAAGTCGTCGTGACCGCCCATATCGAGAGTGATCGCCTCCAGAGTGAACCGTCGCGGATAAAACTCCCGCAGCGCGCTCATCAGAAGGAGCAGCGTCAGTGAGTCCTTCCCGCCGGAAACGCCGACCGCGATTCGGTCGCCGTCGCCGATCATCTGATATTGATCTGTGCATTGCCTGAGATAAGACAGCATCTTTTGCATGGCAGTCGCTCCGTCGCAGATTACACTATATCATATCACGTTTTTCGCTTTTTGGCAAAACAAAATCCCGCCGGACGATCCGGCGGGATTTTGTTATAGAAAGGGGGGATGAATGGTTACGTGTTGGCCGACTGCGCCATGAAATCGTTGTAGCCGTCGACGCTGACCTGAGAGCGGCGGTTGATGATGCGCAGGAAACCGTCGTCGCACAGCTCGTTGATCAGCTTGCTGATGGTGACGCGGGCGCTGCCCACGGCGGCGGCCAGCTCGTTGTGCGTCAGCTTGCCGTCCAGGCAGAACCACTTGCCGTCCTCGGAGAGGGAAGCGCCCTCTACCTGAGAGCAGTAGATGCGCATGAGGCGTGTTTTGCAGGAATTGAAGGAGAGGTTGCCGATCTCAGCCGTGAGATAATCGTGCATGACGCCCAGCAGCTTCAGGATATACGATGCCAGACCGGGGTCGGAAGCCAGCAACTGCAGGTATTCCTTCCGGGGGATGCGCCAGATCTCGCTGCGGTCCAGGGCGTAGACAGAGATCGCTTCGTCCCGCGGATCGCCGGGGAAGATATTGCCGAAGAACCAGCCGGGCTGAAGCTGATACAGCAGTTTTTCTGTATTTTCACCCGTCATCACGTGATACGTGCCGCCGGATTTGATATAATAGACGCTGGAAAAGTCCTCCTGCAGGTTGGAAATAAGCTGCTTGCCGGAATACTCTATCGGCGTAGCGAAAGGCATCACGGCTTGCTCCACGGCTTCAGTACTTTCAAAGGACGCAGGTGAAAGCAGCATAGATCGGATCGTTGTGTTCAAACCGGAAACCTCCTCATAATAAATCATATTACTGTAATTTTATCATTCGCAAGTTGCGAATACAATTTGCAAATTGCATATAATTTGAAGTTGACGCTGGTCATTTTCACTAATTAAATTAGTAAAGGGGGTAAACAAGAAACTGGTATTTTATATGAGCAGAAAAAATGATTTGGGTTTTCAGAAAACGGGAGAAAACAAGAGAAAATCGGCGAAAATCAAAGTACTCAAAATATAATTCGATTTTTGTGAAAAAAGTTGTTGACAAGGGGTTGGCAGCTGACTATAATGATGGAGCTGAACAAATTATTTGTTACTATAAAACGGAGGAACCATCATGTCCACATTTATGGCAAAGCCCGAAAAGATCGAGCGCAAGTGGTATGTCATCGATGCCGCCGGCAAGCCTCTCGGCAGAACGGCCGCTCTGGCTGCCACGCTCCTGAAGGGCAAGCACAAGGTCGACTTCACCCCGCATGCCGACTGCGGCGATTACGTCATCATCGTCAACGCCGACAAGGCCGTGCTGACCGGCAAGAAGCTGACCCAGAAGTATTACCGCACCCATTCCGGCTACGCCGGAGGCCTCAAGGAGACCCAGTATTCCCGCCTGATGGCTACGAAGCCCCAGCTGGCTATGAAGCTGGCCGTCAAGGGCATGCTCCCCAAGAGCACCGTCGGCCGTTGGTCGCTCGGCAGACTGAAGGTCTATGCCGGTCCTGAGCACAAGCAGCAGGCCCAGAAGCCCGAGTTCTGGGCAGCCGAATAAGGAGGGAACTGACAATGTATACACCGAAGAAAGCGTATTTTTACGGCACCGGCAGGAGAAAGAGCTCCATCGCCAGAGTTAAGCTGATCCCCAACGGGACCGGCGTCGTCACCATCAACAACAGGACCCTCGACAACTATTTCGGCCTCGAGACCCTGAAGTTCATCGTCAAGCAGCCCCTGGAGCTCCTCGGCCTGACCGAGAAGTTCGATGTGGACGTCAAGGTCCAGGGCGGCGGCTTCACCGGCCAGGCCGGCGCCATCCGTCTGGGCATCGCCAAGGCCCTGCTGCTGGCTGACGCTGAGTATCGTCCCCAGCTGAAGAAGGCCGGCTTCCTGACCCGCGACTCCAGAATGAAAGAGCGTAAAAAGTACGGCCTCAAGGCGGCTCGTCGCGCTCCGCAGTTCTCCAAGCGTTAATCGAGACTTCAGAATGCCCCAAAACCCCGGAACCATGCGGTTTTCCGGGGTTTTTCTTTTTATTGTGTTCTGACTCAACTTGACCCAGCCAAATCACTTTTATTGGTACAACTCCCTTTTTTCGTCTTTATAGGACAACTACAGGACAACCACGGGAACTTCTTTTAGGCATCTTTGGATAACAATATCGGCGCTTATCCTGCTTACCTCTTTCATTTGAAACGGTTTGTCACAACGTGAAGTAAAGAAAACCGAATAAAACCATCCTGTAGCCCTTGTGGAATCGAAAACATCAACCGGATACGCAGCAACGGCGATCCGGAAGCCGAGAATGATATCGATCCGAAGACCTTCACCGAGAAATACGGAGCGGCCAACGCGGAAAACGCCAGGGAGAAAAGGCTGAATCCCGGCGGTATGACTCAGGACAAGGGACTGCAGGATCTAAAGACGCCGACGATCGAAGAGCATTCATGCTGCCGTAGCATCCAACCGGCACAATCAAAGAGACGCCGTCGTTTGAACGGCGTCTTTTTGCGCGTTTCAGCGGCGGCGGGCTTTATTTTATGATCCTTTGATGGTATAATAGCCTAAAACAAGATATGATAAGGAGGCTCATCATGGCGGCAGTGCTGGAGTTCAGAAAGAGCAGGGCGGAGGACATTCCCCGCATGCTGGAGATTTTCGCAAGAGCCAGACGGCTCATGGACGAGACGGGAAACACGACCCAATGGACGACGGCAGACAGGCCCCGCGAGGAGCTGCTGCTGAATGACATCGCCCTGGACCGCAGCTACGTCTGCCTTCATGAGGGCAGGATCGTCGGGACCTTCGTCTACATGTACGGAGACGATCCCGAACCCGGCTACAGAGCGGAGAGGATCACGGAGGGCGGCTGGAAGGACGCGGGTCCCTACGGCGTCATTCACAGGATCGCCTCCAGCGGCGAGCTGAAGGGGATCGGCACGGCGTGCATCGAATGGTGCGCGGCGCAGTGCCCGCACATCCGCATCGACACCCATCCCAACAACAAACCGATGCGCGGCCTTCTCGAAAAGCTCGGCTTCGTGCGCTGCGGGACGATGTCCGTGCCCGTCGACGACGGCGTCCGCGTGATCTACGAGAGATCCGAAAGCGTGCATGCGCGCTGATACTGCATCTGCATCTGAGCATAAAGCCCCGGAACCGAGCGGTCCGGGGCTTATTCATGTTCGGCTTTGGGCTCAGACGCTCATCATCGGCGCTTGCGATTCCTTCTCGGGCTCAGCGAGGGGATTCTTGATCCGCTTGAGCTCGTTCCAGGTGCGGATGCTGTTGCGGTCAGTATTGCCTCCGTAGTCTTTCGTGAAAGTATTCTTGTCTATCTGATCCTGCGGATCACGTTTGCGGTTGATCCTGTCGATCATCTCGTCGGTGCGCAATCTGGCGCCGGGGACGAACTTCAGGACGGCTGCCGCAGCGTCGAGAGCGCTGTCGAAGGTGTTCGCACCCTTTAAAGTCCTGCGTGCCTTCTCCTTGCCAAAGGTGTACGCATCGACGCAATCGAGGATGTGCATGTTCGCTTCCATGATGGCGGCGCGCTTGTCAGGACTCTTCCAGTGCATGGATTTCTCCAGCTCGGCGACCTTTTTCACGTTGTTGTAGAGTTTCTGGTAGGCTTCGCTGTGGCCCTTGGGATCGACCATGTTCTTGAGGACTTTCGCCATGGATCTGGAGTAGGTGAACGCGGCGCCTTCGGGGACTCTGTACAGCTTGTCCCGCATCTCCAGGCTCTTGCTTCTGGCTGCGTTTTCGCTCCCGAGCGCACTCGTCAGCTCGCCGGGCTTGAGGGAATCGAGGGCGTAGCTCTTGCGGATGAACTTAGACATCTCGTCGATCGTGGAGGTTTTATACTCCTTTTTCAGATCCTTCATATAATGCGCTGCAATGACCTTCGACAGGTCGCTTACGAGCTTTTTATTGTTCCTCGCTCCGCTCCCGTGAAGATGGCTGTCGATATATGCCTGGTATTTGCCCTCGTCCCGGAACACGCTGTCGTCCGCGGTGCTTTTCCTCGGCGCTTCTACGGTGCTTAGCAGCATGCCCGCGTTGCGTTCCTTGACGTCGCCTGCGTTCATCGTATACATATCCTTGCGGTAAGAGGGGCCGTTTGCAGAATAATTGGCGTCGCTGGGCGTTCTGGCAGCCTCAACACATCGAATGACGTTTTGCTTCTCCATGCCGAGAGAGGTGAGCATATTGGCAAGCTCCGGGAAAGAGAGCTTTTGCCCGCAGAGTTTCCGGTTGATCTCGGTCAGCTGCTTTGCGGCTTCGGGGTCCTGCTTCGCGCGTTCCTGCAGAGTTTTATGAGCGTGTCCAGCGAGACGTCGATCTGCTCGCTGGCGTCCTGCTTCGCGCGTTCCTGCAGAGTTTTATAGCCAAGCTCGAACTGATCCAGCGCGCCGGACAGATCGTCGGGCGACATGTGAGACAGGTCCGCCTCTCTGCCGCCGATCGGTTTGCCATAGGTATTCTTGGAGGAATAGAATACGGACATATCATGGCTGATCGCCTTGAAATTGTGCAGCTGCCCGATGGCGCTCTCCTTCTTGGGCTGCGCGTTTTCAAAGCCGATCAGAATGCTGCCGCAGTGCCGTAGGTCGCCCTTTCGCATGCGGATGTACATGTGACCGAAACTGCCCTGGTCGTCGATGCAGTCCGTTTTGTTGAAGGCCTTGCCCATGCCGCCCAGAGGGATGTTCATTCCGTAATTGCCGACGTATGTCGTGACTTTTTTGTAGAGCTGTGCCTTCTTCAGCTGTTTCTTCCAGCGGATGCGGGTCTCCTTGAACTGTTCCGTCATGTTGCCACGCTTGTCTACCTTGCGGCGGTTCATCTCGTGGCTGGCGAATCGTCCCTTGAACACAACGCCCGTGTCTAGGGCGTTCTTGCGCCAGGAGTCATAGACCTTGTCCTGTTTCGCCTTCTCTCCGAAGGGTAGGGTATAGGCGACCTTGCTGCCGTGGCTGAACAGCTCTGCCGTGGGGCCTTGTCCGTGAATGGCGTCCCGTCATTGAGCGCAGCCTCGATCTCAGTCATGTCAGCCTCCGAAACGTTCCAGTTGTTGCGTTCCGCAGCCGAAACAACGTCGCTTCCGGGGATGTGGCTCTTCCGCTCAAAATCGAACTCGCCTGCAGCCCTTCGCTGCTCAAGCTCAAGATATTTGAGCGCGAGAGTATCTTTTCTGTTAGGCATGATGACACCCCTTTCGGAGATGTGGTGTATCCATGCAAGCAAGGGAACAGAAACGTATTTCTATCAATATAATATACTACTGTTCCGCTTGAAAATCAATCATAATGGCGGAAGGGGTCAGGCTGTACTCAATGCGGCTGTCACAAGAAAAGCGCCCGGAAATGAAACATTTCCGGCGTTCGTTTACGGAGCGGGAAGCCGGGACGAGCGGTTGATTGCGCGTGACTTCATATTTGCATAACGGTCGAAGCGCGCGGCGGGAAGTCTGATCCCGATCGCCGCTTGTAAAGGATAAGGGGATTTGATAAAATAGGAACAGATCGAATGGATCATTCCAGAGGCTGTAAGGAGGCGTTTTTATGAAGCTGCGCGCGTTGGCGCTCGTTTTGGTGCTTGCCATGTTATCCGGCCTGATGCCCGTCTATGCTGCCGAGGTGGTGGCCAGCGGGTATTGCGGGAGCACCGATGGCAACTATCTCAATGTCCAATGGACGCTGGACAGCGACGGCAAGCTGACTGTCAGCGGCACCGGCGAAATGGGCTGGATGTGGTATGCCGAGGACGCAGATGGTGTTGTTACCGGTTTTGCCTGGGCTTCTCATCGGGATGAAATCAGAACAGCCGTGATCGAGGAAGGCGTCACCAGCGTCGGGAGCCATATGTTTTATGACTGCGAGAATCTTGTGAGCGTCAGCATCCCTTCCTCTGTGACGAAGATCGGTCAGGGGGCTTTTTCCTACTGCAAGATCCTGTCGGAGCTCAATATACCTGACACCGTGACGGAAATGGAGTCAGAGCTCGCGCGCGAGAGCGAAAGTCTGACTACGGTCCACCTGCCGTCCGGACTGACCGCGATCCCGGATTATGCCTTCAGTGGATGCAAAGCTTTAAAATCTGCCCCGATACCGGACAGCGTCACGATGATCGGGAAGGACGCTTTTTATAAATGCTATGCGCTGGAGGGAGTGCGGCTGCCGAAGGGCATTTTGTCGATCGGCGAGTATGCATTCTACCATTGCATGAAGCTTTCGAATATCAAGCTACCGGAAGGACTGCGCAGGATCGGCGCATGGGCGTTCAGCAATTGCAGTCTGGAAAGCGTCGTCATACCCTCTTCGATCCGTGAGATAGAGAACGGCGCTTTCAGCGACAACAGAGATCTGTACACGATCAGCCTGCCGGATAAACTGACAAGGATCGGAGACAGCGCTTTCTTTGGCAGCCACGTGCACGATTTCCATATGCCAATGACGGTCACTGAGATCGGATCATACGCTTTTTACGACTGCAGCTTTCGGGAAGTAGTGATCCCCAGCGGCGTCACAGAGATCGGATCGTATGCTTTTGCGGAGAATGAGGGACTGGAAAAGGTGCTGATCCTCTCGGGAGTCGAGAGCGTCGGCGAGAGGGCGTTCAGCGGCAGCGGCGGCGATATGGAAAGAGATGATGACGGATACGTCATCCACCGCAGCGAAGTCTCTGTCTACATCCCGGCGACCGTCACAAGCATCGGGAACTACGCGCTTTACGCCGCGCTGGAGGGCGTTTATTACGGCGGCTCCAAAGAGCAGTGGGATGAGCTGATGAAGAATGCCGCTTATGTTCCGCACGAAGACCTCGTGCATTACGGCGCCTCCAGCCGCAGCGTGGACGTTCGTTATCAACCGGGCTATTATATCTCGCCCATGGATTTCGGCGACATCGTCCTCAACGGCCCCGGCGACGCCAGCGCGTATTTTCAGGTCGAAACAGAAAATCATCTGATGGCCGGCGGCGCGAAGCTGGAATACTGCTTCGTAAACGGCTCACAGGCGGGCGTCTTTACTCCCGTCACGGCCGACCGCTACGGCATCGTCGAGGTGAAGCTGCCCCATCAGACGAAGGTCGGGCACAATACGTACCGCATCTGGTTCAGCACCGCCAACCGCATTGAAGTCTTTGACGACGATCAGGAGGTGTCCGTCACCGTCAGCGAGCCCTCTTACGGGCAGTCCTGGGAAGCAACGGCCGATCTCGGCGTCGAGGGCGGCGTCGGTTCCGGCGTCGGAGGCAAGATCGGCCCGGCAGAGGCGAAGGCGGAGTATATCAGCGCTTCTCTGCAGCTGGGCGTAAAGACGGCGGTCTCCCTCGAGGAGGAATACGAAAACGGCGTCAGGTCGCTGACGCTGAAAAGCGCAGGCGGTCTGAACGGTGGGTTGAAGGTGAGCAGCGGCGTCAAGGCAAAGCTGAGCGAGTCGCTGAACGTCACGCCGCTGGAGGCCACGATGGGCGGCACCGTCGGAGCCTTTACGGAATACGGCATGAAGCTGGAGAACTACGATCCCGCCGACCGGGAGCAGCGCGCCGGTATCCGCACGTTTTTGATCTATCACATGCTGGGCAGCACCTCGGTCTTTACGCAGATGTTCGTACAGGCCCTCGACCCGGAATGCAACCAGATCGCAGGCACCCGCAGCGTGACGGTCAAGAATAAGCTGGAGGCCCTGAAGGCGGGCACCGACAACGGCTTCAAGGGCTCTCTCAGCAGCCTCGGCGAAACGACCGTGTGGACCCAGACGGAAGCCGTCGATCTGACGGGGAGCGACGCGTCGCGGACGTTTACGAACGGGGTCGTGACCGACGTGGGCGCGGGTCTTTTATCCGGCTCCCATACGACAGAGGGAAAGGCCGGCGCCGTGTACACTGTCGGCACATCCAATTACATTTTCGGCCGAAGCCTGTCCAATCATAAGGAGGTCTCCGTCGTCAAGGACGACAGCGACGTTATCGTCGGCGCAAGCTACAAAGTCTACGACGGCGACGAGCACGGTCTCAATTTCCCCGAATACAGCACCGACGTTTATTCCAAGGTGAGCTATTCCGGCGACAGCATCGAGACGCTGGTCAACACGTCGCAGCATCTGCGCGGCGTTTCTGATGGGAATATGTTCGCCGGGATCCAGGGCGCCATCGACGAGCTTTCCTCATCCGACCTCATCGCGCAGGTCAAGGAGACGACGAAGAAGAAGACAGGCCTGGAGGGTGATTTCCCCGTCAGCTTCCAGATGGGCGAAAAGCTGGGCATCGAGGTCGGACTTTCCGGCGAATGGAGCTATTCCTGGGACGACAAGACCAGCGCTCTGTATCTGGGTAAGGAATACGTCAAGACCACCTCCGATCTGACGGCGGAGGACGTCAGGGGCAAGCTGGTCTCGCTGCCGTCCATCGTCGGCGACGCGCTGAGAGCCATCGCGTCCGACGCGGTCAGTGGCATCAAGGCCGTCGGCGGCAAGATCGGCAGCGGTGTAGGCGATACGTACAACACCATCCGCAGACACAAAACCGATCCGTATTCCTACTGGTTCGCCCGGATCACTGATTTCGTCGAGGAAGAAGAGGTCAGACGCTCCGACAGCTACGCCATTGTATCGCTGATGGACGAGGACAGCGAAGTTCAGTCCGTATCGGCGACGATCGGCGCGCCTGTTCTGGTGACGGTGTATACTGACGAGAGCT
Organism: Atopobiaceae bacterium; assembly: GCA_040307385.1. Classification (GTDB taxonomy): domain Bacteria; phylum Actinomycetota; class Coriobacteriia; order Coriobacteriales; family Atopobiaceae; genus RUG721. The sequence goes on from JAWRJQ010000099.1 coordinate 99,407, forward strand.
GCGAGACGGTCGTTTCGGACGAGGAGCTGGCAGCTGCCGCAGCGGCGGGCAACCCCGTGGAGCTCGTCATGCGCTATACGGACGAAATGCTGGAGCAGGCCGGCATGTGGGTTGATGAGACGGTGCCCGAGGTGATGATGTTCCGCTACGACCGTGAACGCGGCTGCTATATCCGCGTCGAAGGCGTCAACGACCGCGATGCGCGCACCGTCACCGCCTCGCTGACAAGAAACGGCGAATATATCCTGGCGCTGGATTCCGTGGCGCCGATCATCGAGGACGTCTGCCAGATTACAGACGGTCTCAGTCCCACGTTCACGATGAAGCTCAGCGATCTCAGCGGGATCGAGTCTTTCCGTCTGTGGCTGGAAAAGGGCGTTGACGGCGAAGAGGACTGGAGCTGGGTCAAGGTCGGCGACGATCTGATCATCACCGACACGCTGACGCAGTTTTTCGACCCCGAGAGCGGCACGCTGGAGCTGACGATCCCGCAGACGCTGGAGAGCGACGTCAGCTATCGTCTGTGCTATCGCGCCGCCGACAGGCTCGGCAATGAAACGGAGGAAGACGTGGAGGCTTACACCTTCAGCGTCAACCGTGATGAGATGGCTGCAGGTCAGCTGACGGTCCCCGAGGGCGTCGCCAACGGAAACGAGCCTTTTACCGTGACGTTCCCCGATCTGGGCGGCGTCGTGCATGTGTCGCTTCTACTCAAGGCAGGGGACACGGAGCTGGAGCCCATCGATATGGTGCGCACTCCGGACGGCTGGACTGCCGTCGTGCGTCCGGTGAGCGGCGCGGGAGAGCTGACGCTCACGGCGTTGACCTTCGACTGCTACGGCAATACAGCGACCTCCGAGCCTGCCGTCGTGGCGATAGAGAGCCTGGCCAACGAAGGGACCATGGGCGACGATCAGCAGCTGGAATGGTCCTTTGATCCCAAGCTTCATGCGGTCACGGTAAACGACATCAAAAAGGCGCCCGTGCTCGGCGAGGGCAGCCATATCATTGCGGTCGCTTACAGCGAAGACGGCCAAATGCTCTCCGCCGCGATCATTGACCGGACCGGCGGCGACGCGATGACAGATCCGAATGCCGCGGCGGTGAAGCTGTTCTGGATCACGGACAGCGGCGAACCGCTGTGCGGCGTGAAGGTCATCGAAACTGACGAAAGGTGAGGATCGATATGGAGATCAAAGGCATCCTGGCCTGGGCGTTCCTGCTCACGGTCTGCGGGGCCGTCATCCTGTTTTCACGGAAGCTGAAAAAGGAGATCGAGCAGAATGGGATCGAAGCAAAGGGCGTGATCTCCCGGATCGAGGATATGGGCGGCCCGGACGAGATCGACCTCCAATACTACGTGCGCTACCGCACCGAAGACGGCGAGACGATTGAAGGGCTGCTCTCGAATCCCACGTCCGACCTGCAGGTCGGACAGCCCGTCGATCTGAAATACCACCCCAAATACAAGGCAAACGCAAGACTGATCCGATAAGCGATCAATAAACGGCTAGGAGTGATGATCATGAAACATAACAGGCTGACGACGCTTTTGCTGGCGCTGGTCGTCGCGCTTTCGCTGACGGTCACGGTGTCGGCGGCGGACGACGCCGTGTTGACGCGCGGTGAGTTCGTGACGGCGCTGTACGGCGCGAGCGGGACGACCGGGACGTCTCCGGCGCAGAGCGTCTTTTCAGACGTCCCGGCGGAGGGCACACTGGCGCAGGCCGTGAGCTGGGCGGCGGACAACGGGATCGTCAACGGTCTCGGCGACGGCCGCTTCGGGCCGGAGGACCCCGTGACCCGGGAGCAGATGGTCACGATGCTCTACCGCTTCGCGCAGTCGCTGGGGCAGGACCCGCAGGGCCAGTGGATGTTCCCGCTGGGCTTCCGGGACGCCGAGACGGTCTCCGCTTGGGCGGACAAGGCCGTCCAATGGGCGGTGATGAACCGCATCATCGTCGGCTCCGGCAGTGAGCTTATGCCGAAGGCAACGGCGACCGACGATCAGCTCGTCGCCGTCATGGATCGCTGGAACAGCTTCCTGACGCCGGAAGGGGAGAGCAGAGGCGTCATGATCCTCTACACCAGCGACGTGCACTGCGGCATCGAGAAGGGCTTCGGGTATGCAGGCTTCTGGGAGGTCAAAAACGCGCTGATCGCCCAGGGCTATGACGTGATCCTCGTGGATGACGGCGACAACATCCAGGGCGAGACCATCGGCACGATGACCAAGGGTGCGGCGCTGATGGAGCTGATGGATCAGATGGGCTACAGCGTGGCCATCCCGGGCAACCATGAGTTCGACTACGGCATGGACACGTTCCTTTCGCTGGCAGACGCGGCGAAGCACACCTATATCTCCTGCAATTTCGTCCACAACGGGAGGCCCGTCTTCGAGCGCTACGCCATGCGCGAGCTCGGCGAGAAGAAGATCGCTTTTGTGGGCGTGACGACGCCGCTGACGATCACCTCGTCCACCCCGACGAACTTCCAGGATGAGAACGGTCAGTTTGTCTACGGCTTCCTGCAGGATCAGACGGGCGAGGCCGTCTATCAGGCCGTACAGTCTGCGGTGAACGACGCCCGCGCCGAAGGGGCTGACTTCGTGATCGTTCTGGCGCACCTCGGCAATGAGGCGGAAAGCTTCCCGTGGACTTATGCAGACGTCATTTCGCATACCACCGGCATCGACGCCTTCCTGGACGGGCACAGCCACGACACCGATCAGGTGATCATGAAAAACGCCGCGGGCGCGCTCGTTCCGCGTTCTGCCTGCGGGACAAAGCTGGAGAGCATCGGCTGGTGCAGCATCTCGCCCGACGGCAAGGTGGTCACGGGACTGTACAGCTGGAACCGTGAGGAGCCCGCGCCGACCGCGTTGGGCCTTGATAACGAACTGTCGCGCGCCGTCTCTGATGCGTTCGACGAGCTGGATGAAACGCTGAATACCGTCGTGGGCCGCACCGGCGCCACGTTGACGATCAATGATCCCACGGCCGTCGACAGCTCCGGAAAGCCGATCCGCATCGTGCGTCAGATGGAGACGAATCTGGGCGATCTCGTTGCGGACGCCTACCGTCAGCAGGCCGTAGCCGATATCGGCTTTATGAACGGCGGCGGCATCCGCACCGATATCCGGTCGGGCGACATCACGCTGAACGACCTTTACAGCGTTTTGCCCTTCGGCAACACACTGTGCATGGTCGAGGCGACCGGGCAGCAGATTCTTGACGCACTGGAGTGGGGCGCCCGCGCCGTACCCGGCGAGTCCGGCGCCTTCCTGCACGTTTCCGGTCTGAGCTATGAGATCGACACGACCGTCGATTCGACCTGTACGGAAAACGAGTATGGCATGTTCACCGGCGTCACGGGTGAGCGCAGGGTGAAGAACGTTCTGGTGGGTGGTGAGCCCATCGATCCCGACAGGACCTACACGCTCGCAGCGCACAACTATATGCTGCTGCAGCACGGCGACGGCTATACCATGTTCGACAGCGCACCGCTCCTGCTGGACGGCATCAAGCTCGACAACCAGCTGCTGATCGATTATATCGTCAACGTTCTGGGCGGCGTGATCGGCGAGGAGTACGCCAATCCATACGGTCAGGGGAGGATCACGTTCACGTCACACGATAATTGAACCCGCTTCGGAAACTTGAAAACGGCGGTCGCTTCGGCGATCGCCGTTCTTTTTCAAAGCGGTATTGACATAATGTCAGTGTTCCTGTATAATACCAGTATTGACACTGTGTCAGGAACGACTGACAGAAAGGAGCACCCATGATCAAAGGGACCCCGGAACTGATCGCGGAGCGCAGGGAAGCGATCATCAATGCCTGCGAGCAGTTGTATCAGACGATGAGCTTCAGGGAGATCACGCTGAAGGAGATCGGGACAGTCGTGCCGTTCTCCCGTCCGACGATCTACAATTATTTTCAGACGAAGGAGGAGATCTTCCTCGCGCTGTTCGAACGGGAGTACGATCGCTGGAACGTCGATCTGGAGATCATTCTGAACAGCGGGACGACGCTTGACGCCGACGCCCTTGCGGATGCGCTGGCCGGTTCGCTGGCGCGCAGGCTGCAGCTGCTCAAGCTGCTGAGCATGAACAACTACGACATGGAGGCCAACAGCCGCCAGGAGCTGCTGACGAGCTTCAAAACATCCTACGGCCGCTCCATGCGCCTCGTCCGCGAGATCCTGAAAAAGCATCGCCCGTCCATGAAGGACGAGGACGTTGACGGATTTCTGTACCTGTTTTTCCCGTTCATGTTCGGCATTTATCCTTATACTGCCGTCACCGAAAAGCAGCGCGACGCCATGTGTGAGGCGGGCGTCGATTATCGCTATCAATCGGTTTATGAGCTGACGTACAACTGCCTGACCCGCCTGCTGGGCCGCGAAGAAAAGGAGAACTGAACATGAAGCAATACCGCTGCGTCGATTTTCATGCCCATCCCGTCACAGACGCATTCCGCCGCGCGATGGATCAGCTGGGGATCGATGTGATCGCCGAGGACGGCTTCCCGCTGCCCGCCTGGACCGCGGAGGACCACCTTTCGTTTATGGACGAGGCCGGGATCGACCTCGCCGTCCTGTCCGCGCCCGTTCCGCATCTCTTCAACGGCGACGCCGATCAGGCGCGGGCCGCCGTGCGCGCAGTCAACGAGGAAACAGCCGCCATCGTCCGGCAGCATCCCGACCGTTTCGATTTCGTCAGCCTCGCACCACTGCCGGATGTCGAAGGCGCCCTCGCAGAAACTGCCTACGCCATGGACATCCTGGGCGCCGCAGGCATGAAGGTCGCCACAAACATGGGCGGCGTCTACCTGGGAGACAAATCGATGGACCCCGTTCTGGAGGAATGGAACAGGCGCAAAGCTCTTGTCATCATCCATCCCTGCCGGGCGCGGCTGCGTCCGGAGAACGCCATCACAGGCAGCGTGGCGGCGATCTACGAGTATCCTGCGGATACGACCCGCGCCGTGCTGAACATGATGGCAAACCGCGTGATGACACGTTTTCCGGACATCCGCTGGCTGGTGCCTCACTGCGGATCGTTCCTGCCCTATATGCTGCAGCGGTTCACCGGCGTCTCCGGCATCCTGGCATCCCTGGGCATGATGGAGACCGTCGACGTCAGGGCTGAGTTCGACTGTCTCTGGTTCGATATCTCGGGCGACCCGGAGCCTACGCATCTCGACATGCTCCGCATGACCGCCTCTGACGACCGCATCGTCTTCGGCACGGACTTCCCCCATTCGCCCGCGAAGGTGATCCTTGCCAAGAAAAAGCACTTTGACGAAAACACGGCCTACGACGATATCCGGGCGCGGATCTATTCAAAAACGCCGCCCGGCTGCTGATGAAATAAGGAGAGATGATATGAAATACACGAAACTCGGAAACTCCGACCTGATGGTGTCCCGCATCTGCATGGGCTGTATGGGCTTCGGCGATCCTGCCCGGGGCCAGCACAGCTGGACCATCGACGAAGCGCATACCCGCGAGATCATCAGGTGCGGTCTGGAACTGGGCGTCAACTTCTTCGACACCGCCATCGCGTACCAGAGCGGCACCAGCGAGCAGTACGTGGGCCGCGCCTTGCGCGACATGGCGAAGAGGGAAGACGTGGTGGTGGCCACCAAGTTCCTGCCCCGGACCCAGAATGAGATCGAACGCGGCGTCACCGGCCAGAAGCACATCGAGACGATGATCGATACCAGCCTCCGCAACCTCGGCATAGACTACGTGGATCTGTATATCTACCATATGTGGGACTGGCAGACGCCCATCTATGACATTCTGGACGGTCTCAGCCGCGTGGTGAAGGCGGGCAAGGCACGGTACGTCGGCATCTCAAACTGCTTTGCCTGGCAGCTGGCCAAGGCCAACGCGCTGGCTGAAAGGGAGAACTTCCCGAAGTTCGTCTCCGTGCAGGACCACTACAACCTGATCTTCCGGGAGGAGGAGCGCGAGATGGCGCCATACTGTGCGGAAGAGAACATCGCCATGACGCCCTACAGCGCGCTGGCCAGCGGCCGTCTGTCGCGCCTGCCCGGCGAGGGCGATACGAAGCGCGCCGCCGAGGACAGCTACGCCAGATTCAAGTACGACGCCACAGCCCTGCAGGACAGCACGATCATCGACCGCGTCGCCGAGCTGGCAGAAAAGCGCGGCGTCACGATGACCGAAGTGTCCCTCGCGTGGCTGCTGACAAAGGTCACGTCGCCTGTCGTCGGCGCGACAAAGCTCCGCCACATCGAAGGCGCGGCCAAGGCCGTCGACCTGGCGCTGACAGAGGAGGAATGCGCCTGGCTGGAGGAGCTTTACGTTCCCCATCCGCTGGCGGGCGTTATGGCGCAGAACAAGCCCGCCGCCGCAAAGGAAAAACACGTCTGGTCCACCGGAGACCAGCATATCGGAGAGGAGAAATAGAAAATGAGTGAAAAGATCGTACAGACTGCCGGCCGCGACGCCCTGGGCGAGTTCGCGCCCATGTTCGCCCACCTGAACGACGACGTACTGTTCGGCGAGGTGTGGAATGAGGACGCCATTGACGTCAAGACGAAGTGCATCGTCACTGTCGTGTCGCTGATGGCCTCCGGCATCACCGATTCGTCTCTGACGTATCACCTGCAGAACGCCAAAGCGCACGGCGTGACCCGGAAGGAGATCGCCGCCATTATCACCCATGCCACCATGTACGTGGGCTGGCCCAAGGGATGGGCTGTGTTCCGTCTGGCGAAGGACGTCTGGGGCGAGTAAGCCATGAGAAAGCACCTGCTGACAGCGCTGCTCGTCTGCCTGCTCTGCATGGTGACGGAAGTCAGTGCGCAGGCGTCCGGGTTCACGCTTTCGGAACGGACGGCAGAAACGATCACGCTGACATACGACGGCGACGCGCTGCTCGCCGCCGCTGCCTACAGCGAAGACGGGCGTATGCTCGAGACCGTCACGTCGCAGCATACCGTCACAGTCCCGTACGGGGAAGGGTATGTGCGGGCATTCGCCCTGGACCCTGTGACATACGCTCCGCTCTCTCCGGCCTGGGACTCCCGGGAGACGGAGGGGAAGAAAGTCCTCGTCGCCTGCTTCTCTTATACCGGTTCCACCATGAAGATCGCCGGACACATCGCAAGCGCTCTTGACGCCGATCTTTTCCGCATCACCGCGGCAGAGCCCTACACGGACGATATTCTCAACTACTATGACCCGTCCACCCGCGCCTATATCGAGCGGTACGACGATTCAGCCCGCCCCGCCATCGCAGGCGAGCTTCCGACCTTGGACGATTACGACGTCATTTTCGTCGGCTATCCCATCTGGTACGGCCGGGCGCCGAAGATCATCCGGACGTTCCTGGAGAGCGGCAGCTTTTCGGACAAGACCGTGATCCCGTTCTGCACCTCAGTCAGCAGCTCGATCGACAATAACGAGCTTCGCGCCTCCGCGCCGGACGCCCTGTGGCGCAGCGGTAGACGCTTCAGCAGCGGCGCCTCACGCGAGACCGTCGTCAGCTGGCTCGACAGCTTTGATTTAGAATAAGAGACATCGGGAGGACTATCAATGAACAAATCGAACACCGTCAGAAGGCTCGTGGACGTGTGCATGACCGTCCTCCTGCTGTGCCTGATGGCCTATCAGGTCACGGGCGAAACGCTGCACGAATGGATCGGCATCGGGATGACAGCGCTGCTGATCCTCCACCATATCCTCAATATCAGGTGGTATTCCGCATTGTCCAAGGGGCGGTATACCGTTTACCGCACGATTATGACGGCCGTGAACATGCTTCTGCTGGCAGCCATCGCGCTGACGGCGCTGTGCGGCATGGCCATGAGCGGCCACGCGGTGCCGTTCCTCTACGGCATGCTGCCCGTGTCCTTCGCCCGGCAGTTCCATCTGGCCATGTCCTACTGGTCGTTTATCCTGATGGGCGTCCATCTGGGTCTCCACGTCCCGACCATGGCGGCCGGGTTCCGCTGGAGCGGGACGGTGAAAACGGCCCTTGCCGTGTGCGCCGCCGCTGTTGCTGGCGTCGGATTCTTCTTGTTTGCAAAAAGCGGTATTTCGGATTATATCTTTTTCCGTTCGCCCTTCGCGTTTTTGGATTACGACAAGTCAGCGATCAGCGTCTTTGCGGAAAACGCCGCAATGCTCATCGCCTTCGCGTTTCTCGGCGGCGCATGCGCGTCGCTCCTGCGGGGGCGCAGGAAGGTCCTGCCGATCCTTTTGGCGGTCATGGCCGCGTCGATCTGCGCCGGACTGATGTTTCTGACGACCGAGAAGCCCGAGTCTGACGCATGGGCAGAGCCCGCCGGGCAGGAAGAAAGCTCTGAACCGGTACAGAATGAGCCGGAACCCAAAGCGCAGGTGTCAACCTTCGACCATCTGGACGACGGCTTTATCCTGCTGGAGGGCGGCACATTCCTCATGGGCAGCCCGGAAACCGAAAACTGGCGCATCGACGACGAAGCGCAGCGTGAGGTCACGCTCTCGCCCTTCTACATCGATCCCTATGAGACGACGCAGAAGGACTACGAACGACTCATGGGCGAAAGCCCCGGCTCGTTCACCGGCGAGGACCTGCCTGTGGAGAGCATTTCGTGGCTCGACGCCGTTCGATATGCCAACGCCCGAAGCGCTGATGCCGGCCTGACGCCTGCTTACGCCGTTGAGGGCGACGATGTCACCTGGAACCGCAGCGCTGACGGCTACCGTCTCCCCACGGAGGCTGAGTGGGAATACGCCTGCCGCGCCGGGACGATCACGCCGTTCAACACGGAGAAGTCTCTCGACGCGGAGGAGGCCAATTTCTACGGCCATTATCCCTATGAGATCGAGGAGAACTACTTCAACAGCTCCGTGCTGGAGGCTCGCCCCGGCCAATACCGACAGACCACCGTCCCCGTCGGCAGCTTTTATGAAAGCAGGTGGGGCCTTTACGACATGCACGGCAACGTCAACGAGTGGTGCTGGGACTGGTACGGCGCCTACGATCCCAACGACGTGACCGACCCCGTCGGCGCGGAAGAGGGCACCCGTCACGTCTATCGCGGCGGCGGGTGGAACGACTTTGCAAAAAATATGCGCAGCGCCTATCGCGCCGCCGGACAGCCAGACCAGAAATCAGCCAACCTCGGTGTACGCCTCGTGCGCAGCGCCTCGCCGCTTGATCAGACCGTCACCGCTTTGTGGCTCACGCGCCGCGAAACGAACGGCGGCAAGACGCTGATCGCCTTTTTCTCCTGGGGCGGCAACACCCGCGGCGTCGCCCGCGAGATCCGGAAGCAGACGGGTGCCGATCTGTTCGAGATCACCCTCAAGGAGCCCTATTCCTCCGATTACAACACGGTGCTGATGCAGGCGCAGGAGGATCAGCACCGTCAGGCGCGGCCGGAGATCAACAATCTGCCTGAGAGCCTCGACGAATATGATGTGATCCTGCTGGGCTACCCCAACTGGTGGGCGTCGATCCCCATGCCAATCGCGTCGTTCCTGGAGCATTACGACCTTTCCGGCAAGACGATCGTGCCCTTCTGTTCCCACGGTGGCGGTCGTTTCGGCCAGAGCCTCACCGCCATCGCCAAGCTGGAGCCCGACGCCTTGATAGGCGAGGGCTTGTCGGTCCATTACTCCGGCGGTTCCGCGCTTCCGGACAACGTCGCCGCCTGGCTGGAGAGAAACAGTATTACGAGACAATAGAGGATGTCTGCTCATAAAAAGAGCCGCCCATTGGGCGGCTCTTTTCGACTGTCATTGTATCAGCGTGAGCGTGATCGTTTCGCTTGTCACTGTGTTGCCGTATTTGTCCGTGATCACGCAGTACAGCTCGCGGCCCGATTTTTCAGGAACCATTTTGACGGAATAGACGCTCTTTTTGATGCTGCTCTTCCAGAAGCGCTTTTCACCGGGATCGCGGCCGTACCAGCGGAAGGTCAGCTCTTCTCCCTCAGCCTGCACGGCAGCGACGGCTATTTCGTTCTCGCGCACCGCGCAGCTTTCCGGCTGGGATGCGATCTTCAGCGCGTAATCGTCCGGGACTGACATCTGCAACGCCGCCGTATCTGAGACGGCCTTTTTTCCGTATGCGTCCGTGACAACACAGTAGACCTCGCGCCCCGACTTGGCAGGCACCATTATGACAGAATAGGTATCGCTTTTGAGGCTGCTTTTGCCGAACTTCTCTGCGCCCGGATCACGCAGATACCACTGGTACGTCAGTCCGGTCCCGGTCGCCTCGATGCTCGTGGAAGCCATCTCGCCCGCATCGACGAAGACGTCCCGAGGCTGGACGGTGATAGCGGGCGGCGTGTAATCATCAGGATAGTCATAGCCGATAGTGATCGTGTCGCTTTGCACGACGCTGCCGTATTTGTCCGTGACGACGCAGTACAGCAGGCGGCCGTCGCGGGCATTCGTCATCGTGACGCTGTAGCTGTTCTTTTTGATGCTGCTGAGGGACCAGTTCTCGCTGCCCGCGTTTTTCAGATACCACTGATACGTCAGTCCGGCGCCTTCGGCCTCCAGACGGACGACAACCGGTTCGCCGGGCAGGGCATAAGCGCTCTCCGGCTGGGTTGTGATGCCGAAGCGATAGTCCTCCGGGATCATGAGGCCCAGCGTCACCGTTTCCGTCTGAACGGCGTTGCCGTATTTGTCGGTGACGACGCAGTAAAGCTCGCGTCCGGCGCGTGCCGTATTCATCGTGACGGAATAGATATCGCTTTTGATGCTGCTCTTCCAAAAGAGTTTTTCACCGGGATTGCGCCCGTACCACTGGTAACGCAGCTCCTCGCCGCTTGCCTCGACTGAAACGGAGACGCGCTCACCGACGTCGGCCTGCGCATCCTCGGGCTGACGGACGATGGCGAGGTGCATCCGCTCCAGATCGCCGTTTTCATCCATGGCGAAAACGGGATTGTTCTCCGCTACGGAGAGCGTGAAGGGATGATCGGTGCCTGCGCGATCGGCGCGGAGGCGGTTCAGCATCGCCAGCTGATCGTCGGAGATGGAAACGAGGCTCGCGGGGACGTTGACCCCGGCACAATTGGACAGCAGATTATCCACCGTGCTGCTGCCCTCCGCCCACATCGCTTCCATATCCCAATGGGTGACGCCTTCGGGCAGGACCAGCGGCTGCGCATAGCGCGCCGGGACTGCCACCAGATGCGTGCCGTCCTTGCTGTAGATCACGCCGTCCCTGGCAGTATAGCGCGGGTTCGTCTCCTTGACGTCGTATTCCGTGACGCCTGTATAGCAGTAGATCGCAATGGAGAGATTCGTTCCGGGGTTCAGGTTCCCGATGTCGTCCTCGACGATGTAGCGCTCGTCATAGACCGGGACGTAGACGATCTCGTAGGAGTCGGGGAGGATCAGCCTGTGAACATTGTAGTTGCGCGAGAAGCTCAGCTCACCGAGGAAAGTGACGCCCTCGGGGATCATGTACGTATCGTTTTCAAACACCTTCCCACGGGGCACGGCGAGCATTTCCGTCCCGTCGGCAGAGTAGAGGATGCCGTCGATGGCCTGATAATACGCGTTGCCCTCGGCCACCTTGAACTCTTTGAAATCGTCGTTGGAGAAATCGTAGATCGTGTGCGCGTAACCGATCTTTTTCACGCCGGCCGGGATCGTGAAGATCTCACCGGTGACCTTCGTGGCATGGTTGAGAAATCCCGCGCTCATGACGGCCAGCGAGTCGGGGAGAAGGATCTCCTTCGCCCGGCACATCTGGAAGCACCATCCGGTGTTGCGCACGTTGGACAGGTCCCAGTTACGCAGATCGATACACTCCGGTCCGCCGCTGCTGTAGCCGTAGCCCACGCGCTCGAAGGCGAAGTACATATCCAGTACGTTCCCGGTGTCCCAGTTTTCATAACCGGTCAGTGTTTTGAGCTTGCTGCACTCGGCGAAGATGCCTCGGATCGTTGTGACGGCGGATGTGTCAAAGGAACTGACGTCCAGCGACTGCAGCGAGGAACACTGATAGAAGATCAGGCCCATATCGGTCACGCCGGTCGTGTTGGTCTCCGACAGGTCGATCTTCGTCAGGGCCGCGCATCCCCGGAAGAGGTTCCGCATGGAATCATTCTGAAAGCGAATGCCGCCGCAGAGCCTGACGCTTTTGATCGCTTCGTTGCCGCGGAAGATCGTCCCCGAAGCGACGACCGTCTCGTATTCTTTGCCGTCCAGAGCGAAGGACCCCGGAACGACCACCGACGTCCCGCTGCCGTCATACGACGTCAGCAAGACGCTCCCCGCCTCCTCGTCGAGCGCAAAGGCAAAGTCCGCAAGCGGCGTCATCGCTTCCGCGGCGCGGGCGCCCGGCGTCAAGCAGATCAGCGCCAGAAGCAGCGCAGGGAGCGCTGTGAGAAATCGTCTCCGCCTCATGATCATCTATCCTCCCTGTAAAGTTTTGTATGTTCATAGGATAGCACATCCGCACCGATCTCCGCAAGGCCGCGCCGGAAAAACACGGGACCCTTGATTTATTCCCAAATCATACTATAATGAAAACGTATATTTGTACCTGCTGCGGATACCGGAAAACCGTTTCGCGCACTTTGGCGCAGGCTGACGGGAATAGAGCGCCGGAGGCTGCCTTAAGATAGTTTTTCAGAAAGAAGGTCAAGACCGTGAAGAAGAGATTCCGGATAACATTCAATGCGCCGGTGACGCTTTGCTTTGTCTTTTTATGCTTTGCGGCAACACTTCTGGGGCAGCTCACGAACGGCAAAACCGACAGGCTGCTGTTCATGACGTACCATTCGTCCCTGCGCTCGCCGATGACGTATATCCGTTTTTTCACCCACGTCCTCGGGCACAGCGGATGGCAGCACTTCATCAGCAACGCCTCGTATCTGCTGCTTCTCGGCCCCATGCTGGAGGAGAAGCACAGCTCGGCAAGACTGCTGGAGGTGATCCTGACAGCGGCGTTCGTCACGGCCGTCGTCAACTACATCTTCTTTCCGCACATCGCGTTGTGCGGCGCCAGCGGCGTCGTGTTCGCCTTCATCATGCTGACGTCTTTTACCGGCTTCAGGGACGGGGAGATCCCGGTCACGTTCCTTCTGGTGGCGGTGATCTTCATCGGTCAGCAGGTATTCGAGGGGCTCATGGTTCGGGACAACATCTCGAATCTATCCCATATCGTCGGCGGCGTCGTCGGCTCGGTCCTCGGGTACAGTCTGAACCGCCGGTCGTGACCACATTACAGAACAGGAGGCACACCATGGATTATATCAGAGTCACAAAAGAAAACCTGGCAAAGGAGCACATCTGCTGCGCCATATCGAACGACAAGGATGCGCAGGTGATCTCCAAGAAATCATGGCTGGAGGAGCGCTTCGACGAAGGGCTCGTGTTTCTGAAAAGCACGGAACGCGGCAAATGCTTCATCGAATATATCCCCGCCGAGAACGCCTGGAACCCGATCGACGCGGAAGGGTATATGTATATCGACTGCCTGTGGGTCTCCGGTTCCCTCAAGGGTCATGGCTACTCGAACGATCTGCTGAACGCCTGCATCGAGGACAGCAGGGAAAAGGGCAAAAGGGGCCTTTGCATTCTGAGCGCCGCGAAGAAAAAACCGTTTCTTGCCGATCCGAAATACCTCAGTCATAAAGGCTTTTCGGTTTGCGACGAGGCCGACAACGGGATCCAGCTCTGGTATCTCCCGTTTTCACACGAGGCGATCAAGCCTCAGTTCAGCGCCTGTGCCAGACATCCTCACGTCGACGAGGACGGCTACGTCCTTTACTACACGAACCAGTGTCCGTTCAACGCCAAATACGTCCCGATCCTCGAGCAGACCGCGCGGGCGCACAGCATCCCGTTCCATGCGATCCGGCTCGACAGCAGGGAAGACGCCCGGCGCGCGCCGACGCCGATAACGACGTACGCGCTGTTTCTGAACGGAGATTATCTGACAAACGAGCAAATGAACGACACAAAGTTTTTGAAGCTGGTGCAGCAGCACCGGTAACGGAGGACAAAAATATGAAGCTGATCATGCTCGGCACCGGGCACGCGATGGTCACGGAGTACTACAACACCTGTTTTCTGATGGAGGACGACGGCCGCCTGCTGCTGGTGGACGGCGGCGGAGGCAGCGGCCTTTTGCGTCAGGTGAGTCATGCGGGGTACGACTGCAAGGATATCCATCACATTTTTGTGACGCACAAGCACCTCGACCATCTTCTTGGCGTCGTCTGGATGCTGCGGATCATCTGCCAGTCCATGGCCCGCGGAACGTATGAGGGCGAAGCGTATATCTATTCCCATCATGAGGTCCTCGCGCTGCTGCGAAGCATGGCGGTGGGCCTTCTGGATGAAAAATCAGCTGCCTGCATCGACCATGGGCTTCATTTCGTCGAGGTCAAAGACGGAGAGACGCTCGATATCATCGGTCATCCCGTCACGTTTTTCGATATCCGGTCCACCAAGGCAAAGCAGTTCGGCTTCTGCATGGAGCTCGGCAGTGGCAAAAAACTGACCTGCTGCGGTGACGAGCCGTTGTCTGCCGCGCTGGAGCATTACGCCGCGGGGTGTGAATGGCTGCTGCACGAGGCGTTTTGTCTGAACGCGGAGGCTGACGTATATAAGCCCTATGCGAAGCATCACTCCACGGTCATGGACGCCTGTCAGCTGGCCGAACGGCTGGGCGTGCGGAATCTGCTCCTTTATCACACGGAGGATCAGAATCTGCTGCGCCGCAGGGAGCTGTATGTAAACGAGGGGTCGCAGTATTTTCACGGAACCCTTTTCGTCCCCGACGATCTGGACGTCATTCAGCTTTGAACGGTCCCGAAATAAACTCCGCGATCGCCCAAATAAAACACAAATAGCTCTTGTATAAAACGATTATTCATTGTATAATACTGGAGCAGCCTTGTGTTATTTATTTGGCAAGGCAAGAGAAAGGAGTTCCTATGGATCTGAAGTTGAAGGACAAGGTCGTCCTTGTCACTGGCGGTACCGGCGGTATCGGCACCGCGATCGTCAAAGCATTTCTGGGCGAAGGCGCGAAGGTCGCTTTCTCCTCCACCAGCCAGAAGAAGATCGATGATCTGCTGCCCACGCTGAACGCTGCCGAGGGTCAGGTCGCCGGTTTCGTGGCCGACATGAACAAGGAAGAGGACATCAAGAACTTCGTCGAGGCCGCCAAGGCTCATTTCGGCACCCTGGACGTCATCATCCCCAATGCCGGTTACGAGGGCAAGGCCCATCCTGTGCAGGATATGACGCTGGAGCTGTTTGAGCAGACCTATATGCTCAACGTCTTCGCCGTCATGCTGACGCTGAAGTATGCTGCTCCCACCCTGATCGAGAAGCAGTCCGGTTCCGTGGTCGTCGTGGCCTCCGCCGCCGCTTACGAGCCCACTGCCGGCAACAGCGCTTACGTTTCCTCCAAGTACGCCGTGGCCGGTCTGACCAAGTGCGTCGCCATGGAGCTTGGCCCTGTGGGCGTCCATGTCAACTATATCTGCCCGGGTCCCGTCGATACCCCGATGATGCTCCGCATCGAGAAGGATTTCTTCGGTGACACCATGACCCACGAGGAAGCCATGGCCATGCTGGCCGGCACCTACGCGATGGACAAGCGCTACGCCAAGCCCGAGGAAGTCGCCAACGCCGCTCTGTATCTGGCCTCCGAGGTCTCTGCTCATACCGCCGGTATGGGTATGCACGTGGACTCCAAGGTCTCTCCCGTGTCCTAAAAACAGAAATCAGCTTTTGCCGGAAGGGCTTGCCCTTCCGGCTCTTTTCTTAAGATCCGGATCGTGGTATAATCAAAGAAAATGATACAAAATGAATCGTAGGAACAGGAGGATACTATGCTATACAAACGCTTTGACGACACGGTGATCGTGCGCATGGACGTTGGCGAGGAGATCACGGCACAGACGAAGAAGGTGGCGGAGCTGGAGCACATCCGTCTGGCGTCTGTCAGTGCCCTTGGCGCCGTGACGGATTTCACCGTCGGCGTCTTCAAGATGGATGAGAAGAAGTTTTACGGCAACCGCTTTCAGGGCGCTTTCGAGATCGTCTCCCTGACCGGCACGATCACGACGATGAACGGCGAGGTGTACACACACCTGCATCTCAGCGCAGGCGACGACCACGGCCACGTCTTCGGCGGCCATCTGAACGAAGGCGTCGTGGGTCCCGTGTGCGAGATGGTCATCCGCGTCCTCGACGGCGAGGTGAACCGTGTCTTCGACGATACCCGCGGGATCAATGTGTTCGATTTCTAATCTTTTTCAAGCATCAAAAAGCCGCCCGTCAGGGCGGCTTTTGCGTTATACCTTTGCGATGATCGAGTGGAAGGGAATGCCGAAGCGTTTGTTCAGCTCCTCCGTCAACCCCTTCGGGATCGCGCGCGGTTCGATGACGTCGATCTCGAAGCAGGCGAAGCCGCAGTCGGCTTCGTACCGCAGCTTGTCGAGCGTCGTCGCGCCGCCGCAGCAGGGAACAGTGACGTCAAGCGAGTCAAACCCGTATTCGCCGTACTGCGAGTCCATCAGGCAGGCCCAGTCCTCGCTGTCCAGCTCAGCGCCGCACAGCGGGCAGACGACGCGCTCCAGGCTGTCGCCGCAGTCGATAAACTGCGGCAGCGGGCTGAGACCGTCGTCCACTTCGCGATTCGGAAACAGGGAGACGATGTGATCGACAATCCTTGCGCAGGTGACCTCATCAGGCGCGAGGAACGGGTCCGCGGGGAACAGCTTGAGGATCTTCATCGGATGTCCATCTGGCACATGGCCATGGCCTTCAGCGCGTTTTCGTGGCTTTCCGGCGTGACGCCGGCACAGCAGGCGCTTTCAATGGCGATCCGCGCTTCCGGGAACCAGGCCTTGAGGATCAAGGCGTTGGAAATGACGCAGATATCCGTGCAGAGACCCAGCAGCGTGATGTCAAGCTCTTCGCCATTACAGCGCTCTTTGATCAGGGCCGGAAGCTCCGTCGAGCCGAAGGAAGGCTTCTCGACTACCGTGCAGGGCAGCGTATCGGCCAGCGCTTTGACCGGCGCGTCCAACTGCCAGCCGTCGGTCCCCTTGACACAGTGGACCACAGGCAGCTTACGCCCCTCGGAGGTGTTCAGATAATCTTCCGTATGAGTATCGAGGGTGAAATACAGTTCGCCGTCGAAGCCTTTGATGTATTCGACCGCGCGGGGGAGCATTTCCACCGCCTCGGCGGTGCCGAGAGCGCCGTCTACGAAATCCTTCTGCAGATCGACGGCCACAAGGATCTTTTTCATTGTTGTTCCTCCGTTTCAGTTTGACGGGTGATCTTTTTGATGCTCTTTTCCGCCTTGGCCCGCGGGATCAGAAACTCACGCCCGCAGCCGGTGCAGCGCAGACGGAAATCCATCCCCACGCGCAGGACGGCGAAATCGTGCGTCCCGCAGGGATGCGGCTTTTTCATTGTGAGTGTATCGCCGACTTTGACGTCCATAAAGCACCTCCGTGATCCTTCTGAGGGTATTGTACCACATTCCGTCGAAAAAACAAGCGTCATACCCTTACGCGCGGCGGAATAGATTGTAGAAGATCAAGGGAGGTGGATCGAATGCCACAGGGGAAATACCTGCCGGAGGGTATGCTGCTGGAAACGGAGCGGAACCGGAGAACACTGGCGGACCGGGAAGGGCTTCGGCAGGCGATGAAGGAGGGCACGATCGTCGAGGCGCTGGCATCGTTCAGCGGTGCGGACCGCGGCCTGATGGTCGATCTGAACGGCCTGGAAGGCATTATTCCGCGGGAGGAGACAGCCGTGGGGATCGTCAGCGGCCGCACGCGGGAGGTCGCCGTGATGACGCGCGTCGGGAGACCGGTCTGCTTCAAGGTCATTGGAGAGAGCGAGCACGGCTTCACGCTTTCAAGGCGCGCGGCGCAGAGGGAAGCGACGGAATACTTGATGCATCATCTGTGCCCCGGTGATATCATGCGCTGCTCCGTGACGCGACTGGAGCGGTTCGGCGCGTTCGTCGATATGGGCTGCGGACTGCCGTCGCTGATCGGCTTGGAGAATATCTCCGCTTCACGCATCCATCACCCGCGGGAGCGGTTTTATCCCGGACAATATATCCGTGCCGCAGTATCGGAGATCGACCGTGACGACGCGCGGGTCACGCTGACACATAAAGAATTGCTTGGCACCTGGGAGCAGAATGCATCGCGGTTTGAGCCGGGACAGACGATCGTAGGCGTCGTGCGCGGCGTAGAGGAGTACGGCATTTTCGTAGAGCTGACGCCCAATCTGACTGGCCTTGCGGAGCCGCGGGATGGACTGATCCCAGGCGACTGCGTTTCTGTCTTCATCAAATCGATCCTGCC
>JAWRJQ010000100.1:0-48355 GCA_040307385.1 Atopobiaceae bacterium
AGCTCCACGATTCCATACTTGCGGTACTTCATCATGTAAGAGTCGAGAGACTCCAGCTCGTCCGGGCTGAACACGCGCGATGCCACGTGCTTATCGAACTTGATGACGGCCGATTTCTCCACAACCATGAAGTTGATGTCCTTGCCGTCGGCCGCCTTGGCGTAGCCGAACTGGTCGCCCGTGCCGCTCAGCAGATCGATCTTCATGTAGAAGCGCACCTGCGGCACCTCCACCACGCGGGCGAAACGCTCGAGCACACGGTTGGAGCGGTTGGGGTTGGCGTAGGAGTACTCGTCGAGCACGCCCTTGAGCGTCGGCGTGATGAACAGGTAGCGGCTCCCCGCGGAGACCTGCGCCTCGTCCATGGCGCTCGTCACCGTGCGCAGCGCCTCCAGCAGGTCGGTCGGCTTGGCCTTCGAGAGGTCCTCGCTCGCGGGAGTCACGCCCTCGTGCCCTGCGATCTTCGCGAAGGTGAAGGCATCTGCCTCCGGGGCGACCTGCGTGCGCTGCAACTCGCTTCCCGCCTCCACGAAGCAGTCAAGCACGCCGGCCTCCTCCACGCCCATCACGTCGGCGAACAGGCGGATTCCTCGGATGCCCTTCTAAATGTCAGCGCTATTTATCGACCGATTTTGCTCCTTGATGACGTAGTAGACCTCGCGGGCGATGTAGCGCTTGACATTTAGAAGGGCATCCGAGGGGCGCACTGCAGATGGCCCGGCTGGGTCGCGATCTGCGAGGGGAACGGCCTCGTCCGCAGCATGTCGGCGAAGGGCTGCAGCCCGGACAACGCGGCCTGCGAGGGCTTCTTCGGCCGCCTGAAGAACGAGTTCTTCTACTGGAGGGACTGGGAGGGCGTCGGGCAAGGGGAGTTCGCGGAGCGCCTCGACGCCTACCTGAGGTACTATCGGGACGGCAGGATCAAGCGATCGCTGGGCTGGCTGAGCCCGGCGGAGTACCGCCGCAAGCTTGGATACGCCGTCTAGGCGGTCCAAGAAATCGTCCGCACCCCCGAATCGCACCTTGATGCCGTCTCGGAGGAGCTCGAAGTGCTCCTCATCGGACTCCTCGTCGACGTAGGCGCGGAGATTCCAAATACCCTTCACATCGAAGCCGCAGTGAGCCCCGGGGGTGACGCTTCCCTCGCAGTCCCACCTTCCTTTTCCCGGATCTCCTATGGACCAGATGTCGAACTCGAGCACCTCGCCATGTGCGATGGCGTTCGCCATGGCCCCGCGCTCCCCTGCGGCGTGCCGCCGTGCCTCAAGGATGCGCTGCTGGTCGATTCTCTCCCAGTAACCCTCCTCGACGGGCACGAGCCTGAAGGGGATGCCCTTGCGTAGGTAGTCTTCCTCCCCGGAGTAAGACAGTTCACGGAACCTCCTGTCCTCTCTCCTCTCCTTCAGCTCCTTCTCGAACCACATCCCGTAGAGCCCTGTGAGCAGGGCGGTGGATAGCGGAAGGGCGTCCGTTCCAACAACGAGTGTGTCCTGGCCGCAGTAGGGGCAGATGCCGGTGTCTTCCTCGCCGGGTTCCTCCATCCAATCTGCGACAAGAGACGTCGGGAACCGCTGCCCGCAGCGGAAGCAGCCGCATGAGTCATGTGACTCGAGGAAGCTGCGGTTGAATCCGGTCTGCCTGTTGAGGTCGACCTTCTCCCTCCATCCGAGCTGCGGAACGGGAAGGTTTGCGGGGTCAGGCCTCACATCGCGGTATGCATCAAGGGGGTTAGTCACCATAGTCACTCCCATCTGATGGGGTTGCCTGTCTCGATCGAGGCGACGAGGAGGTTGCGGATTCGCTTGGCAGTCCAGTATTTGCCTTCATACAGAAAGGGTGCCTTTCTGGACGTCACGTAAAACTCGCGCGCTGTCTTCGGCGCGTCTTGCGGGCCCAGCGAGTCGAATGCCACGGTCCGGGAATCCTGGTCGAGGCACACGATCCTCATGTACTGGGCTCCGTGCGCGTCGGGCTCTCCGACAGGCTCCTGGCGGAAGTGGGAGGTCTCGACGTACGACTCCGGGCCGTCGAAGAAGATCTTGTTCCCGTTCATGCCGATGCGCTGGTTGAAGGAGTACATCCAGGTGAAGGCCCCGCCCTCGGTCGATGCCCAGACCTCATCGCGCGTCTCATGGTCGCAGAGGACCCATTCGTCGACGTCGCTTACCTTCTCGATGAACCGATCAAGATCTACGAGCGTCGCCTCGGCCAGCTCCGCAGGGTAGCACCCTCCGTTGGCGTGGGGCAGCAGGTGGGAGAGGAGAGGAAACTCTGTCTCGCCGCCTGTCTCCTCGACGAGGCCCTCGAACTCGTGCACACCGGACCAGTTGCTCACCCACTCACCGAGGTATTCACCACGCTCGTGCTCGCAGCAGTTTTGGGACCAGTGATAGAACTTTATCTCGAACCTACCGTACCTAGCATCAAACTGCTGTAGCCGTACCTCGTGCGGGCATCGTTGAGCTTGTGGGAGTACAGGTGCCCCTCCTCGTCGATGTAGAGGTCCTCGTATGGTAGAGGCCCAGGCTTGAGTTTCCCTTCCTCGAAGCAACGGCAGCACACGCTCGCGTCAAATCCCATCTCTGCGCCATCCTCCTAGGACGATCTATGAGGCAAGTGTGGCATGCGCACCGGACAATAATTCTTGAAGGGCCTGCGGTGAGCTCCTTGTGATTGAGCATGGTTGGCATTTGCTGAGTCTGACCAGCCACAGTGGGTGAATAAAACAACTTTCAACCTCACGCCCGCCATCGTTGGAAAAACTGAACGCATAAGCATTTCCGCAGGTAAACAGCTTGTTGTAACGCGTTCTAAGGGCTCGGTCTCTCAAAAAAGACCTAGAGCCCACAGAATTATCCCATGTGTTGCGCTAGGTACAGATGACCGATATAGCAGAAGAACAGACACCTGATTGGGCGAGCCTAAATCTAAAACATCTTATTTCACTATTGGCAGAGCAGTCTTAAAAACTCTATGGGAGCGAATCAGAGCCCCAAGGCCTGTCGCTTTGCTTCCGAGAACTCCTCTTCAGTGAGGGCAACCATGTCAGACAGCTGCTTGAGCTTCATTATCTCGTCTGCAAGTGAAACGGTTGCTACTGGAGTAGCTGCGTCTGACGTCTCCCTCTGGGAGAGAATCTTGTTGAGCAGCGAGGTGATCTCCATGATCTGTCCTTGGCGAATCGAGTAATGCGGAGAGGTGGTTCTCAAGCCGCTTTTCTCATCCGAATGCCAGATCCAGATTGTCTCAAACGGCTTATCGGAGTCATTAACCTGAAAGGCCCTTTCATCTCCGTGATTACAGAGCGCTGCTCCTTCGACGGCCCTCCGACAATCGCACCCGATTCTCCAAACAGGGCGTCGCCGACAAAAGCCCTTCCATAACCTCCACCCGTAGTAACAATTCCACCGTTCTCAAACGTTTCAAATCCAACCAGCTGGTCGAACCTGAATTCTTTCCCATCTTGCTGCCAACCAAGCTGCTGGCGGCATGATTTAGCGCCGCTCGCTGTCCGAGAACTTGAAACAGTTCAATCAGCTCAAGGCGATGCTCGCCGCTGCAGAGGAGAAGGAGTCTTCATATGGGCGTTTTTAGGCTCATCTGGCGCTTCACTCGCTGTCTCTTCCGCGCCGTCTCACGATGGATGTGGATGCACACTTGATAAAATTGCATCAACGGTTCGCACAGAAAGGCTACGGCTATGTCCGATAAAGAACCTCCCAAGACAGAGACATCAATCGCTCTCTCAAGCGATTCACAAATCAGGGACATGATCTACACCGTGCGAGGCCAGCAGGTAATGCTCGACAGCGACCTTGCCGAACTGTATGAGGTCGAGACAAAGGTACTCAACCAGGCAGTCACAAGAAACCCCAGCCGGTTTCCCGAGCAATTCTGCTTTCGTGTCACGCGTGAAGAGGATCAAGTTTTGAGGTCACAATTTGTGACCTCAAAAACAGTCGAAGGTCGCGGCGGAAGACGCTACCTTCCCAGAGTCTTCACCGAGCAGGGCGTTGCCATGCTCTCTGCCGTCCTCAGAAGCGAGACGGCAATAAGGGTAAGCGTCAAAATCATGAACACCTTCGTCGAGATGCGACACTTCATTGCAGACAACGCTCATATGTTCGAGCAAATCAGAAGCATCGATCATAGGCTGGATAGTCTAGAACGCTCGGCCAACGAGCGCTTCGAGCGCGTCTTCGACTACATGGAGACCCACGAGGCACCAAACCAGAAGGTCTTCTTCGAGGGACAGGTCTACGACGCGTTCGAACTCTTGGTATCGCTCGTGCA
The DNA here is from genome assembly GCA_040307385.1 of Atopobiaceae bacterium. Classification (GTDB taxonomy): domain Bacteria; phylum Actinomycetota; class Coriobacteriia; order Coriobacteriales; family Atopobiaceae; genus RUG721. The sequence continues at coordinate 4,294 of JAWRJQ010000100.1, forward strand.
GAAAGCTCAACGCGAGATCATCCTGATTGACGGCTACGTGGACACGGGAACTCTCAACATCCTTGCAAAGAAAGTGCTAGGCGTTTCCGTCACCGTGTGGACGCACCCCAAGACCGGTCTCACCAAGCATGACATTGCGACCTTCAACGCGCAGTACCCGACGCTTGAGGTCAAGCACACGGCCTCGTTCCACGACCGCTTCCTCATCTTGGATGGAGCCGAGGGCTACCTGGTGGGAGCGTCGCTGAAGGACGCAGGCAAGAAGAGCTTCGCCGTCGCCAGACTTGAGGGTTCTGCCATCGTTGACTCGATTGTCGCTACGCTTGGTGAATAGGCAAATGCATCGTCCGCTCTTTCGAGGTCGCAAATTGCGACCTCGAAGTGCTTAAACGCCGAAACCGAACCATCACCTGCTGAATGCAATAGACTGTAACTAGTAAACCCGCCCGAGCTCTGCTTTCGGACATGCACACTGGCGTGCCTTCTTTATTGGGCCGGGCGCTCCGATAGGACACCCTGCCCAAGCCCGAAAGCCCGGGACAGCCGCTCGGGCCAACCTCCTTGCTGAGAGGGCATCGCAGTGAAGCAATGGTCCTTCTCAGCCAACCACCAGACACAATGCCATAGCGAGCGCTGAAGCCTCCACACGCCACGATGGCACGAATCGCTTCGGGCACCTCGTGGGCATGGCCACCGCACATCGTCCCGGCACTCACACAAGTGCCCCGTCGCTCAACGTGGCCGTCAGCAGCCGGCCAGCGCAACTGCACCTCCACCGCACGCCCCCAGCACCCAGACACGCAACGCCTCGTAGCAACCCCATCGCCGCATTCCCACGGGCAGCCTCTGCGCGCACCCCACTCCGCCTCGTCTTGGGAGCGCAGACTCGCCCACGGACGCTTGCGCGCAAGGGACGCGAAAGCTTTTCTGAATGCTGTAGGCGCCCTCCGGAAAACTCAGGCGCATCCGCGTTTCGCTTTCCCCCTTGCACTGCAGCTTTCCCTCAGGCGCCATCCACCCCGCAAGGCGCGCCAAAGTAGCGGGCCCAAACATGAGGAGGCAGACAGCCATGGGAAAGAACATCGACGAGAGGTCGCACAAGGCAGTACGCACGTACCTGAGGCACAGGGGCATCAATGCCCTGGAGGAGGGCTTGGCGCACGGCTCGGACAGCGTCGACTTCATCGCCATGGACGACGAGGAGCTCATCTTCGTGGACGCCGCCACCAAGCGCGGCGGCTACGACATGCCCCGCGGGGAGCCCAACCAGGAGCGCTTCGAGCGTATCGTGGCGGCCTACCTCGCCGAGGCCGAGGTGGAGCCTCACTAGCATCAGCTACGACATCGTGAGTCCTTCTGACGACGGACTCCGAGAAGGCTCTCCTGCGCCACCACAAGAACGTCCCCAGCGACGGGATAGTCCCTAAGGAACCTGGCCCCGAGCCTTCGGACTCGGGGCAGGGCATCGCTTTACTGAAAAAGGAGGCTATGCGTCAACTTGTTCCTATTCAACTTGCGCTTTTTCTAGATCCGCAATTACCTTGTCAAATTTAGTCTTTTCAAGAGTTATTTCTTCGAGAAAGTCCTTGATTGACGTGCTGACAATTTCTTTGAAACTATCGGTGTCGAACTTCTCGTCATCACACGTAACCGTTATTGTCTCTACGTCTATCTCGTCTCTATATGCGACGATTTTCTCCACGAACGCATCGAGATTCGGAGAGCTAGAAGTCAGCTCTGCACTTGCATCTTGATTGTCGGGAAGCAGGTTCACCTTCAGTATTGTTTGGTCATCGGCTGCCATATTTTACAAGTCTCCTCTCAACCGCCTCTGGCCCACCATCCAATATTTTCGATGCTGAATCTATGATTCCCTCGTATTCGAGAGCGCCGTGCATGTAACTAAATTTATCCAGCTCTGGGTGTTCAGCTATTATCACGTTCTCAGCGTCAGCATTTATGACGATGTTCGCGTCGTGCGTCACAACGATTACCTGGCGCTTAGACTTCAGCTCTTTGAACCATCGCCTTAGCTCGCTGTAAATCGTCTGGTTGTCAACGTTGTCTTCCGGTTGATCGATCAGCAGCGGTATTGACGTGTCCTTATGAACTATGTACTCGAACAAGATGTTCGTCTGAGTGCCTGGCGACATAGTGCTTATATCCTCATAGGGTTTGCCTTCACTCTCGCGATATCGAATCACATCCTTCGATTCGATATTCAAATCGAAGGCTTCAAGACTCTTTACGACAGTCTCAGCGCTATTTTCGGACTTGTACTGAGCAGAGCCAAAGCAAAATGCCTCTATATACTTCCACAGATTCCCGTGATAGCACGGTTTTCCACGGTCTATCACTTGAATAGCGCTGTCTAAAATTCGCACAAGATAGTCTATTGGATGCTCTACAGTCAGCATCTTCACGAACTGGAAAGCACCCGAATGTTCGCCATCTTTCTCAATGACGTGTTCTTCAGGAGCCGCAAACTCTTTGCTAGCCATAAGATAGGCATTTATCAGCGCAACTCTCTTCTCGTATGGCTCATATCGCTTTTGCAGTTGCTGTATAAAAGCGTCGGCCACGTCCTGTTTGTCTTTTTGCGCCTCGCTTATCTCCTTCTTCTTTGCCGTGACAGATTCATATATCTTCGTCTTGAGATAAGTGCCACCTAAGTACGCTTTCCGTTCAGCAAAGGCTTCGCAAGCCACTGTTTTCTCGAGGGTCGTCAAATCGTTCAGAACCGCCTCGTTTTCTTTTAGAAACCTAGGCAGTTTGCTGATGACAGCTTTACGGATGCCCGAGATCGTGTCGTCGTAACTAAGCTCTTTCAGATCTTTCGTAGCTTTTCCGACCAAGGACTGCGTGATTTTGATATTCAGACCGTCGTTCTGATCGTCTATGTACTTCTCAATTAGACCGGCAATGTTTTCAGAGGTGGCAGCAGAATCATCCTCATACCGATAGTTACTCGTGAAAGATTCCCTGAGAGAACTTCGCTGGTCTTCAATCTCATAGTCGTCCACTTGGGAGAATGCGTCTGAGAAATAGTTTTCCAGTGCTTCGTTGAACTCCTCTCCATCCTTTTCAAAGAGGGAGAGGATATAGTTCTGTTTGAAGAAGTCGCAGTTAAAACTCGACCCATTTAAGGACAGACCATCCATGCTTTTCACCATAGTGCTATGCTTGCTGAGAAACCCTTCCCTCTCCTTCTTTGCTTTAGACGCCTTCCCCAAACACCGGGCAATCGAATCAAGCAGTACGGATTTCCCGGTACCGCGGCCTCCTATTATCGCGTTCATTTGTGGAGAAAGCTCTATTGTGCAGCCGTCAAAATCGATGCTGCCAAGGTAGCTTCCTTGGTTTTGGGAAGGGATTTCTTCTGGACTGCTGAGAATACGGGACGGCTCGCTTCCAGCCATCACAAGCCCGCTGAAGCTCGGCAGTGCCCGGAAGTACTGCCTTGGGTTATCGAGGAACTCCTTCTCGTCGTCCAGACACTTCGAATCAGAAAAGGAGATGACGGATACGCGCGAGCCGTTATCTATCTCCTTTAGGAACTCAATCGCTTTAGCAACGTTAGACTGGCCAGCTTCCCAAAAACAGAAAAACTGATCAATGTATTTGGAGGCTTCGTATTTCTGTTCCGCCTCTTCAAGATGATTCCAAACTGAATCAATCCCTCGCGGATTCCTTTTCCCATTCTGCTTCATAGCGTGAGGACTGAGCACGAAACGCGTTCGGGCATCATGACAAACATTGATAAGTTCTGCCAACAAAGTTGCTATGTAAATTGGATTGTCCGGACCTACAGCATTTGCCAATAGCCATTCGTTTAAGGCCGATGCGAGCTTTTTCGTTGTTTCTAGATCATCAACTGCGTCAAAATAAACAATGAGATGCCTGGACTTTTCGGTTTTACCGGCATCATCTCCTTCTTTGGCGTCTTTAGCAGCTTCATCCAAGTAGGTATCTATCTCGAGGCCTGGGATTAGAGCCACGCGTGACTGAGCGCTCCAAAAGCTCTCATATGCCTCGATGTTAATACAGTTGTGATCCGTGAAAGACACCAAATCTAGATTCTTGTAGCGCTCTTCCGCGAACAGCTCCCCAAGTTTTGCCACATAATCCTTTGCAGAAACATTCTTCAACTTGTCCGATTGCGTATGAATGTGCAAATCCCATATACGGCCTTCTAGGCATACCTTCCGACGAGAGGCATCAACTTCAGCAGCCACTTGTAGCATCGCCTTCTTTCAGAAAATCCAAATACTGCTCGTACTCCCTTAGCATCATTTTCTTGGCGTACTGCTCTATATACGCATAATCGGGCTTTCCAGTGTCACTTAGAGGGACCATGAGCTTCTGGCGTAGCATTCGTTTTTCTTTGAACCTGTAGCCGTAGCTGTATTTGGAGCGTTGCTGCATGACATTTGCTACGACGCCATCGTCAGTCAGTTTTATCTGCTGGGCAACATCCGCTTTGTCCGCAATGACCAAGACAGAATCGTCAATTACCGCTACATATTCAGGGTAGCCAGCATTGCCTGTTCCGCGTTTCGATGCGGTTTTAAGCGCTTTGTCTATCTCTTTAACATCACTGCCCTGCACATCCGCATTGATATGATTCTCATTGAGTTGCACGTATACCCATAAGTCGGTCTTGACCTCTTTTTTTGCCATATAGCGGATTCCTTCTTTAAAACAGCCAGCATGGCTGAAATGATACCCAGTAAAAAGTATACTACAGCCGTCTGACGTCTGACGCTAAAATCGAGCCTTCATTCGCTATGGATAAGCGGTTAATATTGTATTCGATACATCATTTATGCATTAACCAAATGCCCCTGAATTTGCTTTATGCGGCAGAATCACCCCTCTAAGCAAGCAACCTATCTTGTGCGCACAACGCACAAGATAGCGCTTGTCGGCACCGGGGCCGCGCCCATCGCGCCGCCGCTTCGATGGGGCCCGCTCCACCCGGACGCCGAGCGACAGGAGCACGCGCACGCACGCGATACGCTCCCTTGCGGGGGATGCCCCGCGCCCGGGAAGCCCGGACGACCGTCCGGGTAGGACGCGCCGCCTCTCGGCGGTTTGATGTGCGTCTCGGGAGCCCCGTGCGAGGGTACTGGCGGAAAATCTATCCGAGGGGCAGCTTAGCAGGTTCCTTAAGCCCCACAAGCGCCCAAATGTCGCGGCATATGCAATAGCGCGCGACACGGCCGTAGCTCGAGCGGTCCGGATGGCGGTGTCCCTCGGCGTTGGTCCGTATCACAGGGGCGATGATTCCCTTGTCGCGCAGATCCGTCATACCGCGAGCCACCTGGTACTTCGTAAGCCCCGTACGCACGCAGACCTCGTTGCTCGACATGACGCCTATCCTGCCGTCGGCAAAGACCGCATGGCAGAAAGCCGCCATGACCGCCCGGCCGTTTCTGCCGACCTGCCGCTCAACGAGGATGTTCATGAGCGCATCGGGCAAAATCGTGAAGCCCTGCTTGGCGTACAGGGCGAAAGCGCTTTCCTTCCTAGCCTCATTTAGCCCTCGTCTATCGACTTGCATATCACGGCTTAGTCAGCAAACTGCCTCTTCACGAGCTCGTCGCAGGCGCCACTGCTCGTGCGCCACGCCTTGCGAATCCTGGACGCGCGAAGCTCGCCGCTGTTAACCAATCTGAGCACCATGGAAAGCGAGGCGTTCAGGTATTCCGCCGCCTGCGCGAGGGTGAGTATCTCTCCCTCTGGGCTTGTCCTATTGTCCCTCTTCTCCTCCATGGGGCTCCTCCCATCTCCGTTGCTTCCGCTTCGTCTCTGGCGGGCGCGCTATGCCAGGACGTGAGCGATGGAGGACTTGTGCCGTCTGTTGAAAACTCGGGCAGTTTCATGGAGCCAAAAGAGCACATGTTTTGTCCTATAACCCTGATTGGCGGTTTTGCCCCGAAGTAAATGAAAAGCGGCTTTGCATTTCTGCAAAGCCACTGGTCGTTTGGTCGCGGGGGCCGGATTTGAACCGACGACCTCCGGGTTATGAGCCCGACGAGCTACCAGACTGCTCTACCCCGCACTATGGATGCGCGAATGCGCGGATACCTATTTTAGCACCCTCAAAACGGTTGTCAAACGAAAAATCCATCCGCCTAGACATCGGCCTTCCAAAGACCGTGCAGATTGCAGTACTCATAGGCGGCAAGCGGCTTCTCGCCCTCAACGAGCTTGAAGCGCGCCACCGGCTCCTCGCCGGGATTCAGCCGCTTCTGCTGCATGCCGCCCGTGGTCTCGAGAACGACCCACTGGATAAAATGCTCGTCGAGCATCGGGTGGTGCACCGACCCAACCGCCACGGTTACGCTGTCGCCCTCAACGGTCACTGCGGGAACATGCTTCTCGAGCGCGCCATCGCTGGTGCCTGGAACAAGCTCGACCAGCCCCTCTCCGAGCTGCGCCTCGTCTCCCCTGTCGAGATGGATGACAACCTTACCGCATTCAGAACACGTATAGAACTTCATGATGATCTCCTCTCTTTCGGCAGGCTACGAAATGAGCTCGAGCACACCGTTGATATTCTTTCGACCGAACTCGACGGTCTCCCGCCCGCCCTTATCGACGATCAGGCAGGGCACGCTCATAATGTCGTACTTCTGCTGCAGCGCGGGGAAATGCGCGACATCGAAAACCCGCGCCGTGATGTTGTCGTTCAGCGACGCGATGCGCTGGCAGGCCTGCACGAGGTCGGGGCACATGGTGCAGGAAAGCCCCACCGCAATCGTCATATCGACCTTCGCGTCAATAGCCTCGATCGCCGCCATGTCGGTCTCATCGACGGCCTGACCCGAACCGGCTGCATTGTACAGCCCCAAAACGAACGGCGTGAACTCATGCCCGGTGGGAACGCCGTGGAAGGCGAGGCCGGTCCAGCTGCCGTCCGCCCGGCACATCTCAACCTTGGGCAGATCGTCGCCCTGCGCCCCGTCAACAACCTCAACGGAGAGCTTATCGGTCAACTTCGCAAGTTCCTCCATATAGCCGCGCAGATCCGCAGAGACGGGCCTAGCGTCCAGCGAAAGCCTCAGGACCAGCGGCCGCTCCATACGCGCGAACACCGCTTCGAGCTGGGATAGCACGTCACTCCCGAAGAACGCCCCGTCCTTCGAACCGGCAGCTGCCTCCGCTTGCTCCTGAGGCGCTGCAACCGTCTTCTCAGGCACCTCCACCTGCGGAATAAGGCCCGTGGCCTCATGCCGCTGCGCGATATAGCGCTCCATCTCGGTTGCGGTGCTTGCCGCCTCGCCCACAGCCGTGGCAACCTGGCGCAGAACCTTGTTGCACACGTCGCCCGCCGCGAACAGGCCCGGTTCAGTGGTCATGTTGTGCTCGTCGATGACGATGAACCCGCGCGGATCCACCTCGGCGATGCCCTGCACCAGCTCGGTGGCGGGAACGTTGCCGGCAAAGACGAAGATGCCGAAGGTATCCCCGTCATCTTGGGGCCGCCATATCATCTGCTCGCCGGTCTTCGTGTCCTCCAGCACCGCAGAGCGCAGGGCCTTATCGCCTTCGACGCGGACGATACGGGTGTTGTACTTGATCGTGATCTTAGGATGGTTCTTCGCCGGCTCGGACACTGCGGCAGCGCATGAAAAGTCGTCCTTGCGTACGAGAATGGTCACGTGGCTTGCATATTTCGTGAGAAACACCGCCTCCTCGGCTGCAGCGAAGCCTCCGCCGACCACGAGCACCTCCTTGCCCGTGAAGAACTCTCCGTCGCAGGTAGCGCAGTATGCCACGCCATGGCCTTGGAACTCCTCCTCGCCCTCGAAGCCCACGCGGCGCGGCGAGGCACCGGTCGCCAGCAAAACGGCATGGCAGGCGATGTCGCCCTTGTCGGTATGGACGATCTTGACGCCGCTATCCTCACCGTCCATGTCAAGGCCGGTAACTTCGGCGATCTTGAACTCAGCGCCGAAGCCCTCCGCCTGCTGGCGCATGGTGCGGGTGAGCGCCTCGCCCGTGGTAGCGAGCACGCCAGGATAATTGACCACGTCGGAGGTGATGGTTATCTGCCCGCCAATGCGGTCCTTCTCCACGACGAGCGTACGATAGCGCGCCCGCGACAGATAGATCGCAGCGGTCAGGCCGGCCGGACCCCCGCCGACGATCACGGCATCGTACAGGTTGCTGGTATCGATCATGAGCGTCTCGCCCCCTCTTTCGTCGGAAACTCCACGCCCCGCGTGCAGAGCGTGGAGGAAGTTGCAACGCGTGCTGCGTTCGCGCGCAGGCGCGCGGCCCGCTCAGCTGAACGCCTTACAGCAAACCGACAAGATCGAGGCTGGGAGCCAAGGTTTCATCGCCCGGCTGCCACTTCGCGGGGCACACCTGGTCGCCATGCGCTGCAACGAACTGGGCCGCCTTCAGCAGGCGCAGCAGCTCGGTTGCGTTGCGGCCGATGCCGCCCGCGTTCACCTGGACAACCTGGATCTTGCCCTCGGGATCGACGATGAACGCGCCGCGCTCGGCCTGGCCGGCATCCTCGATGAGCACATCGAACTGCTTGGCGAGCACGTGCGCAGGGTCGGCGAGCATGTGATAGGCCACCTTGGCGATGCGCTCCGACTCGTCATGCCACGCCTTGTGGACGAACTCGGTGTCGCAGCTCACGGAGTAGATCTCGCAGTTCGCCTTCTGGAACTCGTCGTAGTTGTCGGCGAGGTCCTCCAGCTCCGTCGGGCACACGAAGGTGAAGTCGGCGGGATAGAAGAAGAACAGGCTCCACTTCCCCAGTACCTCGGCTTTGGAAACCGACTCGATTTCCCCATTGTGGAAGGAGTTGACCGTGAAGTCCTCGATCTCTTTTCCGATGAATGACATACAAGCCTCCAATTCTTCATCACGGCTGATAATAAAAGCTAACAATAATTGTTATTAATAAGCTATACTCCTGTCAAGCAGAGATTCGTGGTATTTTAAAAAGACCGCACCGAGATGTTGGAAATGCAGGTGAGCCGGTTCATGGCACAGAGAAGAAGAACGCATCAACGCGAGCTGGTACGGGAGGCGGTCACCGCCCTCGACATGCACCCTACTGCATCGCAGGTATACGACTACGTGCACGGCATTGACGAGAGGATCAGCCTGGCAACGGTCTATCGCAACCTCAACCTCCTCGCGGAGGAAGGCGATATCCTGGCGATCGAAACGGCGACGGGCCGCCACTACGATTACAGAACCGACGACCACTGGCATCTGGTATGCACGGAGTGCGGCACCATGGTCGATGTGGTCTTACCCTATGACGAGTCCGTCGACGCAGACGTCGGCACGATGACCGGCTTCGATCGAGTGCATCACCACATGGTGTTCGAGGGCATCTGCCCCGACTGCGCCCGCTCGATCGAGCGCTCCGAGTAGCGCGGGGACGCGCAAGGCCGCGCTCCCGCTATCTCAGCACCTGCTCGGGGCATGCGCGCACGCACTCGAAGATACGCGCGACAAACGCACGCGCCGTAGCGAGCATGTATTATCGTATGCAAAGCCGTACGACATCTTGGAGGTGCAGGATATGGTACGTGGCACAAGCAGGGGGCGCGCGGGGCGTTTTTTCAACCGCGCCGAGGAAGCAGCGGCCCATATCGCCGAGATGGACGCGCGCTTTGCAGGAGAAATCAAACGCTCGCTCGCCGAGCTCAAGGTGTACGACGGCATGCCTCAGACGGAGCATGCGGGCACCGTACCCACCGTGATCGTCATCGATCAGGATTCCGTAACCGCCGTGCTCGAGCGGGGACGCGGCATCGCCAGCGCCTGCGATCTCGCCCTGCTCGACTTCGCCTCGTTCGTGAATCCCGGAGGCGGATACGAGCGCGGCGGCTGGGCGCAGGAGGAAGCCATCTGCGGCGAGTCCACGCTCTTCAACGTGCTGCGCGAACAGCGCTCCTGGTATGCGGAAAATCGTCGGCGCAACATAAATTGCGAGCTTTATCGCAATCGGGGCCTCGTGGTGCCCAAGGTGCGCTTCGAGCGCGATGGCTACCACAGCTATGCCGACGTGATCGTGGTAGCCGCCCCGTTTGCCTCACGCGCACGCGAAGTCTACAACGTCACGGACGATGCCCTGCTCGCCGCCATGCGCGAGCGCATCCGCTTTGCGATGGGCATTGCCGACGACCTGGGCCATCGGAAGCTCATCCTCGGAGCCTTCGGATGCGGCGCGTTCGGATGGGATGCCAGCGTGGTCGCACCGCTGTTCGTCGGTGAGCTGGCGGGCGGCGCTCACGTGGCCGAGCAGGTGGTCTTCGCCATCCCTCGCGGACGCTTCGAGGATAACCTCTCAAAATTCGAGCATGCTTTCGCACGGTTCCCCGAGGCTAACCCCGAGCCCTACGCCAAGCCCGCAGCGCAGCCTCGCGCCAAGGCCAAGACAGATGATGAGGACGAGGACGACTGGAGGCGGTACCTCTAGGCGCTAGACCTCGCCAACCGCCGCTTCCATCTCATCCTCGGCAGGCAGGCCCTTATCCTGGTCCGCCCCGCGCGCTCCCCTCGCATAGATGGGAGCGAGGATGAACACGGCGAACACCAGGCTCTGAACGAGCATGATGGGGATCTGCTGCCAGGCTATGACCTGGTTCTGCAGCACGCCCGCGTCTCCGCCCGAGAACAGGACGGCGAGGTTGTTGTTCAAGAAGTGCATGAGCGCGATCACCCAGATGTTCTGCGTTCTCATGTAGACGAAGCCGAAGAAGATGGCGAGCGACACGCAGGTTATGAGCTGGCCGATGAACATCTGCGGGCCGGTCGTCGTCGTGTAGAACATGAAGTCGATGTTCAGGTGCCAGACACCCCATAAGATGCCGAGGATGACCACCCCTGCCCTGAGCCCGAACCGCTTCTGCAGGACAGGCTGGAAATAATACCTCCACCCGTATTCTTCGCCGAGAAACGCGATGAAGCTCAACGGGAACGCGATGAGGAGGGTTGCCGCACCTATCCAGACAGGAGGCGCCAGCAGCATGCCATTCAGGTCTGCGACCAGATCCATTCCCGGCGCGACGAAGAGCTGCGTCAAAAAGGCGGACACGTAGATTCTCAAGACGTACAGGAACACGAACAGCAGTGCCAGGAGGATGCTCAGGCGCACGTTCTTCCTGTTCAGGCCTGCATTCTCGCGCTTCTCCCTGCCGCATGCCCAAAAGAGGATATAGGCGACGACGCTGCCGGCCATGAGTACGAACTGGCTGTATGCATCCCAGTTGGAGACCGGCGCATCGGCCACGACCACCTGCGTCTCCGGCAGGAAGACCGACAGGATGCTGATCACCATCATGATCGCCGCCGTCGCCATGAAGACGATGAAGCCGGCCTTCGGGAGCTTCTTCTCCTTGCCCTCATAGAGCAGCATCCCCAGCATGACGCCGCATGCGGGATACGTCATCTGGGCGTTCACAAAGACAGTCAGGTCTTTACCCGCCTGCAGCCCGATGGCCATGAAGATGCTCATGAACGCGCTCACGCCATAGGCCACGGCGATAAATACCAGCAGCTTCTTCTTTGCAATGCCTTGCATGGTCGTCCCCTTCGTCAGTAAGAAGTCGCTTAATCATACCGCATAAGTCTCGGGCTTGTGCGGCACGGAACGAGAAATAGCAGGTCACAGGCGCGCGGGTTTTCTCGCCATGACAGATGTGCGGCAAAAAAACCTCTAGGGCCTGTGCCGCTCGCCCCAGAGGCACAGCTGATCGAGCACAGCCATGAGCGACTGGCCCAGCGGAGCGAGGGCATATTCCACCCGAGGGGGAACCTGCGCATATTCCGTGCGCACGATCAACCCGTCGGCCTCGAGCTCCTTCAGATTCGACGAGAGCGTCTTGTCGGTGACCCTGCCCAGATAACGGCGCATCTCGTTGAAGCGGACCGGCTGGTACTCCATCAAACAGTAGAGAATCGCCATCTTGTACTTGCCCTGGATGAGCGACATCGTATAACTGTAACCCGTGCCCTCGAAGCTGGCTCCCACGATCGTCTTATGACTATTCTCCATCCGAGCTCCCATGCGCTATCGTATAAGACAGTACTGGCATTTTCTCTAGCATCGAAGCATACTCCGATTTAGACGGATTGCAACCGCATCACGACCGAAAGGATGGACGACATGGCAGTCAGAAACCTTGGAAGCGCAGGAGAGCTGTTCCCGCAGTCGGTGTTCATCATCGGAAGCTATGGGGAGGACGGCACGCCCAATGCCATGAACGCCGCATGGGCGGGCGAGTGCAGCGGCAACGAGATCTGCTTCAACATCGGCAAACACAAAACAACCGCCAACATCGTGGCGAGAGGCGCGTTCACCGTTGCGCCCGCCGACGCCGCACACGTAGTGGAAGCCGACTATTTTGGCATCGCAAGCGGAAATAAGGTGGACAAGGCGGTCGCCTCGGGGCTCACGTTCACGAGGTCGGAGTATGTAGACGCCCCCGTCATCGAGGAGTTCCCGTTGACCATGGAGTGCGAGGTCACCGCGATCGATGGCGATGAGCACGGCGCGCGGATCGTGGGTCGCATCGTGAACACACGCGTGGACGAGTCGGTGCTGGACGCCGAGGGCCATGTGGACTTTGATAAGATGCGCCCCCTCGTCTATGACAGCACGCACCGCGTCTATCGCGTGGTGGGGGAGAAGGTCGGCGGTGCCTGGGACGCCGGAAGGGCGCTCATGTAACCCCGCCGCAGGGATGGCGTGTCGTGCGTTAATTCTGCAAAACCTATGATACCGCAGTCGTTGGAGTAGAATTTACCCGTTAACGGGCTAAGATCTCGCGCCAAACGAAGGAGTATCGTGGCACGACGCGACCGGCATAGACGCATGACCTCCGAGGAGCAGGTTCGCCGTTCTGCAGAGCGGCGAACCTATGCATCCGTCGAAGGCACGCGCGCTGCAACGCGCAAGCGCACGGGCTCCAATCGCGCCGCACGGCACATGGGAGCGCCCCAGCGGGCCGCCTCGCGCTCCGAAGGCGCCGCACGCCAGTATTCGCATCAGCGCGCATCCAAAAAACGCTCGGGTATCGGAAAGAAGATCTTGGCCGTCCTGCTCATCCTGCTCGCTGCGGGCGGCGGCGCGTTTGCCTGGTTCTTCTTCGATGTGAACAACCGCCTTTCATCGGGCGTCAATGCCGAGCTGCAGAGCGCGCTCGTCGATTCAGACCTCAACCAGCCGTTCTACATGCTGTTGCTCGGCGTCGACAAAGATAACGACCGCACCGAGGAATGGGGCGCATCCGAGGCCAACTTCCGCGCCGACTCCATCATCCTCGCGCGCATCGATGCGCCCAATCACAGGATCACGCTCGTTTCGATTCCACGCGACACCATGGTCGATTACGGCGATGGCACGAAAGGAAAGATCAACAGCGCCTACTCCGACGGCGGAGCCGCCCACATGGTCGAGGTCGTATCCAAGCTCGCGGGCGTCGACATCAACCACTATGCCGAAATCGACTTCGAGCAGTTCATCCAGATCGTCGATCTCATCGGCGGCATCGAGGTCACGCTGCCCGTTCCCGTCTCAGACATAGAGAATGCCGGCATCGACCTTCCCGCGGGCACCCAAACGCTGCTCGGCGGAGAGGCGCTCGGCCTGGTCCGCAGCCGGCATGCCTACGATGAGTACGGCGGCGGAGACTTCTACCGCTCCGCCAACCAGCGCATGGTCATCGCAGCCATCATCAAGAAGGTGCTCGCACAGCCCGCGACCTCCCTCCCCGGCATCATCATCTCCATGGCCGACAGCGTGGTCACCGACCTCACGGCCGATCAAATCGTGAGTCTGGCCATGTCCATGAGCGATCTCGATACCGACAGCGACATCTATGCAGGTCAGCTGCCTACCATCTCAGAGTACATCGATGACGTCTGGTACGAGCTGGTGGACCAGGAGGCATGGATCAAAATGATGGGCCGCGTGAATGCGGGCCTTCCTCCCTACGAGAACGACGAGGACGATTTCACCGCCGGCATCGCCGGCTCGGTGGGCGCCAACGGAAACTCCGGCGCCGTCGATCTCAGCTCCCTCACCCCTCAATACGATGGCAGCGTTCTCGTGCTCAACGGTTCGGGCGTATCGGGCCTCGCCTTGGAGAAGTGCGACGATCTGCTGACCGCCGGGTACAACGCGACGGCCGATAACGCCGATGATTTCGATCACGCGACCACGCACGTCTACTTCAACGGCGGATCCACGGGCGCCGCACGCGCCCTCGGCGTCATCCAGACGCTCGGTCTCGACGTCGTGCCCGAGAAGAATAACGGCAGCTATTCAGACGAATACCATGTCATCGTGGTGTTGGGATCCGATGCCGCACCCGCCCCGGAGGCCGCGAACGCCGGATAGGCGGCAACGCTTTCGGACGCAGGCATGGACAGGGCGTCTGCGCAGATCGCCCAGCACATGCGCCGTGCACGTCTCAGTCTATTGTATGGGACAGCATATCGCCCGAATCTGACTCGAATAATCAACTGAGACGGACATGCAAGCGCAAACGGCTCGAAGCGCGATCGGGCTCATGACGTAAAGGCCCATTCTGATCTCGTAGAGATCAGGAGGTGCGAGATGAACTACATGAAGGTTGCGTTCGCAACCCTGCTGATGGCTGCATGCCTGCTCGCAGGATGCGCGATGGAAAACGCTCGGCCATCAGGCGGCGCAACGGAATACCGGCAGGTATCCGCCCAGGAGGCGCATGACCTGATGGAATCCGAGGATGCATACATCATCCTGGACGTCCGAACAGAAGAGGAATTTGCTGAGGGACATATCCCCGGAGCGATCCTGATTCCCCATGACGCCATCGCCGACCAAGCGGAAGCGACCCTTGCCAATAAAGATCAGCTGATCCTCGTCTATTGCCGCAGCGGGAACCGCAGCAGACAGGCAGCCGAGGCGTTGGCTGAACTCGGGTATACGAACGTCGTCGAGTTCGGCGGGATCAACGACTGGCCGTATGAGATCGAGCAGTAGGCCTTAATCCTACAGGTAGCCGCGCCTCGATGGGCGCGTCGCTACTTCTCCGTATACTCCGTGCGATATCCCGGATTCTCGTCCGGTCGATAGGCGTTGGGGTACTGCTGATCGGTCGACACGTCGAGGGAGATCTTCTTGATGCGGTTGTACAGCTCGTAGGGATCCCTGATGTGCTTGAAGCGATACCCCGCAATGGTGCGTTTATGCTCGCCGCTGCCCGTAGTCACGTCGGGGGTCAGCCGGATCGTTCCCACACCGAGCAGGTGCTCCAAGGGATTGACGTCTACGGACAGGTTGTTGATCTCGCGCAGCTCGAGGCTGCTGATGTCCGTGCCGAAGATGCCCGAGCTGCGATACACGCGCCTGGTGGTCAGCGCATACTCGATCTTGTGCCACAGCAGCGCACGGTAGATCATGGTGCCGAACGTATACCACACCGGCGCCAGATGGACGAGCATGAAGAGGATCTCGACCCTCTCAAGCCTGCCGGAGGTCGCAAACCCCATGCTGCCGACGGCGTTGAAGAGCCCTAGGTCGAAGAACAGCCACACGAGTGCAAACACAATGAGCAGGGGGCTTCCCAGGATATACAGCACGGCTTGGGGCCTGCCGGACCAGAGCACCTGCTCATCTTGATCGATCATCTTATCGAGCATCATCTCAGCGCCTCGCTTTCACATCGGTACCGTATCATTGTAGGGGAGAAAACAAACGGAACCTCAACGCTCAAACAATGCCCACGCCGATCAGGGCTCCGGCAAGCTTGTCATCGTCTATTTCTTCGAGGTAATCCCCGTGCGGAAGTGCATGACGTCGCCATCTTGGACCACGTAGTCCTTGCCCTCCATGCGCAGGCGGCCCGCTGCACGGCAGGGAGCCTCGCCGCCCAAAGACACATAGTCCTCATAGGAGGCGACCTCGGCCTTGATGAACCCGCGCTCGAAGTCCGAGTGGATGACGCCCGCAGCTTGCGGCGCCTTGGCACCTATGGGAATGGTCCACGCCTTGACTTCCATCTCTCCCGCCGTGAAGTAGCTCTGCAGCCCCAGCAGGCGATACGCCGCCTGCGCGAGCGTCTCGAGGCCGCTCTTCTCAAGTCCGAGATCGGCGAGGAACTCCGCCGCCTCGTCGGGTTCGAGGTCGATGAGTTCGCTCTCCACCTTGGCGCTGATGGGAATGACCTCCGCGCCATCGATGGAGGGCAGCTCGTCGGCCAGCGCTCCCTCATCGACGTTGGCCACATAGAGGATGGGCTTCATCGTGAGCAGGAACAGGTCGTGCGCGGCGGCGCGCTCCTCGGGCGTCATGTCGAGCGTCGCGGCTCGGTTGCCCTCGTTGAGCCACGCTTCGAGGCGGCGGGCGATCTCGAGCCTGGGCAGATTGTCCTTGTCCCGCCTGGCTTCCTTCTCCAGCTTGGGGATGGCCTTGGAAAGCGTGTCGAGATCGGCCAGCACGAGCTCGGTCTTTATGGTGTCCATATCGCTTGTCGGGTTGACGGAGCTCTCGTGGCGGATCACGTCGGGATCGGAGAAGAACCGCACGACCTCGCAGATGGCATCGGTCTGGCGGATGTTGGCAAGAAACTGGTTGCCGAGGCCCTCGCCCTCGCTCGCGCCCTTCACCAACCCGGCGATGTCGACGAACTCGACGGTGGCGGGCACGATGCGTCCGGGATGCACGATGTCGGCGAGCGCCTGCAGGCGCGCATCGGGCACATCCACAACGCCCACATTAGGGTCGATGGTGGCGAAGGGGTAGTTCGCGGCAAGACCGCCCTTCTTGGTGAGGGCGGTGAACAGCGTGGACTTCCCCACGTTGGGGAGGCCGACGATGCCGATCGAAAGAGCCATGTGCAATCTCCTTTAGGTGTTCGCGTCGAGCGACTCGAGCAGGTCGCCAACCTTGTTGAGCTGTTTCTTTCCCTTGGCGACGAGCTTCTTCGCCTCAGCCTTGGCTTCGGCCTTCTTCTTGGCGATCTCCTCGGCATACGGATCGGGAACCACCAGCTCCCGTGCATCGAGGGGCACCAGGGAGAGGGCGCCTTCGGGGCAGGCGCTCACGCAGAACCCGCAGTTCGTGCAGTAGGGGACCTCAACATGCACGTTGCCGCGCTTATCGACCTCGATGGCATGCGTTGCGCAGGCCGTGGCGCAGTCGCCGCACATGGTGCAGATGGACGAATCGCATACGGGAACCTCGAGACCGGTGATGCAGGCGGCGAGGCTCGGCGTGCGCTGCAGGGCCTCGAGCATGATCTTGCGGCGGGCCGTGAGCATGCGCTGCTTGTTGGCAGACGTGCGCGCGCCCACCGCGTTCTCGAGCGTGGAGGTGAGCGCGTTCACGCGCTTGGCATGATCCTGCATCTTCGCTGCAATGGCCTTGGCGCCCGCGAGCGCGGGGTTGACGCCCGTCATGAGGCGTTCGCCGGCATGAAGCGCGCTGCTCACGAACTGGCTCCGCTTGTAGGCGCGCGTGTACTCATGGTCGAGGTCGGCCTCGTCAACCTCGAGCCCCACCGTCGCGTCCGCCCACTCCTCCCCTGCGGCGATCTCATCGGCGAGCATCTCCTCGCCCGTGACGGTGCGGCACTTCTCGCAGATGCCCGTGGGAAGGTAGACGCTGATGTTGTTGTAGTCGGCGAGCAGGGCGAACCACACATCGCGCGGGATGAGGCCTACGCAGGCGAGCACGACCTCGTTGCCGTAGGGCAGCCGGCCCAGCGCGCGCGTGCAGGTGATGTAGCAGTGTTTGTAGGCGGAGGCCTTGCGCGCCACCATCTCGTAGAGGTTCTTGGGCATGCGGCTGCGCACGAAGAGGGCGTCTGCCGGGCAGACCGCCGAGCAGAGCCCGCACTTGCGGCAGGTCTCGTCGATCTTGATGGTTTTCTCGCCGATGTGGATGGAGTCGGTGGGGCAGATATCCAAGCAACGCGTGCAGATCGAGCTGTCGTGCATCGACATGTGCACGCAGCGCATGGAGTTGACGGTGGGAACCTCCTTGTAGTCGGCGGGATTCCACCGCTTCTTCTTCTCGGGATCCTCCATCAGGCTGCTGGCGATGTCGCCGAGAGGATGTGAGAACGCCTGCCAGTCGCTCTGCAAATCGATGAGTTCATCGAGAAAATCGCGTTCGTCGGATGCTGCCACCGGATCCCCCTTTCAACCCTATAAGTATGGCACAAGCGCAGGCGTGCGGTTTCGAGCACACGACGAGCGCGGCCCTCGGTGTGCCACCCTAAAGCCGGATGAAATATGGCCGGTGCCCTGCGGCACCGGCCATATCGTGTACGTGCGCTTGCGCTGCGGGAACGCGTGCGCGATATCCCGCGAGGGTTCGGCCTTAGTACATGCCGCCGCCCTGGCCGCCAGCTGCGGCCGCACGGGAGATGGCCTCCTCGATGGAGGTGTCCTTGTGCTCGTCGGTAACCGTGGCCTCGGTGATGAGGATGAGGCTGGCGACGGAAGCAGCGTTCTGGAGCGTGGTGCGGGTAACCTTGACGGGGTCGAGGACGCCCATCTCGATCATGCCGCCCCACTCGCCGTTGGCGGAATTGAGGCCGGAGCCGGCGGGCATGCCGTTGATCTTCTCGACCACGACGGAGCCCTCGAAGCCGGCATTGTTGGCGATGGTCTTGACGGGGGCGGCAAGGGCCTTGCGGATGATCTCGACGCCGATCTTCTCGTCGGCATCGGCGCACTCCACGCCGTCGAGCGCCTTGGCGGAAGCGAGGAACGCCACGCCGCCGCCGGCGACGATGCCCTCCTCCACAGCCGCGCGGGTTGCCTGGAGGGCATCCTCGATGCGGTGCTTGACCTCCTTGAGCTCGACCTCGGTGGCAGCGCCCACCTTGATGACGGCAACGCCGCCGGCGAGCTTGGCCATGCGTTCCTGGAGCTTCTCGCGGTCGAAGTCGGAGGTCGACGCCTCGATCTCGGCCTTGATCTGGGCGATGCGGTCTTCGATGACATCCTTGCTGCCTGCGCCGCCCACGATGGTGGTGTTGTCTTTGGTGATCTTGACGGACTTGCAGCGGCCGAGCATCTCGGCGGTGATGTCGGTGAGCTGGACGCCGAGCTCCTTCATGGCAACCTGGCCGCCGGTGACGATGGCGATGTCCTCGAGCATGCGCTTGCGGCGGTCGCCGTAGCCGGGAGCCTTGACGGCGCACACCTGCAGCGTGCCGCGTAGACGGTTGAGGATGAGGGTGGCAAGCGCATCGCCGTCGACATCCTCGGCGATGATGAGCAGCGGCGATCCCTGCTTGGATACGGCCTCGAGGATGGGCAGCATGTCCTGGAGGTTGGAGATCTTCTGGTCGGTGAGCAGGATGTAGGGATTCTGCAGCTCAGCCGTCATGGTCTCGTTCTCGGTGGAGAAGTACGGGGAGATGTAGCCCTTGTCGAACTGCATGCCCTCGACGGTATCGATGTCCAAGCCGAAGGTCTGGGACTCCTCGACGGTGATGACGCCGTCCTTGCCCACGACCTCCATGGCATCCGAGATCTTGGCGCCGATCTCGGGATCGCCGGCGGAGATGGTGCCCACGGACGCGATCTGCTCCTTGGTGGAGATATCCTGGGCCTGGGCCTTCATGTCCTCGACGGCGGCTGCGACGGCCTTCTCGACGCCGCGACGGATGGCGATGGGGTTGGCGCCGGCGGCAACGTTGCGCAGGCCCTCGTTGACGATGACCTGGGCGAGCAGGGTTGCGGTGGTGGTGCCGTCGCCCACGGTGTCGTTGGTCTTGGTGGCGACCTCCTTGACGAGCTGGGCGCCCATGTTCTCGATGGGATCCTTGAGCTCGATCTCCTTGGCCACGGACACGCCGTCGTTGGTGATGGTGGGGGCGCCGAAGGAGCGCTCGAGGGCGACATAGCGGCCCTTGGGGCCGAGCGTGGTGGTCACGGCGTCGGCAAGCGTGTTGACGCCCTTAGCAAGCTTGGCACGTGCGTCGGTGCCGAAGAAAATGTCTTTTGCCATGGTTCTGTCCTCCGTAATTACTGCTCGATGATGGCGTAGATGTCGTCTGCACGGAGGAGCAGGTACTCCTGGCCGTCGATCTTGACCTCGTTGCCGCCGAACTTGCCGTAGTACACCTTGTCGCCGGGCTTGACGTCGAGGGGAACGCGGGAGCCGAGCTTCTCGTTGTACTTGCCCGCGCCGACGGCGATAACCTCGCCCTGCTGCGGCTTCTCCTGCGCGCCGGAAGAGATGTAGAGGCCCGAGGAGGTCTTCTCCTCCTTGGGTGCAGGCTTGACCAAAACGCGATCGCCCAGCGGTTTAAGTGTCATAGCAATTCCTCCTTTTAGCAGGCGATGCCTCGCACATGCGGGCATCGCTCAATCCAACGATAGATATATTACCCACATACAGATTCGAATAACAGAGCAAAAGAAAAAATCTCACAGCAATGCGCTTAGATTTTCAGACTCGACCCCACTGAGGACTGAGGGGAACCGCACGGTGGTTGGAGCCCCTGGCGGTAGACGTTACATCGCGTCGAGTTCCGCCAGCCAAAGAGCCGCGACGGCATCGGACGGCATGCGCAGATCACCGCGCGGCGACATGCCCACCGAGCCGACCTTGGGCCCGTCGGGCGCGCAGCTGCGTTTGAACTGCTGCGAGAAGAACTTGCGATAGAACACCTTGAGCCATTTCATGATCTCATCCGTGCCGTACGTGCCGCCGAAGGCGACGCACGCGAGACGGTACACCTTGCCCGGCGTGAATCCACGGCGCAGCACCTGGTAGATGAAGAAGTCGTGCAGCTCGTACGGGCCCACCAGATCCTCGGTCTTCTGCGCGATGGTGCCATCCGCCTGAGCGGGCAGCAGCTCGGGGCTCACGGGCGTGTCGAGCACGTCGAAGAGCACCGATGCCTCGAGCGCGTCGTCGCAGGTGTCGGCCATGTAGCGCACCAGATGGCGCACGAGCGTCTTGGGGATGGCGGCGTTGACGCCGTACATGCTCATGTGATCGCCGTTATAGGTGGTCCAGCCCAGCGCCAGCTCGGAGAGGTCGCCCGTACCCACCACGAACCCGCCCTCCTTGTTGGCGAGATCCATGAGGATCTGCGTGCGCTCGCGCGCCTGGGCGTTCTCGTAGGCGGCATCGTGGACGGACTCGTCGTGATCGATGTCGTAGAAGTGCTGGCGCACCGAGTCGGCGATGGAGATCTCGCGCAGCTCGGCGCCGACGGCGGTGGCGAGCGAGCAGGCGTTGTTGTAGGTGCGGCCCGTGGTGCCGAAGCCGGGCATGGTCACCGCGAGGATGCCGGCGCGATCGAGCCCGAGCACGTCGAAGGCGCGCGCGGTCACGAGCAAGGCGAGCGTGGAGTCGAGACCGCCCGAGAGCCCGATGATCGCACGGGTCGAGCGGGTATGCTGCAGGCGCTTGACAAGGCCGTGCGCCTGGATGGAGATGATCTCCTCGCACCGCGCCTGGCGGTCCGCATCGTCATCGGGCACGAAGGGGTGCGCGTCGACGGCGCGCGTGAGCGCGGTGTCGGCGATGCCGAGCGAGAAGGATGTCCTGCGGTATCCTCCCAGCTCCGGTGCGGCAGCCGTCTCGAAGACGGTGATGCGGCGGCGCTCGGCGGCGAGGGCATCGACGTCGATCTCGGTCGCCGCGATGCCGTCGCCGAAGGGAGCCGCCTCGGCGAGCAGACGGCCGCACTCGACGACCATGTTGTTGCCGGAGAAGACGCAGTCGGTGGTGGACTCCCCCGCCCCCGCGTTGGCGAAGACGTACGCGCACATGAGCCTGCCGCTCTCGGCGCAGAGGGCGATGCGCTGACGACCGCTCCTGCCCACGACGGCGCAGGCGGCGGACAAGCTCACGATGAGCGTGGCGCCGGCGGCGGCGTGGCGGCGGGCAGGCCCTGCGGCGGCCATGGTATCCTCGCCCACCTCCGCCGCAACCGTCAGGTTCTCAAGCGAATCGCAGCAGAAGAGCTGGCGCGCGCCGAAGGGGATGTCGTCGAACCCGGCGATGCTGATCGAAACCGCATCGTCCTGCCCGGCGGAGAAATACCGGCCTTCGCCGAGCTCGTTGTAGGCGGGGATGGTCTGCTTGGGCACGACGCCCAGGATCTCGCCGCCGCAGAGGGCGATCGCGCAATCGTAGAGCGCACCGTTCACACGCACGGGCGCGCCCACGAAGATGAGGGCATCGAGCTCAGCCGTGTTCTCGGCCAGATAGGCGAGGCCGTCGTCCACGGCGTTGAGCAGCGCATCCTGGAAGAAGAGATCGCCGCAGGTGTATGCCGTGAGGCAGAGTTCGGGGAGCACCACGACCTTGGCGCCGCGGACATCGACGGCGGAGGCGACGGCCTTGATGCACGACTCCACGTTGTACTCCACGTCGGCAACCTTGACCTCGGGGGTGACGGCGGCGACGGAAACGAACCCATCCCTCATGACGGCCTCCTTCGACGGCGTATCTGACAGCCATTATATAGCGCGCCCACGCCATGCGCGGGCCTGCGATCAGCCGACGACCGACCAGCTGCCGAGCGGTGCGTTGGGGCTGGCGTCCAGCGAGAGGTCGGCGAAGAGCCCTGCGTGGTAGCTGCGTCGCGCCACGAGCGCGATCATGGCCGCATTGTCGCCGCACACCGCGAGGGGCGGCACGGTGACGCGCACGCCGCGCCGGCCGAACGCCTCGAGATAGGCGGCCCGGAGCGCCGGATTCGCCGCCACGCCGCCGCCTACGCAGAAGTCGTCCACGCCGAGCTCCTCCACGGCCGCCACGGCCTTGGCAACCTGCACGTCGATCACGGCAGCCTGAAACGACGCCGCAAGATCGGGGAGGTTGATGGGCCTGCCCGCGCGATTCTCGCATTCGATGTAGGTGATGACGGCGGTCTTGAGGCCCGAGAGCGAGAAGCGGTAGTCGTGGCTGTGCATCATGGCGCGCGGGAATGCGATGGCGCGGGCGTTGCCCTGGACGGCGAGCTTGGAGATGGCGGGTCCGCCGGGATAGCCCAGACCGAGCGCCTTGGCGACCTTGTCGAACGCCTCCCCCACCGCATCGTCGATGGTCGTGCCCAAGATCTCGTAGTCGCCCCAGGCGCGCACGTGCACGAGCATGGTGTTGCCGCCCGAGACGAGGCTCGCCACGAAGGGCGGCTCGAGATCGGGCGTTTCGAAGAGGTTGGCGAAGAGATGGCCCTCGAGGTGGTTCACCGCGATGAGCGGCAGGTCGCAGGCGGCGCAGAGGCCCTTGGCGAAGGCGACGCCCACCACGAGCGCGCCCACGAGCCCCGGCCCCGCGGTCACCGCCACGGCGGAGAGATCCGCGGGCACGAGCGTGTCGCAGCCCAGCTCCCTGCCCGCTGCCTCGAGCGCCTCCTCGAACACGCCCACGATGGCCTCGGTGTGCTTGCGCGAGGCGATCTCGGGCACCACGCCGCCGAAGCGCGCATGGAAGTCGATCTGGGTGGCGACGATGCTCGAGAGCACGCGCCCGCCGGCATCGATGACCGCCACGGCCGTCTCGTCGCAGGACGACTCGATGGCGAGGATGAGATCGCCCGCATCGGCGAGGGACCGCCGCGCTTCCTCCGGGCGCGGCGCGGCTGCGATGGGCCACGGGCGGATGGAGGCTGCGGGCTCGGGCAGCCCGTCGTCGCCTGCGGCGAGCAGCGGCAGCTGCGCGGTCATGATGAGGGCATCGCGGCCCGGCCCGTAATAGCCGGTGCGCCGCCCGCGCTCTTCGAATCCGAGTGCGGCATACAGGGCGCGTGCGGCAGGGTTGTCCACATCCACCTCGAGGGAGATGGCGGGAGCGTTGAGCATCTGCGCATCGTAGGCGAGACGTGCGAGCAGACGCGTGGCGATGCCCTCGCGTCGGCGCGTCTCGGCCACGGCCACGTCGCTGACCTCGAAGCCGTCGCCCGCGAGCATGCCGCCCGCAAACCCCACGATGGTGCCGCGATCATGCGCGACCCACCAGCTGCGGCCCGGCAGGGCGAGCTCGTCCTCGAACATCTGGCGCGTCCACGCCACGTGCGGCATCGCCGCGAAGGATGCGGCTTCGAGCTGCGCAACCTGCGCGCAATCGTTGATCGACATGGGTCTGAGCTGCAGATGGATATCTGCAAGCGCGTCTGCGGTGCCGCTGATGGCAGCGCTGGCGGGTTCCGCCATGCCCAGGCGCCTGCGTTCGTTCTCCTCGGCATCGGAGAGGCGCGTGTACACCGGCAGCACGAGCGCAGGATCCCCGGTGCCCGCAAGGCCTGCCTCTGCGGCAGCGTGCAGCAGCCCCTCTCCGCTGGGATGCCAGAGGTCCTCGTCGAGAAAACGCGCGAATCCGGCCTCCTCGAACCGCTCCCGATGCTTTGCGAGCCCGTCTCCCGTGAGCACGAGCTCTCCTGCGGCATGTGCTGCCCATGCCTCGATGCAGTCGTGCGTCTTCGAGACCTTCTCGACGCCGAAGGTGCGCGCAGGCCCGCGCTCCCCC
The DNA here is from genome assembly GCA_040307385.1 of Atopobiaceae bacterium. Classification (GTDB taxonomy): domain Bacteria; phylum Actinomycetota; class Coriobacteriia; order Coriobacteriales; family Atopobiaceae; genus RUG721. Next base: position 28,769 of record JAWRJQ010000100.1, read on the forward strand.
AGACGGTAGATGCCGGGATAGACCTCGCCGCGCATGGCGTCGTCAACCACGCCGAGCGCGCCGCGCACGCCTGCCAGCCACGCCGTCCAGGCAACGGCATCGAGCGTGGAGACGCCGAACAGCGGCTTGCCCATGCCGCAGGCAAGACCCTTCGCCGTTGCGATGCCGATGCGCACGCCCGTGAACGAGCCGGGCCCCCTGCCCACGACCACGGCATCCACGTCCGCCATCGTCATGCCCGCCTCGGCAAGCGCATCGAGCAGACTCTGGGCGAGCTCCACGTTGGACTGGCGGCGGCACAGATGGTCGCGGCTGCAGAGGACCTCGACGCCGGTATCGCCGATGCTGCCCACGGTGGCGCAGAGCATATCGGTTGAGGTGTCGAGCGCGAGCACGGTCGTGGTTCTCTTCAAGGCCATCATCCATTCTGGAACGCTGTTTATGCACAGATAGTGTACGCCGATACGTCATGCACGTTTATCCTGAACTTATCTTGTGCGCGATTTAATTTTGTGCTATACATTTACCATATGAACGTTATCAGGAGAAAGGACTCTCATGAACGTCTACGATTTCACGGTTTCAGCAAAGGACGGAACCCCCGTCAGCCTCAAGGACTACGAGGGCAAGGTTCTGCTCGTCGTCAATACCGCCACCGGCTGCGGCTTCACGCCCCAGTACGAGGACCTCGAGCGCATCTACGCCGCATACCGCGAGCAGGGCTTCGAGGTGCTTGACTTCCCGTGCAACCAGTTCGCCGACCAGGCTCCTGAATCCGATGACGAGATCACGGCCTTCTGCACGCTCAAGTTCGGCACCGAGTTCCCCCAGTTCAAAAAGATCGACGTCAACGGCGAGACGGCGGATCCTCTCTTTGCCGCCATGGCCGCCGAGAAGCCCTTCGAAGGCTTCGGCAAGGGCCTCAAGGCCGCCGCGCTCAACAAGTTCGCCGCCGCGAACAACAAGAAGTACGGCGATGCGTGCCACGTGGGCTGGAACTTCACCAAATTCCTTTTCAATCGCAACGGCGAGCTCGTAGCTCGTTTCGAACCCACCGACGACATGGCCGAGGTCGAAAAGGCTGTCAAAGAACAGCTGTAAGGATCGTAGGACAACGGGCGCACCCATCCTCATGAGGGTGGGTGCGCTTCTGTAAGCTCAGGGGGCACCATGGCGGATCGAAGCGCGCAGATCGTACGCACCAGCATCGTGGGCATCGTGGCGAACGTCGCCCTCGCCGTCTTCAAGGCGGTCGTGGGAGCGCTGTCATCCTCCATCGCCATCGTGCTCGACGCGGTGAACAACCTCTCCGACGCCCTCAGCTCCGTCATCACCATCGTGGGCACCAAGCTCGCGTCAAAAGCCCCCGACCGCGAGCACCCCTTCGGCCATGGCCGCGCCGAATACCTCACCACCATCGTCATCGCCGTCATCGTGCTCGGCGCGGGCCTCACCTCGCTCAAGGAGTCCATCGAGCGCATCATCCACCCCGAGCAGTCGAGCTACGAACCCATCATGCTCGTCATCATCGCGGTGGCCGTGGTCGCCAAGGTGCTCGTCGGCCGCTATTTCAAAGCGCGCGGGCGCACGCTCGAGTCCGACACGCTCGTGGCATCGGGAGAAGACGCCACCATGGACGCGCTGGTCTCCGCCGCCACGATCGTTGCCGCGCTGATCAACCAGCTCACCGGACTCGGCCTCGAGGCATGGCTCGGCGTGGGCATCTCCGCCCTCATCATCAAAACGGGCATCGAGATTCTGCAGGAGGCGCTCGACAAGATCATCGGCAAGCGCATCAGCGCAGAGGTGGCCGCAGGCATCAAGAAGACCGTCTGCTCCATCGAGGGAGTGCGCGGCGCCTACGACCTCGTGCTCACCGACTACGGTCCCGAGCGATCCATGGGCAGCATCCACATCGAGGTGGACGAGAACCTCACTGCGCGCGAGATCGACCGCATGACGCGCCGTATCCAGCATGCGGTGCTCGCCGAAAACCATGTGGCGCTTCATACCGTGGGCGTCTATTCGATCAACACATCGGTGAGCGCTGCGAATGATGCGGCCGCCATCCGCGACACGATCGACCGGATCGCGGCGTCCGAGCCGTTTGTGCTGCAGACCCATGGCCTCTACGTCGATGAGGATGCCAAGACGGCGCTGTTCGACGTCATCGTGAGCTTCGATGCGCCCGATCGCAACGCGGTGGTGGCGCGCGTGGCGCGCGCCCTCGACGAGGCCTTCCCCGCGTACACGTTCTCCCCCGCACTCGACGAGGACATCAGCGATTAGGCCCCGGACGGCCAGCTCGCCCGAGGCTTCGCACACCTAGGCGGACAGGTGCCAGATGTCCTTGTCGTACTGGGCGATCGTACGATCGGACGAGAAGAACCCCGCATGCGCGATATTCGCGAGTGCCTTGCGCGCCCACAGGTCCTCGTCCATCGCATCGGCGAGGGCGCGCTCCTTCGCCGCGCAGTAGTCCGCGAAATCGGGGAAGGTCATGAACCAGTCGCTGTGGATGAGCTCGGACTGCAGGCGGCCGAGGCTCTCGGCGTCGCCCACGGCGAGCATCTCGGACCCGGTGAGGAAGTCGACGGCGCCTTTGATGTCATCATCGCCCTCGTAGTATGCGCGCGAGCTGTAGCTGCCGCTGCGATAGCGCTCGATCACGGTGGTGGAGTCATCGCCGAAGCTGTAGATGTTGTCCGGGCCGACGAGCTCGGCGATCTCGACGTTGGCACCGTCCATGGTACCCAGCGTCACGGCGCCGTTGAGCATGAACTTCATGTTGCCCGTTCCCGACGCCTCCTTCGAGGCGAGGCTGATCTGCTCGGAGATATCCGCTGCGGGGATAAGCCGCTCGGCGGCGGTCACGTTGTAGTTCTCGATCATGACCACCTGCAGATGCTCGCGGGCAACGGAATCCTGGGCGATGACATCCCCCAGGCAGATGATGGCATGGATGATGTCCTTGGCGATGACGTAGGCGGGAGCCGCCTTTGCGCCGAAGATCATGGTCACCTTGCGTTGCGGCAGCTTGCCATCGAGGATGCGCCGGTACTCGCGGATGCCCCAGAGCAGGTTGAGCTGCTGGCGCTTGTACTCGTGCAGCCGCTTTGCCTGCACGTCGAAGATCGAGTCGGGGTCGATGACGGCGCCCTGGTGCATGAGCATCCAGGCGGCGAAGCGCTCCTTGTTGAGCTGCTTGATGCGCATCAGCTCGTGGAGGAAGCCCTCATCGTCGGCATGGGACAGGAGCTGCTCCAGCGCATCGGCATCCGCCTTCCAGCCCTCCCCGATCTTGGACGAGATGAGCTCGGCAAGCTGCGGGTTGCACGCCGTCAGCCAGCGGCGGAAGGTGATGCCGTTGGTCTTGTTGTTGAACTTCTCGGGATAGAGCCTGTGGAAGGGCGCGAGCTCGGCCTCCTTGAGGATCTGGGTGTGAAGCTCGGCCACGCCGTTGACGGAGTGGGAGAAGTGGATGTCGATGTTGGCCATGTGGACGTTGCCGTAGCCGTCGATCACGTTCGTGAAGGGGTCGTCACCGCGCTGCGCGGCAACGGCGTCGAGCTCGTGGATGATGGGCACGAGCTGCGGGACCGCACGCTCGAGATACGAGAGGGGCCAGGTCTCGAGCGCCTCCGCGAGAATCGTATGGTTGGTGTAGGCGCAGACGCCCTGGATGATGCCCAGCGCCTCTCCCGTGGGGATGCCGCGCTCTCCGAGCAGCCTCACCAGCTCGGGAATGACCAGCGTGGGGTGGGTGTCGTTGATCTGCACGGCTGCGTAGTCGGCCAGATCGTGCAGGTTGCTGCCACGCTCCATGCACTCGTCGAGCATGAGCTGGGCGGCGTTGCTCACCATGAAATACTCCTGGTACAGACGCAGGATGCGGCCGGCCTCATCGGAGTCGTCGGGATAGAGGAAGAGCGTGAGGTTCTTCTCGACCTGGCTCTTATCGAAGTCGATGCGGCTGTGGATGAGGCGCTCATCTACGGTATCGACATCGAAGAGCCGCAGGCGGGCGCACTTCGATCCGTAGCCCGTGACGTCCAGCTCGTACATGGTCGAGGTCACATCGAAGTCGCCGAAGCTCACCGTGTAGCGGCGCGCGCTCCGGCGCATCCAGCTCTCCTGGCCCCAGCTGAGCCAGTAATCGGGCGATTCGTACTGCTTGCGCTCGGAGAAGCTCTGCCTGAAGAGGCCGCAGCGGTACGCGAGCCCCACGCCATCGGCCGGCAATCCGAGCGTGGCGCAGGAGTCCATGAAGCAGGCCGCGAGACGGCCCAGGCCGCCGTTTCCCAACGAGGGCTCGTGCTCGAATTCCTCAAGTTCGGCGAGGTCTTTGCCGGCCTGTGCAAGCTCGTCGCGCAGAGCGTCGTAGAGGCCCAGGTTGATGAGGTTGTTGCTCAGCAGCTTGCCGATGAGGAACTCGGCGGATATGTAGTAGAGCTTCTTCTTGCCCTCGTTGTAGCCCCGCTCGCGCGCGGCGTCGAAGCTCAGGGCGAGCAGTGCGTTGTACAGCTCGAGGTTCGTGCATGCGGAAAGCGGCTTGCTCGCATAGGAGGCGAGGTGATATTCGGCCATGATGCGGTTCTCCCAAGGTTGGCGCGGGTCTGGGGCATCGTGGCGAACGTAGTTCTCGCCCGATGCCGGCATATGCACTATACCCGCAGTTGAGAGCATTTTACTTGCACGTATCCGGTATCGTGTTGCACAATACTATCATTCACCTGAACGCTGCGGGCAAGGAGACGGATGCCGTGGATTATAACGAGTACATCCAGTACCGCGAGACCACGCTGCACGAGCAGCCCGGCTTTGCCTACAACACCTACCTCTGCACCATCCCGCTGGACTTCGATCGCGTCGCCCTCCATTGGCACGATCAGATGGAGATCGTCTACGTCAAGCGCGGAAGCGGCACGGTGTCGGTGGGATTCGAGCGGCATCCGGTGCAGGCAGGGTCGATCGTGGTGGTGCTGCCCGGCGAGCTCCATGCCATAGAAGGCGATCCCGGGGTGCGCATGGAGTATGAGAACGTGATCTTCTCGCCCGCCATGCTCGGAGGCGGCGAAGAGGACGAGTGGTTTCGGGAGAACATCCTCGCTCCGCTGCACGCTGGCACGTTGAACCCGCCGCGACCCCTGCCCGAGGGAAGCGCCCTCTATCGGGAGGCGCGGGATGCCCTCGATGCCTCCGACGCCATCTGCGCCGATCGGCAGCCGGGCTACTCGCTGCTCGTGAAGAGCAACCTCATGCTGCTGCTCCACGCCCTCTACACCCACCGGCCCGATGGGCAGCCCACTCGGATTTCCCGCCTGACCGAGCGGCTCAAGGCGGTGCTCGAGGAGGTTCGGCTCCGCTACGGCGAGCCGTTGAGCATTCGTGAGGCGGCGCGTCTTGCCGGGTACAGCGAAGCGCACTTCATGCGCATCTTCAAGCAGGCCACCGGCCAGACCTTCGTGGACTACCTCAACGATTACCGGCTCTCGGCGGCAAGCTACCTCCTGCGGGAAACGGACGATTCCGTGAGCCGCATCGCCCAAAGCTGCGGATTCGACAGCCTCCCGTACTTCATCAGGCGCTTCAAACGGCGCTACGGCGTCACGCCGGGCGCATACCGCGCAGGGGTTGGGAGTTAGGAGCCGCCTGTTCTTAGATGCCGAGCGCCGCGCCCAGGCGACGTATCATGCGCGGGCCGTGGGGGATGAGGTCGATGGCGCGCGGCGGCTCCTCGCCGGGAGCGGCCTCATCGTCGAGGCGCGTGAGCACCACGTCAAGGCGATCGTCGCCGATCTGATCGATGAACTGCTCGCCCCACTCGATCACGCACACGCCGTCGGCGCCCAGCACGTCGAAGAGGCCCGTGTCCTCCAGCTCGTCGGCACGCTCGAGCCGGTACAGGTCGAAATGGTTGAGTTCGAAATCGCGCCCCGCATACACCATCTGTATGGTGAAGGTGGGGCTCGTCACGTCATCGGCGACGCCGAGCGCGCGCGCGATGCCCTTGGTGAGCTGCGTCTTTCCCGCACCCAGATCGCCCGTGAGCACGATGACGTCGCCCTCCGCAAGGAGCGCGCCCAGGCGCTCCCCCAAGGCGATGGTCTCATCGGTGGAATGCGATACGAACCTCACGGACGCTCCCCCGCAGGATGATCGGCCAGCCACGCGCCGAGCATCCGCATGTCGGCGCGCAGGTCGTCGAGCCAATCGGGATGGTAGATGGTCGCTGCGGGATGGAAGGTGGGCATGACGACGAAGTGGCCCGTCTGATGGAACCGGCCGCGCAGCTTGGTGACGCCCTGCTCGGTTTTGAGGATGAACTGCGTGGCGAAATTGCCCAGGCATACGATCACATCGGGCCATATGCTGCGGATCTGTTCGCGCAGATACGGCGCGCACGCCGCGATTTCCTCCGGCTTGGGGTTGCGGTTGCCTGGAGGACGGCACTTCACGACGTTCGCGATGTAGATGTCCTCGCGCGCCAGCCCCGCCTCGGCGAGCAGGCCGTTGAGCTTCTGCCCGGCAGCGCCCACGAAGGGCTCGCCCTGCAGGTCCTCGTTTCGGCCGGGACCCTCGCCCACGAACAGGACGCGCGCGTGCGGGTTTCCCACGCCGAAGACCAGGTGGGTGCGGGTCTCGCCGAGCGGGCAGACATGGCAGTCGCCGAGCGCGGCTCGCACCTCGTCGAGCGTGACTTCGCGGGGCTTGGGGTTGGGATGTCCGGGAATGGAGAGAGCGCTCATGGCAGCACCTACACGTAAACCTTCTCGAGGCGCAAGCCGAAATCGCATACGACCTCGTAGTTGATGGTACCCCGCAGGCTGGCGATCTCATCGGCGCTGATGGCGTCATCGCCGTCGGAACCCATGATGGTCACCACGTCGCCCGCCTCTACGCCCGAATTGGGGCGATAAGCGCGGGCGCTGTTGACATCGACGGAGAACATGCACTGATCCATGCAGATGTTGCCCACCTGACGGCAGCGCATGCCCCGCACCAGCACGGGCATGGTGCCCGAGAGGGTGCGCGACAGGCCGTCGGCATAGCCGATAGGAATCGTCGCGATCTGGATGTTGCGCCGGGGCACGCGGTAGTTCATGCCGTAGCTCACCCCGTCGCCGACCTCGGGCCACACCACGCGCGTGACCTTGGCGCGCACGCTCATGACGGGATCGAGCTCGATGCGCGGGACGGTGGTGTGCGCCGGGTGAAGGCCGTACAAGCCGATGCCCACGCGCACCATATCGTAGTGGCACTCGGGATGAAGCACGGTTCCCGGGGTGTTGTCGCAGTGCACGATGCCCGGATCGAACCCCGCCTCGCGGAGCGCCTCGATGGCCCCGTTGAAGCGTTTGAGCTGCAGCGCGAAGTCCCAATCGGACGCCACGTCGGCCGTCGCGAAGTGCGTGAAGGTGCCCGCGCACTCCAGACCTCGGTGGAAGTCGATGCGGGTACGCAGCTCGACCGCATCCGTCCAGCGGATGCCCGTGCGCGTCATACCCGTATCGATGGCGAGATGGTACCTGCCGATCTTATCGGCGGCGGCAGATGCCTCGCCGAAGGCCAGAGCGAACCCGTCCGTGAAGATCGACGGCATGAGATCGTATTCCACGAGCACGTCGATGCTCTCAAGCGGCGGTTCGGAAAGGATGAGGACAGGTGCCGTGATGCCGCCTTCGCGCAGCTCGACGCCCTCGTCGACCGTGGATACGGCCAGCTGGTCTGCACCGGATGAAAGCATGGTTTTGGCGCAGGCGATGGCCCCGTGCCCGTAGGCGTCGGCTTTGACGACGGCCATGAGCTTGACGCCGCGTGCAAGAAGCGCCTTGAACGCATGGGTGTTGCGCCTCAACGCAGCCAGATCGATCTCGACCCACGCCCAGCGCGTATGGGGAACCACCGTCTTCGCCATCTTCGCCTTCCCGTCCCTAGACACCGGCCGGCATCGCAGCGCCCGGATAGTAGCAGTGCTCCTCGATGGTGTCTGCCGCCAAGCCGAGGACCTCGATGATATCGCGTGCCATCACGCCGCGCGAGCCGTACCGCTCGGCGGCGATCGATGCCGCGTAGCCGTGGAACTCGCACGCCAGGGCGCACAGCAGGGGCAGGTCGTCCACGCTGCCGCCCTTCTGGGCGATAAGGGATGCGATGATGCCGCCCAGCACGTCGCCCGAACCTGCGGTTGCAAGGGCGGCGGGACCCGGCTTGGGCAGGATGGCCTCGCCCACGCCCACGCAGCCCGTGGCGGATCCCTTGGCGACGATAGCCAGCTCGGAACCGCCGTTCGCCCAGATGATGCGCCGCGCTGCCTCGATCTGCTCCACGAGCGATTCAGGAGCGTTCTCCAGCCCCACGAGCCGTCCGAGCTCGCGCCGATGGGGCGTGAGCACGAGCGGCTGGCTGCGGCGCAAGAGCTCGGGGTACTCGTCGAGCTGTCCCGTGGTGCTGCGGGCGAGGCTGTTCAGGCCGTCCGCATCCACCACGAGCGGAGCGTTCGAATTGATGAGCGCCGTGACCACGGCCGCGGTTCCGCCGGTGACGCGCAAACCCGGGCCCACCAGCGTCGCGGTGTTCGCCTCGGCCATGCGGGCGACGCGCTCGGCAGCATCCTCCGACAGCGTTCCCTCGGCATCGCAGGGAAGCCCCACCACGGGGATCTCGAGCACCTGGGTCTGCACGAGCGCGGCGATGGACTCGGGCACCGCGAGGGTGACGTAGCCCGCGCCGGCGCGCGCGGCGGCCTTCGCGGCTAGAACGGGCGCTCCGGGGAAGCGGGTCGAGCCGCCCACCACGAGCACCGAGCCGCGCGTGAACTTATCCACCGCGTTGCTCGGCTCGATGAGCACGTCGAGATAATCCTCGAGCTCGGCGCGCCAGGCAACGGGCTCGGCCTCGCTCACCAGCTGTTCGGTCTGCTCGGCAAGCGGCGCCACGACGATGGAGCCGCAGACGTCGCGGCCCTTGTCGGCGAGCAGGCCGGGCTTGAGCGCGAGCATGGTCACGGTCATGTCGGCGACCACGCAGGCTCCCGGTGCCGCACCGGTTTGGGCGGAGAGGCCGCTCGGCACATCGACGGACACCACGCGGGCGCCGGAAGCGTTGAGGCAATCGACCCAGATGTCGTACGGCGTGCGCAGCGCACCCTCGAAGCCCGTGCCCAGCATGCAGTCGAGCACCACGTCGGTCTTGTCGAGCAGGGCCTCGAGCTCGGAGCGCGACGGTCCCACGATGATGGGCACGCCGTTTGCGGCCGCGCCCTGGGCAACCATGCGGGCGAAATCGCCGCGCAGATCGGCGGGAGCGACGGGGGTCACCACCTGGACGGCGCGGCCCTTCGCCTTGAGGGTCTCAGCGGCCACCCAGCCGTCTCCCCCGTTGTTGCCCGTTCCCACGAGCACCACGACGGTCTCGGCCTCGGGAAGCGCCATGACCTCCTGGGCGGCGGCATATCCAGCACGGTGCATGAGCTCGGAGACGCTCACGCCCACGCGGGTAAGGGCGACTTCCACGCGTTTGACGTCTTCGATGTTGAGAACCGGTTGCATGGCTAGACCTCCTGCGACATGTGGGTTTCCTGCGTTATGAGGCTGTTCTGAAGGCGCTCGAGCTCGTCGATGACCGAGCGCGCCTGCTTGAACGATGCCGTCAGCTCGGCAGCGGCATCGGTCTTGCCCTCCTGTTTGGGCCGCACCTCGTCGGTCACGCACACGGCGTTGGCGACGGCCACGTCGCGCGTGTGCGAGAGGGACAGCGCGATCTCGCGCACACCCTGCTCGGCGGCGATCTGCGCCGCACGGCCCGCGAGCACGGCGATGGGGCGACCGTTCTCGTCTCTGCCCACCGATGCGTCGAGCAGGCCCACGCCGTTGCCGAATCCGCAGCCCAGCGCCTTGAGCATGGCCTCGTGGGCGGCGAAGCGCACGGCATAGTGCTCGGCGGGACGCGTGCGCCGATCGCAATAGGCGCGCTCTTCGGGCGTGAAGACGCGCTCGATGAAGCGCGGGTTGGTTGCGAGCACGTGCTCCATGCGCGCGATCTCGAGCATGTCGACGCCGATCCCTGCAAGCACCATACGCTACTCCACCGTGACGGATTTTGCGAGGTTGCGGGGCTTGTCCACATCGCGGCCGCGCGCGAGCGCGACGTAGCGCGCGAGGATCTGCAGATGCACGATGGCGACCACGGGAACGAGAAGCTCGTCGGGCAGCGCGGGAATCCAGAGCACGTGCTCGACCTGCGCGGCGATATCCTCGTCGCCGTCGGTGGCGACGGCGATCACGTAGGCTCCGCGCGCGATGCACTCCTGGATGTTGGACACGGTCTTGTCGTGCACGCGATCTGCGGGCACGATGGCCACCACGGGAAAGCCGGGCTCGATGAGCGCGATGGGGCCGTGCTTCATCTCGCCCGCAGGGTAGCCCTCGGCATGCAGGTAGCTGATCTCCTTGATCTTGAGCGCGCCCTCGAGCGCGGTGACGGCGTTGACGCCGCGCCCTAGGTAGAGCGACGAGTCGTGACGGCGGAACAGGGCCGCAGCCTGCTTGTCTTGCCAGCTGCGACGGAACACCTCGCGGATGGCGTCGGGGAGCAGGCAGAGGTTGCGGTAGTGACGCGCCACGATGCCGTGGTCCATGGTGCCGTTGGCGCGGGCGAGCACGAGCGCGAGCAGCATGCAGGCGACGAGCTGGGCGGTGTAGGCCTTGGTGGAGGCCACGCACACCTCAGGGCCGGCCTGCACGTACAGCACGCCGTCCGCCTCGCGTGCGGCGGTGGAGCCCAGCACGTTGGTGACGGCGAACACGTGGCAGCCGAGCGCCTTCATGCGGCGGGCGGCGGCGAGCGTGTCGGCGGTCTCGCCCGACTGCGTCACGACGACGCACAGGGTGTTCTCGGTGACGAGCACCTCGGGCTCGTAGTTGAACTCGGAGGCGTACGCGCAGGTGACGGGGATCTTCGCCCAGCTCTCGATGACGGTGCGGGCGATCTGGCACACATGGCTCGACGTGCCGCACGCGATGAGGTACACGCGGTCGATGGCGGCGAGCTCGCTGGGCGACAGGCGCAGCTCGTCGAGCTTGATGCCCTGCTCGCCCAAGCGGTCGCGGAGCAGGCGCTCAAGCGCCTCGGGCTGCTCGGCGATCTCCTTCTCCATGAAGTCGGCGTAGCCGCCGAGGGCGGCTGCGGAGGCGTCCCAGTCGATGTCGATCGTGGACGGATTGCGCACGAGGTCGCCCGCGTCGTTGGAGACGACGATGCTGCCGTCATGATCGAGCAGGGCGTACTGGTTGTTCGAAAGCTGGATGACGCGGCTGGTCACGCTCGCGAGCGGCATGACGTCGGAGGCCGCATAGGCACCGTCGTCCGTGGAGGCCACCACGAGCGGCGAGCCGTTGCGCGCCACGGCGATCTTGCCGGGGGCGTCGGCGCAGATGCAGGCGATGGCCCAGGAGCCCTCGAGGCGCGAGCAGGCGTTGCGCAGGGCGGCGACGAGATCGCCCCTGCACGGGCCGTTCCAGGCGTCCTCGACGAGGTGGGCGACGACCTCGGTGTCGGTCTCGGATACGAACTCGTGCCCGGCAGCCATGAGCTGCGCCTTGATGTCGCGGTAGTTCTCGATGATGCCGTTATGCACGATGGCGATGCGGCCCGAGCATGAGCGGTGCGGATGCGCGTTGCGGTCGGTGGGGGCGCCGTGCGTTGCCCAGCGCGTGTGCGCTATGCCCGATGTTCCCACGGGGTTGGCGGCGCTGCAGCGCTCGATCAGGGCGTTCACGCGGCCCGCGCACTTCACGCCATGGAGCGCGCCATCGGGCGAGAGCACCTCGATGCCGGACGAATCGTACCCACGGTACTCGAGCGTCTGCAGGCCCTTCAACAGGAAGGGTGCAGCCTGGTTCTTTCCGGTGTAGCTGACGATTCCGCACATGATGTCTCCCTTTAAGCTGCGTTCTTGGAAATTCTACCTCACGGCACGCGCATGCGACAAGAATGGCGAAGAGGCACCCCTCGTTCTCCATCCCTGCCGCATGCGCTGCGTGCGGATATGATGTGCGTGGCTGCGGAGCTCTCCGCCTCCTAGGCGGAAGCCTCGCATATCGTTGTCAGACGCGCTGCCAGCTCATCGAGCTTCAGCTCCGGATTGACGGCACGCACCGTGTCGACCCATTCGGTTGGAAATGCGGAACAGCCCCGGAACGCGCCGACAAGGCTTCCGGCAATGCACGCCGTCGTATCGGCATCCCCGCCGATATTCACGCAGCTTGCAATCGCCTCATGCGGATCTCCATCCGAGGCGAGGAACAGGCCCACGGCAAGCGCGACGGCAGACTGGATCGAACCGTCCGCCCCAACCGTTTCATCGAGCCGGTCTTCGGCATCCTCCATGTCATGCGCAAGCAAAGCCTCTCTGAGAGCAAGTCCGAGCGTGTTGGGGACGCGAATCCCTTCTGCCTTCCGCGCAGTCGCGAGGCCCAGCTCCTCGCCGCGACGCGCCCCGAACACGCACGCACGCACAACCGAAACCGTGCTGGCGTCCTCGCGAAGGCCCTCCGAAATGCCCGCCGCGATGGCGGCCGCGCCCGCGAAGGCATGCTGCGTGCCGTGAGAGGGCCTGCACATGGTTACGGCATTCTCCACGGCGCGATCCCAGTCGCCCGCGCGCGTGAGGCCGGCTCCCGCAACGCGCATCGCCGCGCCGTTGGTGGTTCCACGGCCCACATAGCCTCCGAGCATCCCCAGCTCGATGGGATCCGCACCGGCCTGCAGCTCTTCGATGACGTGCGAGGTGGTGGCGCCGGCGTTTCTGGGATAGTACTTCGGGTACGAGGCGCTCCACCTGACGAGCGCTTCGGCTGCAGCCTCGACGGTCAGCACGCCATCGCAGTCGGCCACCGCCTTCGCCATCTCGTACATCTGGCTTGAATCGTCGGTGATCTCGCCCACGTCGTTTCCGTGCGAATAGAAGTTGTCGGAACCGTCCACGAACGTTTCGACGCGGCCCCCGTACTTCGCTGCGATCTCATCTTTCGAGAGGCCCTCGGCGGGAGCTCCGAGGGCATCCCCTATCGCAGCGCCCACCAGGGACCCGAGCACGTGGTCGTACAGTCTCTCATTCATCGCCGCCTCCTAGAAACGAGCCTCGTCGAGCTTGAGCAGCCGGGCGGCATTCTTCCAGAAGAAGAGCTCCCGATCCTGCTCCGTGATGTCGAACATGTCGAAGAAATCGATGGAACACTGCGTGATCTTGTCGGGATACTGAGACCCGAAGAGGATCTTCCGATGAGGGATCTTCTCAAGCGCGATGTGCATGATGGGAAGTTCGTACACATCCGACGTCTCGACGAACACGTTGTCGAACCGCCGCGCCACCTCGATGCAGTTGTATCCGTAGTCGTAGCCGCCCATGTGGAGCATGACCACAGGCACGCCGGGGTGGCGCTTGGCATAGTAGGCCCACTGCATGGGCGCCGTGTGGTCCCCCCAGCCGGTGAAGCAGTTCACCACGAGGCCGTGCTCCGCGCAGATGTGGAATATCTCATCGATATTCGGGGCGATCTCGGGAATATAGCCATGCTCGAGCGAATCGAACTCGATGGCGACGAACGAACCGGATGCGGCGATCCGCTCCATCTCATCCAGCGCATCGTCCGCCTTCGGGTTGATGACGGCCGCTGCGAGCAGCTTGTCGGGATGCTGGGAGGCAAGCTCCCCGACAACACGGTTCTGGTCGGCAATCGAGCTGCCTTCCTGCGTGGAAACCAGGCGCACGTCGATACGGCATGCTTCGGAGTCGCCAAGAAGCTCCTCGGTGAAGTAGCGTTTGGTCGCATAGTCGCGGCGCAGATGCGCGTGATAATCGATAATGGGCATGATTGCACGTGCCTTCTGATCCTCGGGAATAGGTGAGCGGAAGCTAGGCGAGGAAGCCGCAGTACACGCCCGCGATTCCCAAACCCATAAGGATGAACAGCAGCGTGGTGGGCTTCATCTCGCGTTTTGCCATGAGCAGATAGCATGCGTAGATGAGCAGGAGCGGGAGAAGGCCGGGGCAGAGCCCGTCGAGCATCTCCTGAAGCGAGATCACCGTCTCGCCGAACGAGAACTCGATGGGAATGTGCACGCCGACCAGCCCATAGGAGAAGCCTCCGACCAGCATGAACGACGCAATGCCCGCGAGCTTGGTCACGAGCCCCATCACGCCGCTGTTCTCGATCATGTCGACGATCTTCGTCCCCTCGCGATAGCCGTAGAACGTGCCGTACCATCTGACGAGAAGCCCGACCAGGGTCATGACGCCGATGAACATGACGGGGCCGGCGATGCTTGTGTAGCCGCTCGCGATGACGAGCGAGCAGGCTATGCCGGCGAAGAGCGGCCGCAGCGTTCCATGGATGATGCTGTCGCCCAGGGCGGCAAGCGGGCCCATGAGCGCGGCTTTCACCGCGTTGATGCTGTCGGGGTCGATGTCCTGCTCGAGCGCATAGCGCTCTTCCATAGCGGCTGCGATGCCGATGTTCAGGCCGGCGGCGCGCCCCTCGGAAAGGTAGTACTCCGTGTGGCGACGATATGCCTCGCGCTTCCTCTCGGGATCGTCGTACACCTTCTCGATGATGGGGATCATCGCCGTGCAGAAACCGATGGATTCCTCCTTGAGGGCGCTGTTGCCCAACTCGAAGAACATCTGATGCCAGAAGCAGTTCCAGAGGTCTTTATCGGAAAGTCTGGTGTCGCTCATACTACACGCTCCTTTGAAGATACGAGGTCTAGAGGGTGAGGTCGTCAACGACGGAAGTGTCTATGAAAGCGGGGCCTTCATCCAAAGCAGGCCGGCTGGGCGCGGCGGTGCCGTCCGTCTCCGCCTTGTCGCCGGAGAGCTTCACCGCGAGGTACGTGTCCTTCTCGGCAAAGAAGATGATGGCGCAGAGGGCAGCCGTCACGATGGAGATGCCGATCATGTTCACGCCGAGGAACGCGCTCAGAAAGAAGCCCACGAGAAGGTACGGCCAGGCATGCTTAGCATGCACGGCCTTGAGGAGCATGGCAAGTCCCACGGCGCCGAGCATGGCCGCGCCCGCGTTGATGCCGTCGATGAGCGTCTGCGGGATGAAATCGATGAACGCCTGCACGACGTTTCCCGAAACATACACGCCCAAGAAGGTCGGCACGCCGAACGCGATGAGGTTGAGCAGCAGCGGAATCCAGATATGCCAGCGATACATGCCCTTGAGGTCTGCTTGCACGGCGTGCTTCTCGTACTGGATGTTGGTCCACTGATGATAGGTGGATGCGCGGATATAGCGGATGATCTGGCCGAGCACGGAGAGCGGGAGCGCCGCTGCGATGCCGACGGCGGTGTTTCCACCGGCAGCCATCGAGAATGCAACGCCGATGATGGTGCTCATGACCTCATCGCAGGGGATGGCCGTCCCGACGAAAACCGATGCCAGGAACATGATCTCGATCTCGACTCCCAATTTGAGACCGCAGGCAACGTCGCCCAGAATCAACCCCGCAATGGGGCCCAGGATGATGGGGCGATAAAGGAATGTGTGCACCATAAGGCGATCCATCTGGGCAATCCACGCCAGAAGACCGCATGCGATACCAGCCATCAAAGTCGTCATTCTTGTTCCCCCTTATAGCTTGTTCGAGTTCGGGTATATGTTCAGCGGTAAAACCCCGCCTTGCCGAGCAGGTCGATGATGTCGTAGCTGCGCTCGTTGGGAACGCTCTGCGCACGCACCTCGACTCCGGCATCGCGGATCGCCTTCAGCGCGTCGGCATCCGCCTGGGTTGCCCAGACGTACTTGAGCACGTTCACGCGCTCTTGATCGGTTTTTCTTCCCGTTATGTTGCCGAGCGTCCAATGGTCAACCGAAACACCCAGCTCGAGCAGCGCGAGCGCCTCTGCGGCCGAGCGCACGATGAGCAGGACCGGGACGTCCGACGCATCGCGTTTAACGAGCTCTGCGGCTATCTTGACCGGTTGGATGATAAGCTGAACGCCCTGCGGCACCACCATCTTCAGCAGCTTCTGCGTGAACTCATCGGAAGCAGCCTTATCGTCGGCAACCAGGATGGCCTTCGCCTTCGTCTCCTGAATCCATGCGGTGACGATTTGCCCATGGATGAGCCGATCGTCGATCCGAGCCTCCTTGATGATCATTTCCCTCCCCTTTCGATAATTCGTGCAAGCTCCGCTCGGCACCGCTGCAGTCAGTGCCGCCCTGTTGCTTCTTCTGTTGTTTCCGGAGTTACTAGAACGGGCCTACCCCATACGTCGTCGGCATAAGATCAACCACATGCCGTGCAAGCTCTTCTGCGTCCATGTCATCTCGGTTGCTCATCACCTCCATAACCATACCCAGATTCATGCCGTAGACCACGCGCATGCGGTCGTTCCCGTAGCTCACCTTGCTCGCCACGTTGAAGGGCGACCCGCTCATGATGTCGCACAGCACGAGCATCTGCGCCGAGCTGTCGCCCTCGTCGGCAACCGCTCGCAAGGCATCCTCCAATTCATCGGGGCTATCGCCGAAGCGGAGCTCGAGCGCGTAGTTCTCATCATGCGCTCCAAGAAACGCCTCCGCAGTTGCAAGCATGTGCGTTGCAAGCGTCTCATGCGAAACGAGTACGATTTTCATGACAGCTCCTCACCCCACAGACGCGCAGCATTTCGATACATGATGTTCTCCCGCTGGTCATCGGTCAAATCGAGATAGTCGAACTTCGAGAGCTCCGTGTTGGTGGGTTTGTAAGGCCAGTCTGTCCCCATGAGCACGCGATTGGAACCGAGCACGTCCACCGCCTTCTGCAGGATGGCGCGCTCGAAGTTCTGCGAGGTCTCCACGCACGCATTGGGAACATCGCGGATGAGCTCGATAAGCGTGTTGCCGAACTCACGGCAGGCGATGTGGGTGAAGCAGAGCTTGAGGTCGGGCATGCGCTCCGCGAGATCCGCCCACACGAAGGGCGTGCAGTACGGCGGGGATCCGGCAAACACCTGCACGACCTTGCCATATGTTGCGACAATGGGCATGATGTCGTGGATGGCAGGGCAGTTATCGCTGCGGATGCCCTCCTTGGACGTCATGATCTTGAAGCCGTCAAACCCCTGATCCTGCATGCGCAGTTCGATTTCGTCGTAGATGCGCGGGCTTCTGAAATCAAGGTACATATATGCTCGGATGAAGTCGGGGTATTGGCGCTTCGCCTCATAAACGAGATCGTTGCGCTCTTCCATGGTGGGCATGGTGAGGTTCGAGATGCCCACCCGTTCGATACCGTAGGCCTTGAGGCTCTCCACGAGCATGGTCGCATCGTTGTCTTCTCCCGAGCTCGTTTTGCCCAAATGGCTATGAAAGTCGAAGCGTCTCATCGAAACGCGCCTCCTATTTGATGGTGATCGTGTACTTGAACTTGTCGTGCTTGGTATACGTATCGGTGTAGCAGATCACATCGCCGGCAATGCCATAGGTAAGGTGCTTGGTGTAGATAACCGGATCGCCCGTGCCCAACGACAGCGCCTGGCGCACTTCGGAAGAGGGGAAGATCACCTCGATCGACTCCTCGGCGTAATCGATGAGCACGTCATGTTCGCGGAAGCAGGCGAACAGCGAGGTGTGCTCGTCGTAGGAGCGCAGCATCTCGGACCATTCCTTCCGCGCAGGAACATAGGCGCGCGTCACGCCCGCCACCTTGCCATTCAAGAGGATCAAACGGTAGAGCTCGTACACATCGCAGTCTGCGGAGATGCCCAGGGCCTTGCCCACGCGTCCGCCCGCCTTGTGGATTCCGCTCTCGAGAACCGCATAGGATAGGCGGTCGCCTTGCTGTGTTGCCGATTCGGAGAACGAATACAGCGAGCTGAGGTCGCTCGCAACCTTTCGGGACAGCACCACGGTGCCCTTGCCCCGCCGTTTCTGCACGAGGCCGTCCTGCTCGAGATCGGCGATGGCACGGCGGACGGTAATGCGGCTCACGCCGAATGCCTCGATCATCTCGCTCTCGGAGGGGAGAATATCGCCGAACTGATACGTTCCGCCGAGGATCTGCTCCTTGAGGTGCGTGTACACCTGATAGTAGATAGGATTCTTGTTTTCGGGATCGACCGCGAAGGCGCTCATCCTGCCCACTCTCCCATCTCGAAGAAAACAGTGCGGATACAACACTCCGGTATGCAACACTCCGTTCTTACTTATTATAATATTATAATAATTGAAGGGCGCAAGAGATCTTGATAAAAAATGGATCAGACATCGAATGCGACCATCCCGCTCAATACGCACCGATGGGACGATAGGTGCCAGATCAGGCCAAGGCAGACGGATGATCTCGAGACGCCAGTGCGCAGCGCAACAAAAGGACTGCACGATAAGAGCGGGGGACCCGCCCATCACACAGGATCGTCTCGCCTATGCCTCTCGCCGAGCGTGAAGTGCCTGATGGCCCCGTTATGCGAGCGGGCCTTCCCTTATGCCTTGATATTGACCGTCACGGAATACCGATCCTTGTTGAAAAACGACTCGGCGTACTCTATTACGGTGTTCTCTTCATCGAATGTGGTCCGTCTCACAAGAAAACACGGATAGCCGGGTTCTACTCCTAAGGATGAGCAGAGATGGGGATCATCGACTACCCAAACGCTATAGGTTTCGTTAACCCAACGTGGATACACGCCAACCTCAGCTAAGAGGGCGTAGAACGACTTGGTTCGATGCAGATCCTGTGTCTTACCGATGGAGAGAACGGCATCGGAAACATAGGAGACCTGATACGCGATGGGCTCTCCGTTTGCCATCCGGACGCGCGCGACACGGGTGAGCGCGCTGTCGGCATCGATGTCCAGATGGTGCGCAATGGCGGCATTCGAGCATGTTTCGATCGAGTCGACAACCATATCGATTTCGTATCCCTGCTCGCGGAGCTCTTCGGAAAACGAAATGGAGGTGAGACCTCGAATCATCTGCGGCTTTGCAACATAGGTGCCGCTGCCCTTTACGCCCACCAAATACCCGTCATTGATGAGATCGGCAAAGGCTTTGCGCACCGTAATGGCAGAAACGCCGTATCGGCGTTGCATCTCGGATTGCCCGGGAAGCTTGTCTCCGGGCTTTAAGCTGCCGTCCTTGATCGAGGCGAGAATGTCTGCCTCGATCTTCAGATACTTGGCAACCTGCCCTCGCAGAATGGCTTCCTGCGAACCAAAGCCCATGCCGTCAGCCCCTACGCCTCGGAGGCCTTGAACTGCTCGAGCGCTGCAAGAACCGGCTGCACGGCACGGGCGCAGAGTTCCTCGGTCTGCGCCTCGGCGAGCACGCGGACCAGCTCCTCGGTGCCGCTCGCGCGCACGAACACGCGACCGTTGCCGCCGAGCAGGGCCTCGCCCTCCTTGATGGCCGCCTCAACTGCAGGACTTTCCATGGCGGAGCCCTTATCCGTAACGGGCACGTTGACGAGCTTCTGGGGGTAGAGCTTCACCGGGCGGGTGAGCGTGGAGAGGGTCTCCTTCTCAACGCGCACGGCTTCCATGACGCGCAGGCTGGTCATGATGCCGTCGCCCGTGGTCTCGAGGTCGCCGAA
>JAWRJQ010000101.1:0-19912 GCA_040307385.1 Atopobiaceae bacterium
CCCCTCGAAACGGAGGGGCGCCCCGCATGCGTTGCTCGCACACTGCAATGCTATACGTCGATCTCGACGACCCAGCCCTCGGGACCTTCGATCTCGCCTGCTTGAATGCCGGTGAGCGTGGCGCGGAGCTTTGCCATCACAGGGCCGACCTGCTCCATGCCGCTCGAGAACACGTGCTCAACGCCCTCGATGTCGACGACCTTTCCGACGGGGCTGATGACGGCTGCGGTGCCGCACATGCCGCACTCGGCGAAGCCGTCGATCTCATCGAAGCGCACCAGGCGCTCCTCCACCTCCATGCCGAGCATCTCGGTCGCCACGGTCACGAGCGAGCGGCGCGTGATGGAGGGAAGGATGGAATCGGTGAGCGAGGTGGGCACCACGAGCGTGCCGTCCTTGTCGACGAACAGGAAGTTGGCGCCGCCGGACTCCTCCACGTAGGTGCGGGTCTGCGAGTCGAGGAACATGTTGTCGGCGAAGCCCTGGGCGTGCGCCTCGACGCTGGGGTACAGCGACATGGCGTAATTGAGGCCGGCCTTGATGTTGCCGGTGCCGCGAGGGGCGGCGCGGTCGTACGCGGACACCTTGAGGGCGACGGGCTTGACGCCGCCCTTGTAGTAGGGGCCGACGGGCGTGACAAGGATGCGGAACTGGTACTCGGTGGCGGGCTTGACGCCGATGACGTCGCCCGTGGCGAACATGAACGGACGGATGTAGAGCGCGGCTCCGCTGCCGAAAGGCGGCACCCATGCAGCGTTGGCCGCAACGACCTGCTTGACCGCATCGACGAATCGGCCGGTCGGGAACGGCGGCATGCAGAGACGCTGGGCCGAATCGTACATGCGCTGTGCGTTCATGTCGGGGCGGAAGCACACGATGCGGCCATCTTGGGCGGTATAGGCCTTGAGGCCCTCGAAGACCTCCTGGCAGTAGTGCAGCAGGCCGGCGCACTCGCTCATCACGACGGTATGGTCGGGTGTGAGGCCGCCGGCATCCCATGCCCCGTCCTTCCACGTGGAAACATAGCTGTAGTCGGTGCGCATATAGGAAAAACCGAGGCCGCCCCAGTCGATGTCCTTCTTTTCCATGGTGATCCTCCTCGATGAGAAGCGTATCGTTATCTATACGATAACGCCGCAGGGCAGGCGAAGCCAAGCGGTTGCCCAAGCATTTACAATGTGGGAAGACGCTGCCGTTCGAGAGGAGACGACCCATGCGCATGTTCCGCAACGACTACTCCGAGGGTGCCGCGCCCGAGATCCTCGAAGCGCTGGTCGCCACCAATGCCGAGCAGCACGTGGGCTACACCGAAGGCGATCCGCACTGCGAACGCGCCCGTGCGCTGATCCGCGCGGCCTGCGGGCGCGAGGACGTGGACGTGGAGTTCTGCGTGGGCGGCACGAGCGCCAACATCGTGGGGGTCACGGGGATGCTCCGCGATTGGGAAGGCGTCATCTGCACACGCGACGGCCACATCAACGTTCACGAGACCGGCGCCATCGCGGCATGCGGACGCACCGTGCTGGCCACGCGCGATGCCGATGGGTTCCTCTCGCCCGAGGAGGCCGAGCGCGTATGGACGTTTCAGACGGGCACCGGCCGGCATATGACCAGGCCTGCTGCAGTCTATATCTCCAACACCACCGAGCTGGGCGGCGTATGGGGCAAGGAGCGCTTCGACGCCCTCTGCGACTGGGCGGAACGCCGCGGCCTCAAGGTTTTCCTCGACGGTGCGCGGCTCGGCAGCGCCCTCACCTCCCCTGCGCGCGACGGCCTCACGCTGGAGCACATCGCACGGCGCACGAGCGCATTCTACATCGGCGGCACCAAGAACGGCCTGCTCTTCGGCGAGGCCATGGTCATCTCCGATCCGGGTCTCAAAGAGAGCTTCGGCTATCTTATCAAGGAGCGCGGCGGCCTCGTGGCCAAGGGACGGCTGCTCGGCGTGCAGTTCGCGCGCGCATTCGAGCGGGATGGCGCCGGAGACGCCCTGTACTGGAGGCTTGCCCGCAACGCCAACGAATGCGCCTTCAAGCTGCGTGAGGGCCTGGTGGCGCTCGACTTCGAGCCGGCGGGCGACGCACCTTCCAACCAGCAGTTCTTTCTGCTCGATCCCGAGATCGCCGCAGCATTCGCCGAGACGGCGGGCTGCGAGATCTTCGAAACCCTGCCCGACGGCCGCCAGCTCACGCGCTTCGTGTGCTCGTGGGCGACGAAACCCGAGGATGTGGACGAGCTGCTGGCCTTTGCCCGGACGCTCTGAACCGACGATGGCTTACCTGCTGCAGGCATTCGGCTCGGAGTCGTCCGGGCATCGTTTTCATTCTTGTGTCGCGCACGTGCGCCCGAAGCACGATTTTGAACCGCGCGCCCTCAGATCAGAACAGGGAGCAGGCTTCGGCCCACGTGCCGACGGACGCATCGGCCGCAGAGACGTCCTGCACGATCGCGGATCCCGTAAAGGCAACCGTGTAGATGCCCGCCGCCTGAGCTGCCGAGATGCCGAACGACGAATCCTCGAAGACCACGCACTCGCCTGCCTCGACACCGAGAAGCTCGAGGGTTTTCAGATACGGTTCGGGGCTGGGCTTGAGCGTCTCCACCATCTCCCGGCACACCACCGCATCGAAAGAGCTCACCAGGCGCAGGCGGTTGAGCGCGAAAAGGATGTCGCATGCAGCCGTCGAGGATGCCACGGCGCAGAGCATGCCGCGCTCTTTCAGCAGACGGATGAACCCGTAGAACCCCTCGAACGGTTCAAGTGGATCGGCACGATAGATGCGGGAGGTGCGTGCGATGTCGGCGAGGTAATCGTCAAGGGTCTGGGCGACACCCCAGCGCTCGAGGATGGGCGGAACGATGACGCAATCGTCCCCGCCCACGAACGAGAGGAGTTCATCCTCATCGAGCTCGATACCGTAGCTGCGCATGATGCTTTGTACGTAGCGGCTGTTCGCGCTCTCGGTGTCGCAGATGGTGCCGTCGAAGTCGAAGATAGCGGCTTTGATCGTGCGGGGGAACTCCCTCATGGTTTCTCCTCCGTGCGGAGCGCGCGGCAACTCGATACGTGTGCCAATGCCCCATACTAGCAAACGAAATATGAAAGCAGGCCAGCATGCAAGCTGACCTGCGAGAAATCCTGGAGCCGGGATCGGGACTCGAACCCGAGACCTACGCATTACGAGTGCGTCGCTCTACCAACTGAGCTATTCCGGCGCAGCACATAACTATAGCAGACCGCGTGCTGTGCGGACAAGCACACATGCGAATGGTGGAAAACTTCCTCACCGACCCGAACAGGGCGGAACGGCGCTTCTCACCTCGTCCTCGGTGACTACGGGAATGCCCGCGTCGCGCACGAGCGCAGAAAACGTTCCCCACCCCGGCACGCGCGTGCCCGTGAAGGTGCCGTCGTAGATGATGCCCGCACCGCATGAGGGGCTGTTTGATTTGAGCACGGCGCACTCCACGCCCGCAGCCAGCACCTCCTGCAGGCTGAGCTCGCTTCCCCGCGCGAACGCCTCGGTCACATCGGTGCCGTCGGCGAGCAATACCCTGCCGCCGCGCTGCTCCGCAGGCAGGCGCGGCACGGGGAGGCGCGCGGCGACCTCGGGGCACACGCGCACCACCTCCACGTCGGAGCGTGCCGCGAGCGCCATGACGGCGGGGCAGGGCTTCGCTCCGCCATCGTAGCGCACCGGGTCCCCGAGCAAGCAGGCGCTGACGGCGATCTTCATGGCAGGCGATTCCGCGTGACGCGCCTAGACGCCGAGCGTGGCGATCTCGATGGAGGCGCTGCTCAGCAGGCCGTTCACGTAGTTGGTCCACTCCTGCGAGGCATTGCTCGATGCGGCGGCATAATCCTGGTAGGCGATGAAGAAGGCCTGCTCGGCCGCCTCATAGGTCGCCTCCTCGTTGGAGATGGGGAAGGTCTGCAGCGTGGCATAGTAGGCACCGTCGGTGCGGGCCCAGGTGTTGTTCTCCGCATCCCACTCATCGCCGAGCAGCGCGATCACGTAGTCAGCATACTCCTGGGATGCGGTGTCGCGATTGCCGTCCTCGGGCTCTTCGGGCGCTGT
This sequence comes from Atopobiaceae bacterium, assembly GCA_040307385.1. Taxonomy (GTDB): domain Bacteria; phylum Actinomycetota; class Coriobacteriia; order Coriobacteriales; family Atopobiaceae; genus RUG721. The sequence goes on from JAWRJQ010000101.1 coordinate 4,080, forward strand.
AGGAGCCTCGCCCACGCCGACTTCGGCAAGGACCTGGTCGCGCAGCCCCTTCATCACGGCGGATTCGCCGAGCATGCGCCTGACGGTATCCTCGGTATACCCATAGGCCGAGGCGATGGTAGTGTAGTCGTCGGTGCCGAGGACCTCCATCGCGTAGGCGGAGATGTCCTCGTCGGTCACGGTGATATCGCGCGCCTGGGCTTCGCTGAGCACGATGGCGTTGCGGGCATAACCCAAGACCGCGTCGGCCGAGGGCATCGCATAGGTGCCGTCGGCGTTGAGCGCCATCTCGAGCGAAGAGCCGTCCTCGATGACCTCGCGCGCCGTGATCTCATGCCGCTCGCCGCCGTAGGTATAGGTCGCCACCACGGTGTCGAGCTCGGCTGCGGAGAGCGTGACACTGTTCAGGGGGTTGGAAGCGTCGCGGGGAGCCAACATGAACCTTCCCACGAGCAATCCCGCAACCAGGCAGCAGACGCCGACGATCAGCGCCACCACCGAGCTCGGAACCTTCTTCGGACCCTGTTTTTTCTTCGCCATTGTGCAGTCCTCTCTTCACGGCGCCGTCACGTGCCCGTGCGTCTACCTCTCAGCCTTCACGGCATCGATGATCTTCTCGGAATAGGTTTTGATGAAGGACGAGCCGTTCTCGGCATCGAAGCTCACGCGCTCGGCGAGCGCCTGCGCCGTGGCGTCGGAGATGCTGCCGCCCGCCATCTCGAGCAGGCCGACGAGCATATCGTGGTACTCCGCATCGCCGTGGAAGCACTGGATCGCCTCGTCGAGCAGGGGCCATGCCTCATCGGAGCGGTCGGGTGCGACGGAGGCGTAGCGCGCCAGGAACAGGAAGGCGGCCAGGCGCACCGTCGCGGAGCTTTCGTCGAAGAGCGCCGCCTCGGCACCCTCGAAGGCGCCGAACGTCTTGTCGCTGTAGAGCGGCACGAGCGTGGTGAGCGCATCGAGCGCCTCCCAGCGGGTTTGCGCCTCGGGCCGGTAGAGGGCATCCACCAGCGCATCGACATGGGGCTCGAGAAGCTCGGGCGCGGCATGGGCGATGGACACGACCTCGAAGCCCGCATCCTGCCGCCTGCGTCTACTCGAGCAGGACAGCTCCTCGATCAGGGATTGCACCAGCTCTGGCGTGTATGCGACCGGATCAGCGCCCTCTTCGGGCGCCTCTGCGTCGGTTACGATCTCATCGGACATGTGCACATCCTCCTAGCGGTGGTGGTGGCCGCAGCAGCCGTCGCCGTCATGGTGATGCCCGCAGCAGCACTCGTCATCGTCGCATTCGTCGCCATCGCGGCGCTCGGCCAACGACCAGTCGAGCCCTGCGGCGGCACCGTCGGCTTCGCTTGCATACAGCAGGCTGAGCGCCTGCGTGCCCAAACGCGAACCGCCGACAGTACAGAGTAGATCAAAAAGCGCGAACGCTGTCTCGGTTCCCGGCAGGGTGAGCTCAAATTCCTCAGAATGTGCAAGCGCGAGGCCAAGATCCTTACGCAGGTGCTCGGCAAGAAAACCCGGTGCGTAGTCGCCCGCGAGCGCCTTGGGGGCCAGCGTGCGCGAAGCACCCGACCCGCCCGTCCCGCTGGCCATGAGATCGAGCACGGCATGCGGGTCGAGGCCCGCCTGCTCGGCAAGCGACAGCGCGTCGGCGTAGCCCACCATGCACGAGGCGAGCGACACCTGGTTGCAGAGCTTGGCTGTCTGGCCTGCGCCCGCATGCCCGAAGAAGCACATCTTCGACGAGAAGGCCCTGAGCAGCGCGAGGAGCTCCTCGGGGAGGTCGCGTTCGGCTGCGCCGACGATGAGCGTGAGCGTGCCGTCGAGCGCACCCTGCTGCCCGCCCGTGACCGGGCAGTCGAGAGCGTGGACATCCTCCACCTCGGCGGCGTCGTGGATGTCGCGCGCAAGCTCGGGCGACGAGGTGGTGAGATCGACGAGCCATGCGCCCGGGCGCGCGTGCGCCAGCACGCCGTCGGACGCAAGGTACACCTCTTCCACGTCTTCAGGGTAGCCCACCATGGTGAGAACCGCATCGGCGCCCGTCACGGCCTGCGCGACGCTTTCCGCCCAAGCAGCGCCGCGCTCCACAAGCGCTTCCGCCTTGGCCTTGGTGCGGTTATGCACGACGAGCTCGTAGCCCGCGTCGAGGATGTGGCTCGCGATGGCCGAGCCCATGATGCCCGTGCCGATGAACGCCACCTTGGAGATGGTTGAGTGAGACATCGTTGTTCCCTTCGCCTACGCGCGTGAGCGCACCTTGCGGGCGATGCGGTCGGTGAGCGAGAGCTTCTCGCGGCGATCGCCGCCCCAAAATCCCACGGCTACCATGCCCGGACCCACATGGGCGCCGAGCACCGGCGAGATGACGCTGCGGATAACCAGCAAGCCCTCGCAGCCCTTCTCCTTGCGCAGGTGCTCCTCGAGCCAGTCGGCGTCCTTCTCGGCATCGGCATGCATGATGGCGATGGGCAGCGACAGGTCGTTGCACCAATTTTCTTTGAAGTCGGACACGAGCGCGCGCAGCGCCTTCTTGCGGCCGCGGCAGATTCCCTTCAGGGTAAGCGATCCGTTGAGATCGAAGGAGAGCTCGGGCTTGATATCGAGCTTGCCGCCCAGCTGGGCCGCAGCGGGCGGGATACGCCCGCCGGCAGCCAGCGCGTCGAAGCTTTCGAGCGTGAAATAGCCTTGGACGTAGTAGCGTGCCTCCTGTGCCCACGCGAAGAGCTCGGCCGCCGAGGCGCCGTTGCCCGCCAGACGCACCGCCTCCACGGCCAGCAGCTCGGCGCAACCCGACGGGCAAAGATTGTCGAGCACGTAGAGCTCGAAATCGGGATATGCCTCGGCGATCATGGCCTGCGCCTGCTCTGCCGCATGGATGCTCGATGAGAGCCCGCCCGTGAAGCCCAGATAGATGGTGGGGGTGCCCTCCTTGGCAGCGCGCTCGAACACATCGTAGTAGTAGCCCGGCGACACGGCGGCGGTGGTCACGTGGGCCCCGCCGCGCAGCGTATCGTAGAACTCCTTATAGGAGATGGACTCCCAGATGTCGTCGAGATGCTCGACGCCGTTGACGATGTAGGGAAAGCCGATGATCTCCACGCCCAAGCGGTCAGCGACCTTGGGCGCAAAATCGGCGCAGGTATCCACGATAATATGGACGTCGCGGTGCGCCTTGAACGCGCGCACCGCCTTGACGACATCCGTGGGAACGTAGTTATTGTTGGGAGTGGACACGCCCTCGAGATCGTAGGCGTCCTCCGGCTTGCGTGTGCTGACCTCTTCCGTGGCTCTGTCAGTCATTCTCCTCCTCGATCTTGGGCTTGATAATGCCGTATCCTCCATTCTTACGATGGTAGATCACATTGATCAGGCCGGTCGTGGCATTGGTAAATACATAGAAATCATGGCCGAGCAGGTCGGTTTGGACGAGCGCCTCCTCTTCGGTCATGGGCGGAAGGTCGATGACCTTCTCGCGCACGAGGATGTCGTCATCCTCGTCCTCTCCTCCGGGAATGATAAGGTCGGCGAGGTCTTCCACGTTGGAGGGCACGGCGATGCGGCCTCCCCTCTGACGGCGATCGACCACGCGCGTCTTGTATTTACGGAGCTGGCGGCTCACCTTATCGGCAGCGGAATCGATGGCAGCATACATGTCGTCGCCCGAAGCCACAACGCGCACCACGTTGTCGCGCACGAACACCGTGACCTCGCAGGCCTTACGCTCGAGGTTGGAGGGGTTCTTGTCAACGCGCAGCACGCAATCGCAGGTCATGGGAGAGATGTCGAAGACCTTGAACGCCGATCCCAACTTGTCTTCCACATGAGAGCGCAGGGCGTCGGTGATTGCAACCTTGCGACCGGAGATTCTGATGTCGACCATACGTGCCTCCTTTGTGCGGTTACTGCTGTACACTCCCGGCGAACCGGATGTGCCTTACTTAGGACGATACCCGAGAATTGACTTTGATTCACAGGGGTTCGGGATACGGCGGCAACAAAGCGGTGAAGCACGGCCGACGGTTGCGCAGAGCCGTCGGCGCTATCGTTTCTCCAAATTCGACACGATGGGGCGCGCTACACGAGCCCCTTGATCCGGGTTGCATCGGTGGCGTTGGGCATGCCGCCGATCCACTTGATGCGCACCAGTTCGAAGAGGCCGTTGGTTTGGATGGTTTCGAGTGCAGACTGCACGTTGACCTGGAGCGTCGTATTGCTGGAGGCAACCGCGATGCCCTCTGCAGCGGGCACGTCGAGCGTGCCGCAGAGGGAGATGCTGCTGTAGAAGGACGCGAGGTACGCACCGGAGTAGAGATCGCAGCAGACGTACTGCACCTCGCCTGCGGCAAGGGCCTCGAAGGCGCCGTTGAGGTTATCGTAGCTGCTCTCGCGCATGCGCAGGTCGTTCTGGGAGAGCAGACGCTGCGACACCGATCCGCTCTGCAGGCCTACGGTGGCATCGTAAAGGCTCTCGGCATCGACGACGGTGGAGTCGCCCACGTGGAAAAGGGCGGTCGCATTTTCGGCATAGGCGCCCACCACGGTGGCTCCGTCCACCGTGCCCCAGGCGACGTTCATCACGATGTCGCACTCGACGCCCAGCGCGGAAGCGACCGATGTGACGTTGACGAAGCGCACTTTGAGGCCCATGGCATCGGCGATCATGGACGCGAGCTCGATATCCATGCCCGTGACCTCGCCCGACGGCTGCGCGATGCAGAACGGCGCGGTGGTCTCGGCCGTGTACAGGCCGACCGTGAGATAGCCTTCCTCGATGACGTCGGGCGTGGAAACGGTTGCCTGCCGCTCCGCCGCCTTGTTCGCCATGGCATCGGCAACCGAGGTGGGCGTGAACAGGGCGTCGATCTGATCCAGAGGATTGCAGGCAGTGAGGCAGCAGGCCAGGCACAGCGCGATGGCGCAGCTTATGATGGTGCTTCTATGGGTCTTCATAGGAACCTCTCGTTCTTCCTCTTCTCGCTGGCGGAAACGATGAAGATAGGTGCTCCGCCCCGGCTGACCTGGTCTTTGACCCCACACTCGCGCACCGGCGCCTCGGCTTCGGGGCTACGGCCCCCCACTTCGGCGCTCTCGCCCGCGAGGCCGGATGCCTCATGTATGAACGGACGGTGCGTCTTACCTCTAGGACGAGCCATGATCGCAGGAGCGCTCACGCCCCTGCTTACGTGGATCCTTTCGGCCTCGTCTGCCTTGGACTTGGGCATATGCCCGCAACCACAGACCCAGGGTGAAGCAGTGCTTCGATTATAGCAGCTAACTCACCATACACGGCACAAGGCGCATGCGGTCACCTCCTTCGCGCCGCGTGAGAGCAGGACGCGCGTTGCCTCGCGCATCGAGGCGCCCGTCGTGACGACATCATCGACGAGCAGGACGCGCAGATCGGAGACGTCCTCAAGGCACCTGATGGAATACGCGATGTTGGCAGCGCGCTCCTCGCGGGTGAGGCCGCGCTGATCGAGCGCGTGAGGGCGCACGAGCACATCGGCGAGCGGCAGGCCGAGCTCTGCGACGAGCGCACGCGATACGAGCTCCATGTGGTCGAACCCGCGGCGTCGATATGCCTGCGCCGTTGCGGGAACGAAGACGATGGCATCGAGGCAGCCCGGATCGAAGCGGGACCGTCCATCGAGCGCGGACCACGCGGATGCCTCGTCGAGGGCCGTCGCCAGCGCAGCTGCCATGATGGGAGCCAGGCGCAGCTCGTGGTGATCCTTGAGCGCGGTGACCATGCGGGCGGGGACGCCTTCGAAGCCCATGGCGCACACGGTGGCGCGCACCTCCCACTCACGACGGCACTCGGTGCAGGTGAGCCAGCCGAAGGGCGCACCGCATGAGGGACATGCCCAGCGTTGGCAGATCCAGGGCAGCTGGTCGCGGCACCTCTCGCAGAGCAGGCTCTCGGGGTAGTCGCAGCCTACGCAGCCCGTAGGCCAGAGCAGCTCCGCGAAGGCGTTCGCAACGGTTGTGACAGGGCTTTGAGGCATGCGCATCCTCCCGCGCGGTGCGGAGGGAATGCCATGGGCCTAGGATAGCACAGCAGCGGACGGGCGCATCCGGCGCGACGCTCACGCCAGCGAGAAGAGGCGGCGGGCGTTATCCCAGAGCGCAGCGTAGGTATCTGCGCGGCTCCCATCGCCTGCCTGTTCGCGCGCATCGGCCACGCAGGCGGCCGTGAGCGCCACCATCGCCGGCTCGCACGTCTCGCCGCGCAGCGGCACGGGCGTCATGTACGGGCAGTCGGTCTCGGTGAGCATGAGGTGTGCCGGGCAAGCCGCCGCGGCGGCACGGATATCATCGGAGCGCGCGAACGTGACCGCTCCGCCGAAGGCGATGTAGCAACCCAGATCGGTAAAGGGCGTCATGACCTCGGGGCCGCAGGTGAAGCAGTGGAGATCGCAGCCCGCTGCGGGCACGCCCTCATTGAGCAGGATGCGCAGGGCGTCGACGTGCGCCCGAGGCTCTCTCCCTTCGGGATCGCGCAGGTGGAGCTCCACGGGAAGGCTGCGCGCATGCGCGATGCGCAGCTGCCTGCGGAAAGCCGCCTCCTGCACGTCGGGCGCAAGCTCGTTGTAGGGACCGTAGTCCAAGCCGATCTCGCCCATGCCCACGCAGCGCGGATGGTCGAGCAGTGCGTCCAGGCGCGCAAGGGCTTGATCGTTCAGCGCGGCGGCACCGTAGGGATGCGCGCCGGCGACGAAGTAGGTGCCCTCTCCCAGAGGTCCCGCAAGCGCGCAGGTTTTCTCGAACCACGCGAAGAATGCGGCGACGTCGGGCACGTCATCGGTGGGGTCGACGGGGATCACGTGCAGGCGAACGCCCGCATCCCATGCGCGGACAAGCGCGGCCGCTGCCTGCTCGGGCCTGCGTTTGGAGAGGTGGCCATGAGTGTCGGCCAGGGGCGCGAGCGGCTCGGGCAGCTCGTGGATGCGGCCCTTCCTGTCGGCGATGGTCAGCATGGCGCGCCCTCCCCCAGGGCTGCGGCGAGCGCGATGAACTGGGCGGGCGCGAGGGTTTCGGCGCGGGCGCCGGGCGCGATGCCGCAGGCGGCGAAGGCAGCGTCGAGCGCGCCCTTCTCGAAACCCGATGCCGCCATGGAGTTGCGGATGGTCTTGCGCCGCTGTGCGAACGCAGCATCGATGACGGGGGCAGCCGCGCGGGCGAGGTCGAGAGCCGCGAGCGGAGAGCGGTCGATGCGCACCACGGCGGAGTCCACGTGCGGAGGCGGCATGAAATTGGCCGGACCCACCTCGAAGCGATCCGTGACCTGCCCGAAGAGGGCGAGCTTTGCGGTATATGCACCGTAAGCCTTGGTGCCGGGCACGGCGCAGATGCGGTCGGCAACCTCGGCCTGCACCATCACGACGGCGCGGGCGATAGAGTGCATCTCCTCGAACACCTTCAGGATGAGCGTGGCGGCAACCTGATAAGGCAGGTTCGCCACGAGCTTGACGGGTACGCACCCTGCGGGAAGGCCGTCGGGGAGCACCTTGAGCGCATCGCCCAGCACGAGCGAGAACCGTTCGTGCGCGCATGTCTCGGCGAGCACCGGCTCGAGTGCATGATCCGCCTCGACGGCCGTCAGGCACGCTCCCGCAGCAAGCAGCGCAACCGAGAGCGTGCCGATGCCGGGGCCCACCTCCAGCACGCGTTCATCGGGCGCGATCTCGGCGAGCGCGAGGATGCGCCCGATAACGGCGTCGTTCACCAGGAAGTTCTGCCCCAGGCGATGCTTGGTCGAGAGGCCGAAACGCTCGAGGACCGCGCGCGTTGCCGAAGGCGTTGCGAGCGTGGAGTTCACGATCTGCTCGCCTATTTGCCGCCGAGGCGCGGGAAGAGGGCATCTCCCTTGGTCACCGCAACGCCGCCGGCGATGCCACCCCATGTGCAGGCGCCCACGAGGTCGCAGGTGTGCGCCTCGGCGTCGAGCGACATGCGGTGCAGCACCTCGGCGCTGGTGGAGGGCATGAACGGGCTGAGCAGATGCGCGCAGATGCGGATGGTCTCGAGCAGGTTGGCGATGATGGCAGCAAGCTCGTCGGCGCGCGCGGGGTCCTTGGCGACGGCCCAGGGCATGGAGTCCTCGATGTAGTGGTTGGCGGCGTGGACGAGCTCCATCACGATGTCCTTGGCAGCCACGTAGTCGAGCTTGTCCATATGCGCGGCGTAGCGGTCGGCGATGCCGGCGGCGAGGTCCTTGAGCGGATTGCCCGCAGCGGCCCAGCCTTCGGGCAGCTCGGGCGTGTTGCCGTCGAAGTACTTCGCGCTCATGTTGAGCGAGCGCGACACGAGGTTGCCCCAGCTGTTGGCCAGATCGGCGTTGTAGACCTGCTCCATACGGCCGAAAGAGATGCCTCCATCCTCGCCGGGCACGCAGTCGGTCATGAAGTAATAGCGGTAGCCCTCGATGCCGAGCAGGTCGATGACATCCTGCGGCGCGATGGCGTTGCCGAGCGATTTGGACATCTTGCGGGTCTGGCCGGTTTCGTCATCGCGCACCATGAGGAAGCCGTGCGCGAAAACGTGCTCGGGCACGGCCTCGCCGATGGCCATGAGCATGGCGGGCCAGATGACGCAGTGGAAGCGGATGATGTCCTTGCCCACCACGTTGAACTGCGCGGGCCAACGGCGCGCGTACTCGTCGGCCAGCTCGGGGTTGCCGAAGCCCACTGCGGTCGCGTAGTTGAGCAGAGCATCGAACCACACGTAGGTGACGTGCTTCTCATCGAAGGGCACGGGGATGCCCCAATCGAAGCTGGTGCGCGAGACGGAGATGTCGCGCAGGCCTCCCTCGACGAAGGTACGAACCTCGTTCATGCGGAAGCTCGGCATGACGAAATCGGGATGTTCGCGGTAGAGGGCGAGAAGCCTGTCCTGGAATGCAGACAGCTTGAAGAACCAGGATTCCTCCTGGACGCGCTCGAGCGCACGTCCGCAGTCGGGACAGAGGTGCTGGCCCTCGGTGTGGTGCTCCTCGTCGGACTTCTGGACTTGGGTTTCGGTGAAGTAGGTTTCCTCGTGGACGCAGTACCACCCGTCGTAGCTGCCCTTATAGATGTAGCCCGCCTCCTTCATGCGATTCCAGAGATGCTGGACGGCAGCGACCTGGCGCGGCTCGGTGGTGCGGATGAAGTCGTCGTGGGAGATCTCGAGGGTGTTCCAGATTTCGTGGAAGGCGGGCGCGAGGGAGTCGCACCAGGCCTGCGGGGTCATGTTGTGCTCTTCAGCGGTGCGCTGGACCTTCTCGCCGTGCTCGTCGAGGCCGGTGAGGAATTTGACGTCGAAGCCCATGGCGCGCTTATAGCGGGCCATGACATCGCACAGGATGGTGCAGTATGCGGTGCCGAGGTGCGGCGCGGCGTTGACGTAGTAGATGGGAGTGGTGATGTAGAAGCTGGGCTTGTCGGCCATTGTGCTCCTCCTGATGGCGAAGGCGCGTGCGGGATTGCATGCAAATATTGATTGTAGCGCTATCATCCAGCCCGCTGCACTCGGATAGGTTTTTTAAACTACGTTGCAGACTCTGAAAACGCTGCAGGCCTGATTATTCGCACCTTTCGTCCTCCTCCTGACGGTACCCCGCACGACCCGTCACCCCCTATGAACCTAGGCAGCATTCGATACACGGTTTTTTTGGATTTCTGCCCACTTTTGGCGTTATTGTGCACAAGAGCGGTACCGATTTACCATCAAGGGTTATCCCCGGGCACCTCTGAACTGCACAAACGCTGAAGTAGGCAAAGTGCGATGACAAATCAGCACCCCTTTCACGCACAATATCGCCAAAAGTGGGCTGATTTCTCGAAATATCGTGCACACTCGGCACTAGAAAGCGAGCAGCGAGCGTCTAAGCTCGTCTCGTCGGACTTCCCAGCTCCGGTCGAAGCGTCGGTTCCTCATCCTCAGAAGCTTACGAAGGCCGAGGGCGAACTCGTGAAAGTCGCTCGCATCCTCAACCTGGATCTTCGTAAGCGGGAGCACCGTGATCTTGTTGACCGTCAGCTGAATGTGGCGTTTAGAGTCCTTGTATCGTTTCCAAGCGCCGGTATGAGCGAAATCACTTTGATACTCCACGTCGATCGAGGCATCGTGCCAATACAGATCAGGATAGCGGCTCTCGACGCCCCGTGCTGTTTTGACGACGACCTTCGGATTGAACACGGGAGCGGGAACCGCATACCCGCCCCAATGGCGGGACAGCGTTAACAGCAGAAACACGATGCTTTCCATGGGCGATGCCGAGCAATCCGCCAACCAGCGCGACACCATCCGCGCTCGCTCGACACCATGGGCAGCTGGAGCAGCATCACAGAGCGCCCTTATGCGCCGCGCCGTTGTAACAGCCGGTATCTCGTATTCGGTCTCGTCGATGCTTTTGGATACGAAAGGCACCCGACATTCCGGCAAGGAGTAGAATCCGCAGAGCTCCAGCCCGAGCATCGCCAGCTCGAAAGGCTCAAGCTCGCGTGCCATATGCAGAAAGACAAACACCGGTGAGCTCACGAATAAATCATCGGCAAGCCTGAGAAACGCCCCGGACGGCACTGAAGCGCTCCACAGATGCGCCGTGAAGCCATCTCTGCTTCCATGCAGCTCCTGACTAGGCACCAGCGCATGAACGGTATCTCCGGCATGTCCAACCAGATATTCCGCCTCAAAAGACAGGCTGGTGAGCTGCGATCGCAGACGAACCGCTTGCGTGAGAGAACGTATGCGGGAGGGCCGCCGAAACAGCCTCTCGTCATGGATGCTGCGCAGGTAACGCAGCACGGAAAGCGCAGATCGTCCACACAGATACAGCCGCATTGAAACTCTCTTCCTCATGTTGAAAGAGTGTTTTCAACAGTATCTACAGTTGTTTGGAAGAAGAAGCCCCCCACCGACAGGTGGCGCAAGAAATCGACGAAAGGGCACGCCTAGAGCCAGGAGGTCATGCAGCGGCCGATAAGGCCTTGCCTCATACGCGAAATGGCCACGCTGTTGAACCTGCGCGGTATTCGGCAAACCACCCTGAGCAACCACCAGCGCAATCTATCGGCCATGCTCCACGTCACCCTTTCCCGCGACCTCCGGTGCCAGAATCTCAAAAGGAAACGTTCCCGCGCGATTGAACGCACAGATGAACATGCGTATCGCGTTCGAGGGTGTGGTTCCGATGAGCTCGGTGGCCTCGAAGAAGCGATCCTTCTCCGCCGGGGAGACCTTTGCTACGACTGGCGTCATTTTTTCTGCCATAACACCCGTATCCTGCGTTTCTCGGCTGCGTATGGGTATTACTTAGTATAATTTTGTTATACCCTCGAACCACAGTATGACACAAGAAACGACTGCGTCAACAGTCGTTTCCAGAAAGGCGTGAGCGGCTAGCTTTTGCAGAGGAGCGGCTGCTCGGGGCTGGGTTTAGATCTGCTCGTAGAGCCAATCGATGACGAAATCGGCAACGTAGTCCTTGATATCGAAGTAGTTGTGGATCTCGTGGCGATAGCCGCTCCACAGCTTGGTGGTGACTCGATGGCCGGTGTCGATGAGCCAATTGGCGCACTGATACACGCCCTCGCCGTAGCAGCCCACGGGGTCTTGGTCGCCGGCGATGAGCAGGATGGGCAGATCGCGCGGGACCTTCTCGGCCCAGTCGGTGCCTTGGATGAAAGTCATCATGTCGATGAAATCGCGCAGGCTGATGTTGTGCGTGGGATGCGTGAACGCATCGAACGGGTCGTTGGCGTGGTCGTATTGCACTGCGGGATCATGGCAGATCCACTCGTTGCCCAGTACGGCGCCCTCATCGCAGCGCTCGAACATCCAGCCCAGAAGATCGGCCACGAACGATGGATCGCTCTCGTGGGCAAGGCCTGCCTTAACGGCGGCATCGACCTTCTCGCGCACGGCAGGCGCGTGGGCGAACACGCCCGTGGTACCGCAGTAGACGGCACCGGTGAGCAGGTCGCCGTACGTAGCGGAGAAGTCTCGCGCGATCATGGAGCCCATAGAGTGCCCGAACAGGAAGTACGGCAGATCGGGATACTTCGCAACCACACAGTCATGGAAGCGCTTCTCGTCCTCCATCATGGTATGCGGGCCGGCATCACCCCAGTCGCCCCAGGTGTTGTTGGCGATGGCCGTGGCGCCATGGCCCACGTGATCGTTGGCGGCAACGATGTAGCCCGCCTCCATGAGCGAGACGATCAGGTGGAAGTAACGGCGCGAATGCTCGCCGAAGCCGTGGATGAGCTGGACGATGCCCTCGGGTTCGGCGACGGCGGGCACATAGACCCAGCCGGTCACCTCGTCGCGAGCGTTAGACGATGCGAACGTGATCTCATGCAGCATGGTGTCTCCTCTCGTGTCGGTGAGCAGGGCGGATACGCCTCCTTGCCACCATTATGAGACGATGCGCACGCGTTGCAAGCAGGCAGGACCCGGTTTGCCGCACACGTGGTTAAATAAGAGGATAAACGAAGCTTTTACCAGCGAGTTTACCGATTTTGCCGCACAAGCGATTGGGTTATGCGGCAAGAATGCGCTCCCTCCCCATCATCCGCGCAGAGAGAACCTCGGATACGCAAAGCCCGTTACGTCTCCGATCAGCTTCTGGAGTGCCGACCTCTCGGGGAGAAGCTCTTCCATCCCCAGCTCCCTCCTCAGCCATCTCCCCAGCACAAGCATCTGCCGCGCGCTTCTGAACTGCTGAGCTGTAACAAATCGCACGGAGTACCCCTGCGATTCGAGCGCGGAGGACCGGGTGAGGTCATCGCCGAAACGCCCCTCATGTCTGAGCCGCCCATTAACCTCGAGCACCACGCGCTTCCCACGCCATACGAGATCGGCCTCCACGACCCTCCTGCCGAGAATGGCGCACCCTGTCCCGCCAAGGCTGATCGCTGCGTTGAGCTCCGGTCTTGGCACGGCAAACCCACCCAGCTCGCAGGGCGCTGTCAACACCACTGCGAGGCTCGATTCCAGAGGCGAGCGCGATCGCTCCAGCGTGAGCTCGGCTGCCCGGGACAGTGCGCGCGAACACGAGCAATGCTGCATCTTCACGGCAAAATCGCGCAGCCGGTCGACGGTCGTAAGCTGCGGACGCCTGACAAACCCATCTTCTGAGCCGGTATCGATGGAGAAGATCCCGCAGTAGCTCATGAGCACGAGAGCGCGGGCTACAGGCGCGGCACCCCGCATCAGAAGCGCGGCATTGAACTCGGGGCACAGCGCATAGACGCTCGGAGCGAGGCGGATGAGCGCGCCTTCCACCACCGGTCCGCTCCATACGTGGGCGCGAACCTCCGCATCGCGCACGCGCATCGTTGGCTCGGGGACAAGCACATGGACCGGCTGCTCGAGCGGCGGAAGCACGGAGAGCGCTCTCCTCAGCTCCCGTCTGCCCGCCCGGCACGTCTCGAATTCCACCCGTCCGGCGCGATCAAGCGCATGAAGCCTCTTCAGCGCCAGCAAATCGAGGATCTTCTCGGCAGATGGACCGCATAGGCATATGCTCATAGGACCTCCTTGGTAGCCGGAGATCCTTCATATCACATGGGCTTTTCGGATAGCTGACGCCGAGCGGGCGGATGGCTGTCGAACATGAGCGGAATCAGCCGATAGATAAGGAACACGTCCCTGAACGCTCGTTTTGTCGATCGTTTGAGAATTCAAGAGAACTCTACGGGATCGATGGAGAAAACGGGCTTGCCGCACAAGTACGAGGCTTGTGCGGCAAGAACTGCATTTCAGCAGGTCAACCTATAGTTGCGTATTTGATAAAAACAGGCATGCGGCAAAAGCAGCCGGGCCGGAGAATGGCCTCGGGCACCGGACCGGCAATCGCAGCCTTACTTGTCGTTTCCGAGCAGCGAGGAGGCAATGCCGACGATGTCGTCGAGGCCGATGCCGTCGGAGAGATCGACGCCGCCCTTCTTGCCCTTGCCCGTCGCGATGCCGGTGGAATTCGCGATGGTCAGCAGCGAGCCGGCAATGGTGGCGAGCTTGCCCAGATCGAGGTTCAGGCCCGAGCCTGCGGGCTTCTCCTCAGCCTGCTCGGCTTTCCCGGCGGAAGGAACCCCCAGCAGATTGCCGAACAGAGACCCTGCAAGGGTGTGCACGGAGTTGTCGTTCTGCCCGAGCAGCGTGGAGGCCATGCTGCCGAGCGCATCGAAGTCGACCGCCTTGCCCTGGGCGAGCGACGACACGGCGGTGACGACCTCGGCGGCCTCGTTGCGGCTGACCTCCTGAGCGCCGGTGACGCTGCGCACCGTGGAATACGGATGCTCGACAAGGCTTCCGAGCACGGAAGGGTTGTCTTGCGCGAGGCCGATGAGAGCGCCGACGATGCTTTGAATGTCCATGGAAATACTCCTTCACGAAAAGGGACAGTGCCTCTCACATGATAAACCGCATGGTTCTTCACAAGAGCCCACGCCCTCGTCGCTACCGTTTGCGGGCGAAAACCTACTTCTTGGGCTTGCTTTTGGGAACGAGCGTAATGCCTCCCGACACCTTGTGCCCCTTCTGCCCCGGCAGGCCGCGGCGGAACCGGTCGAAGCTCTCGCGGACGCGCATGATGCGCTGATGCACGTTGCGGCCACCGTGGCTGCGCAGGCCCAGGAGCGGCACCATGCCGATGATGGGGCCGATGTATTCGACGAAGCGCCACACCACGAAAGCTGCCGTGATCGTAGAGCCGAAGATGGGCCTGAACAGCATGGCGAACCCGCCCTCGGCGCCGCCGCTGCCGCCCGGAAGCGGAATGGCGGAGGTGAGCAGCTCGAGCATGGAGCCCGCAGCCAAGCAGGTGAGCAGATCGACGTTGAAGCCGAACGCGTTGGCCACGAACCACGGCAGCGCATACTGGCAGGCCAGCTGCGCCAAGGAAACCATGAGCGCGAGCAGCATCATCGGGGCGTCCTTCGCGGCGCTCTTGAAGCCGTCGGAGAACTCCTGCACCTGATTGTTCACCACATCGTGCCAGCGATCGAAGTCGGCCTTGAGCGGGGTTTTCTCAAGCAGGCGGATGATCGCGTTGCCCGAGCGCTTCACGAAGCCCGGGCAGAGGCAGATCACGAGCAGGGCAAAGACCTCGACGATCTTCACGCCGAACAGCACGAGGCCGATCACCGCGAAATTGCCCACGACCTCGAAGAAGTACCGATAGCGGAAGATGAGCATGACAGCGGCGAAGATGCCCTCGGCAGCCTCGTACACGATGAAGCGCGTGTACTGCAGGGCCGATGAGGACCCCACCGAGAGGCCCGCGCGCGTGAGCCGGTAGATCTGAGCCGGGGCGGCGCCGGTTCCGCCCGGCGAGAGGAACGAGAAGAAGATGCCCGCCGCCTCGACGCTCATGAGGTCGCGGAAGCCCAGCGGCGAGGACTTCTCGCGCGCCACGGGAACCGCATAGCCCACCACGCCGAGCAGATAGTAGCAGCACATGCACCCGAAACCGCGCAGCACCCACCATCCATCGACGCCGCCCAGCGAGGAGAGGAACTCGCCCAGCTGGCCCGAGATGATCACGTAGAGAATGTAGATGAGCATGACCGCGCCCAAGAACAGCACGCTCTTGCGCACCGAGACGAACTCGTTGCGCTCGTGCTTGGACGTGGATTGCACCGTGGTCTTGGGAGCAACCTTGGCCTGGGGCTTGTCTGTCTGCTGCGCGGCTATGGCCTGCTCTCCTCTCCGAGCACGGGAACCATCTATAGCCTTCTAAGGATACATAAAACGTTTGAACGTTCTGTGGCTGTGCGGCAACATCATCGCAACGACAGGCGGCATGCCGTCCAGACAACCGAGAAGGGCGCCGGATAGAA